>JAAYRS010000071.1 GCA_012518645.1 Bacillota bacterium
TAAGAATTTTTTCAACCTCGGCGGGATATTGAGCAATAAACCTAAGCTCGTCTTCTAGCAGAGGGCGCTGGTTATGGGCACTAGCGTACTGGACAAGTGTTAAAATTTCACCCTCATTTTCCAAATCGATCCCCAACGCATCGTAAACATGGCGCAGCCCTTTAGAACCGCCGTATTCTCCGGTGGTAATGATGCGGCCCAGCTTCTTCAGTTCAGAATTTTTGATCCCCAGTTCGTCCGGGGAATACAGTTCGTAATTCTGCCGGTTCTTTAGCATTCCATCGGCATGGATGCCCGATTCGTGGGCAAAGGCGTTGGAACCTACCCCCACTTGGTTAATAGGAATGGGGACTCCGAAAGCGGTAGCAGCATAACTGCAGATTTTCCAAGATTTTGTTAGATCTACCTTCGGATCCAGGATGTCTTTATCCTGCATGCCCCGGGATTTAGTCAAGGCCAAAAGCACCGAGACCATATCAGCATTGCCGGCCCGTTCCCCCATCCCGTTTACAGTAGTGTTGATATAAGCGTCAACACCGGCTTCGATGGCGCCCATGGCCCCTTCCACCGAATTGGCCACGGCATAGCCCAAATCGTTGTGGCAGTGCAGTTCAATGGGGACCTGAACCGCTTCCGCAATCCTTTTCACGCTGTCATAAATGGAAATTGTGCGATCGTAGCCTAGAGTATCGCAATATCTAATTCTATCTGCCCCGTGTTCAACTGCGGTCCGGGCAAACCGGATTAAGTAGTCTTCGTCGTAGCGGCGATCTCCGGTATAGGATTCTGTGCGTGAAGCGTCTTCGGCGTTAACGCCTATTGTTTCGATACCCGCTTCTTTCGCAGCAGCAACCGCTTCCGCCATCATTTTAATCACATCTTCCCGGCTGATCCTGCCTCCAAATTTACCATCGGTCATAATTTGGGAAGTAGAAATGGAAAGGTTTAAATGCTTCACTCCAGTCTTTTCCACTGCAATCTTTACATCCCCGGCCACGGCCCGGGTCCAGCCGGCTAGAATCAAATCCCCCAAAGCCCCTTTTTTGGATAGTTCTAAATTGGCGTTGAGATAGTTCCATTCGTGCTCTAGGGCGGGGAAACCAAATTCGCTTTGGTAAATTCCCATCTTCCCCAGATAATAATTAAGCATGGTTTTTTCAAATTTGGAAAGACCTATGTTGGCAGTTTGCACTCCATCCCGGTTGGTAACATCAATGATATAAATCTTGTTCTTTTTCTTTCCCAAAGCTTTTTCCCCCTTTCTAAAACAAAAACCCGGGCTTTTCACCCCGGGCACCTCCCAAGCATACTGAAATACCTTTCAAGGGCCGGTAAAACACTGCCGGCAGCAGAAGAGAAGATGCTGTCAGGTTTTAGACTAAAGTATTTCAGCCAAAATATGCTCTGCTTTTCCCTTAAAAAGATTCCGCTTGGCTGCGGTTTTACCCCAGACAAGCCTTTTTATTTACGATTTTCATGATAATACCACGCGGCTCTTCCCCTGTCAAGCTATTTTTTTGTAAAATAGTTGTTCTATGATAATGTCATGTTAGGTCTGTTCTGATAAAATGTCAGTTATGAGAGAGGAGACATTTAACTTGACTCAACAGGAAATGAAAAAACTGAGAGTCATAGACCAGACCATTGCCAAGAACATTACCGTCAAGGAAGCAGCAGGATTACTAGACCTCAGTGAACGCCAGGTTTTTAGGCTTAAGAAAGGGGTAAAAAAACACGGAGCCGCGTTCATCATTCACAAAAATAGAGGCCGTAAACCCGCTCACGCTATTCAAGACGAGACCAAAAACCAAATTATCGCATTGAAGAAGATGAAAAAATACTCAGAAGCAAATTTTATCCATTGCAAAGAACTGCTTTCGGACCTTAACCAAAGCCGCTACTGCGAGCCCCAAGAAGGTTTGATGCTCCAGCCCGATGCCTCTCCGTTCTAATAGTTCGGCGCCGCGGACACGCCTCTGCACAGCTATATAATCTCCACAAACAAAGGGCCGCATAGAACGACTTTGGGAAATCTTGCAAATGACTTTTTGCTCGGATACATCGATAAATTAAATGAACTATTTGCCGTTAAATCGGAAAACCCGGACAACAACTTTCAGAGGCTCAATAGTGATGTGAACCTTGCAGCAGTTCTCTGCACCAAAAAACAACGTACACTTCCCGCTGGAAAAGGCTTTTCCTGTTAGGCCCATTCCACCGGGTCATGCAAGACGGCAAACATATTTCTTCACCCCGCGAAGCTGCGATAACGGTTCGGGCCCAGCGGGGATTACCCTTGAAAGCATCTAAGAGTCAAACAGAGAAATTCTGGAAGCCCTGTTCGATTCATCACCAGCCCGGGGTGGTAAAGACATCTATATCATCGTATCCCTTTAGCCCCTGGGGCTTTTGCCCCGCCCCATTTCATGGGGTGATATTTTCACGGCACAAAACCGGGCTTTTTTACTGACATTTTCACAGAACGTAAAACCGAAGTGCTTTTCTTAAAATAAGGGCGAAAATATTTTACCCGCAGCGCATTAAAGACATCTTGAGGAAAACTTTAAGCGTATTCCCCCGCCATTTAGGCTTGAAGGCAGCTGCCCCGAAATCCCGTTTCCTAGCGTAGGTTTTGTTTAGATTACGGCAAAACGTGCCCGTTTTTAATAAAAAATACTAACATCGTAACCAAGGCACTCTTTTACTATTGACAAGAGCAGGGGCTTGGTTGTACAATTGAAAGAAAAATACAGCAGAATAGTATCTTTTTTGGTTCTCTACTTGGAGGTCACTACAATGGATAGTACCGCATCTGCCGGAAAGCAGGCGGAAAGAAGAAACGGACGTGCAGGTTTGCAGCTAGAACAAAACGTTCTATTGCAGATAAATGACCTGCACACTTATTTTTCCACCGATGAAGGGCTGTTAAAAGCCGTAAACGGTGTCTCGTTCCAGATTGAAAAAGAAAAAGTCCTGGGCCTTGTGGGCGAAAGCGGCTGTGGAAAAAGTATTACAGCCATGTCAATCATGCAGCTTTTACCCAAACCCCACGGGCATATTCATTCCGGTCAAATTTTGTTCCGCCAAGAACAAGGCGTCTTAGATTTGGCTAAACAAAATCCCACCGGTTCTTTAATGCGCCAAATCCGCGGTAATGAAATCGCCATGATTTTCCAAGAACCCATGACTTCTCTTAACCCTGTTTACACCATCGGGTTCCAAATTGTGGAGGCTATTATGCTCCACCAAAAAGTAACCGAAAAGCAGGCTTGGAAAATGGCGGAGGAAATGCTGGCTAACGTGGGTATCCCCAGCCCTGCCCAAAGGGTTAAAGAATACCCTTATCAAATGAGCGGAGGTATGCGCCAGAGGGCTATGATTGCCATGGCCTTATCCTGCAATCCCACTCTTTTGATCGCCGATGAGCCTACCACTGCTTTAGACGTAACCATCCAGGCTCAAATCCTGGACTTAATCCGCCAGCTGCAGGAACAGTATAAAATGTCGATTTTGATGATTACCCACAACCTAGGGGTTGTCAGCCGAACCTGTGATCGGGTGGCGGTGATGTACCTGGGTAAAATAGTGGAGTATGCCGACGTGCGTACTTTGTTTCACAATCCAGCCCATCCCTACACTGTCGGGTTGATGAATTCCATCCCTAGACTGGGCAGGCGGAAAAAACGGCTGGTACCTATTAAAGGCGTTGTCCCCGATCCAAGGGAGATTCCCGCCGGCTGCAGTTTCAGGGAACGCTGCCCCCTGGCCACAGAGGAATGTGTCCAAGAACCGCCCTTAATCGATATGGGGGATAATCATCTTGTCCGCTGCTGGCATTACGAATCGGAGGGAAAGGGGGTTAGTTAAAAATGGCTGCTGCTAAAAACAAAGATGTGCTTTTAACTGTCAATAATTTAAAGAAATATTTCCCCATCACTAAAGGCCTTTTCCGCCGTACGGCGGGTTATGTCAAGGCTGTAGACGGCGTCAGTTTTCAAGTGCGCCGCGGGGAAACCTTAGGACTGGTAGGTGAAAGCGGCTGCGGCAAAACCACTACCGGCTTGAGCCTCTTGCACTTAATTCAACCCACCTCCGGCCGAATCCAGCTTCAAGTGAAGGGCAAGATGCTGGATGTTAATTCCAAAACCATCGGCGGGTTACGCCGGGAAATGCAGATTATCTTCCAGGATCCTTTCTCTTCTTTGGATCCCAGGATGCGGATCCGCGATATAGTGGCTGAACCCCTCCGGGCCCACGGCCTTAAAAACCGGCAGCAAAGGTATGAAAGGGTGGAAGCCCTTTTAAATTCAGTTGGCTTGGGAGCCGCCCATATGAACCGCTTCCCCCATGAATTTAGCGGAGGACAAAGGCAGAGGATCGGCATCGCCCGGGCCTTGTCTTTACATCCTTCTTTAGTGGTCTGCGATGAGCCCGTTTCCGCCCTGGATGTCTCTGTGCAGGCACAGGTGCTTAACCTTTTAGACGATCTCCAGGAGGAATTCGGCTTAACTTATCTTTTCGTAGCCCATGATCTATCGGTTGTCCAGCATATCAGCGATCGGGTGGCTGTAATGTATTTGGGCCGGATTGTGGAAATGGCCGAGGTGGAACTCCTCTTTAGCGAGCCTAAACACCCTTATACCGAGGCTCTCCTTTCTGCAATCCCTGAACCTGATCCCGATATTAAAGGAGAGCAAATTATCCTCAAAGGGGATGTTCCCAGTCCCGCGGATCCGCCGCAGGGGTGCCATTTCCATCCCCGCTGCCCTTATGCTACCGAGCTCTGCCGCCAAGAAAGCCCTAAACTCCGCCCCGCGGGCGAAGGCGGCCATTTGGCAGCTTGTCATTATGCTCAGAAGCTAAACTTGAACGGTGTTTTCCCGGGGGAAACCGCTTAGACACCGGCAAGTTCAAGCTATAAATGCCTTTAGGCAAAAAAAGAATGGAGGAAAAGCATGAAAGCGAAGTATCAAGTTGTTTTTGTTCTGTTGTTAATCGTTGTTATGTCCGCTTCTGTTTTCGGAGCGCCATTTGATCCTGAAACTTTCGTTTATGTAGGGGGCGCGGGAGCACCACAGACCTTAGATCCGGCAGCCGCTTATGACACCGCCAGCGGCGAAGTCATTCATCAGGTCTACGATACTCTTTTTGAATACGTTGACGGAGATTTAGAGCAGTTAGGCCCCATGTTGGCAACTGAGGTCCCTTCGGTGGAAAATGGCCTTATGTCCGAAGACGGGCTTACGATCAGGGTCCCCATCCGCCAGGGTGTTAAATTCCATAACGGTGCTGTTTTGACCCCGGAGGATGTCCGCTATACTTTTCTGCGGAATATGCTTTCGGATCCGGCCGGCGGTCCCATGTGGATGTTCTTAGAACCCCTCTTGGATGTGCAGACCATGGCCAAAGTTATAGAAATGGCCGGCGGCCCCGCTGACTTTGCGGAAATCGATGAAGTTGATGCCGAGGTTCTGCGCCGCGCCTACGATTTGGTTGCAGCCACAATCGAAGTGGACGGCAACGACGTGGTCTTTCACCTGGCCACCCCTTACCCGCCCTTTATTAACATCTTGACCAAAGGCGGCTCTTGGGGAGCGATTTTAAACAAAGAGTGGATGATAGCTAACGGTGCTTGGGACGGAGATCCTGAGACTTGGTCCCAGTGGTATGATCTGGCCCTGGAAGATATGACCTGCTACGATAAAGCCAACGGCACCGGGCCCTTTAAACTGGAAACCTGGGATAAAAGCGGCAACCAAACTATTTTCAGCCGCTTTGACGAGTACTGGCAGGGTCCTGCTAAAATTAAAACTGCTTTTATCAAAGACATTAAAGAATTAAGCACCCGCCTGCTGATGCTTCAAGCCGGCGATGCCGACGGCATTTACGTAGGCAAAGACGAATTGAATCAAGTCCGCAGCCTGGACAATGTAGTCGTAATCGAAGGCCTGCCTCAGGTAGTAAACACTGTTCTTTTCTACAGCTTTACTATCCCCACCGAGGGCAATGAAGACTTAGTCGGCAGCGGTAAGCTGGACGGCAACGGTATTCCCAGCGATTTCTTTGCTGACGTGGATATCCGTAAAGCTTTTAACTACTCCTTTGACTACGAAGCATATCTGAACGAAGTGGCGGAAGGCGCCGGGGTAATTCCCAAAGGGCCCATCCCCCAGATCCTGCCCTTTGTTAACCTGGACCAAGAGTACTACACCCACGATCTGGCTAAAGCTGAAGAGCACTTTAAAAAGGCTTTCGGCGGCGAAGTTTGGGAAAAAGGATTCGAAGTCGGCATTGTCTACAACACAGGTAATGACCAGCGGAAAACTGCTTTAGAGATCTTGGAATACAATATCGAAAGCATCAATCCTAAGTTTAAGGTGAATGTAGTCAGCATGGAATGGGCTACAATGCTTGATAAACTGCGCTCTTCCTCCCTACCGATTTTCATTATCGGCTGGCTGATGGACTTCCCTGATACACACAACTTCGCGGTTCCTTACATGCACTCCGATGGAACTTTTGCCGGCTACTGCGGGCAGGGTTTGATTGACTTGGCCAAAGAAGAATTCGATGACTTGGTCAATGCGGGCATCAAGGCCACCGACCCCGAGGAAAGGGAAAAAATCTATTTCGAGCTGCAGAAGCGTTATGTTGATTTGGCCATCGGCATGCCGTATGTGGAAGAAACCACCCACAGAGTCATGCGGGACTGGGTCCGGAATTTCCACTACAGCCCAGCCTGGAGCGCCAACTTCGACTTCTATTCTGTCTACAAAGAAGTGAAATAAGTCAATTAAAGGCGGAAGGGACTGCCCTGGCAGTCCCTCTCCCCTTAATCTAGTCGGTAAGGAGTAGAGCAGTATGTTAACCTTTATCGCCAGGCGTTTGTTGTTCTTACCAATAGTCTTAATCGGGGTCACCTTGATGGTCTTTGTTGTGATGTCCTTTTTGACCCCCTATCAGCTGGTTAGTGCTTATATTAAAAGTCCCGAAGAATTGAAAAATCAAAGCCTTGATGATTTGGTCCGTAAATACGGTCTGGATCAGCCTGCCCATATCCGTTATATTAACTGGGTAAAGAATTTGCTTAAGGGCGATTTAGGTTATTCAAAATCAGCGAATATGAGGGTCACAGAAGCTATTTCCAAACGTTTTCCAGCCACAATTGAATTGGCGCTCTTTTCTATTATCCCCGTAATTTTCGGCGGGATTTGGTTAGGGACCATCTCCGCCAAACACTATAACAGACCTTTGGACCACATCAGCCGCACCTTTGCCATTATCGGCTGGTCTTTGCCGGACTTTGTTTTTGGACTAATTATGCTGATGATTTTTTACGGCGTCTTAGGCTGGTTTCCCCCGGGCAGGCTTTCCATGTGGGCGGATACCATTGTCCTAACGGGTGATTTCGTCCGCTACACCGGGATGAATACCGTTGATGCCATCTTAAACTGGCGTTGGGATATTTTCCTGGACGCCCTGCGCCATTTGGCAGCCCCCATCATTACTCTTTCCTACTTGTGGTGGGCCTATCTTTTAAGAATTACCAGATCGAGCATGTTAGAAGTTCTAAACAAGGACTATGTGCGCACGGCCAGGGCCAAGGGGCTGGGGGAAAAAGTGGTAGTCAACCGCCATGTCAGACGTAATGCCCTCATTCCCGTGGCCACCGTATCCGGCTCCATGGTTTTGGGGCTCTTAGGCGGCGTGGTTATTGTCGAAACTGTCTTTGATTACAAAGGGATCGGGCTTTTAACCGCTACAGGTGCTCAGCAATTGGACTATACTTTAATTTTAGGCACTACCCTTTTTTACGGCTTGCTTCTGGTTGTGACCAACCTGATAGTGGATGTCCTTTATGCCTTTATCGATCCCAGGGTCAGATTGGAGTGAAAGTGGAATGGTTATAAAAAAATTACTGCGAAATCCCTTATCTATGATCGGTTTAGTCCTTTTGTTGGGATTTGTGCTGATTGCCCTTTTTGCACCCTGGATCGCCCCGACCTTGGAAGAGCATAAAAACGAGCCCTACCGAGTGCCCCGCTTCGGCTGGGGTTCTTCACCGTCGCCCCCCACTAAGGAGCACCCCATGGGGCTGACCCAGGGCAAATATGATGTTTTCTACGGGATTATCTGGGGTACCAGGACAGCTTTCCAAGTAGGCTTGATTGTAACGGGCCTCTCCTGCCTCCTCGGTGTTTTAATTGGCTCCGTCAGCGCTTATATCGGAGGTAAGTTTGACGAAGTAATTATGCGTTTTGTTGACGTTTTCATGAGCTTCCCCTTCCTGATTGCGGCCATCGTAATTACCGCCGTTTTAGGCCGGGGGTTGGATAAGGTCATTATTGCTCTGGTCCTCTTCCGTTGGACCGGCTACGCCCGTTTAATCCGGGGCAGTGTGCTCCAAGTCAAACAAGACGAGTATATCATGGCCGCCAGGGCCGGAGGGGTTTCTCACCCGGCCATCCTGGTCAGGCATATTATTCCTAACACTATCTTCCCGGTTTTAATTCAAGCCTCCATGAACATGGGCTCCATTGTAGTCACCGCGGCCACCCTCAGCTTTTTAGGCCTGGGGGCGCCGGAAGGCTATGCTGACTGGGGCCAGATGATCAGTTTTGCCCGCAATTGGGTTTTAGGCTCCCCCGGAGAACCTTTAAAATATTGGTACACGGTAGTTTGGCCCGGGGCCGCAATTGTCCTTTTTGTCCTTTCTTGGAATCTAATCGGCGATGCTTTCCGCGATATTATGGATCCCCGAATTCAAGCGTAAGCATTTCCGAAAGTCCTCTTCTAAATTTAAGGCGGAGTCATATACCCCGCCTTTTTTTATTCTTTCCAGATCCCCCGCCCGGAAAAACTTAGGCAGGGGGTTTTTTCTAAAATCCTTTAAAAATTTGATCCGGATCATTTTTTTGCGGAATAAGGCATGCTAAACTAAAGGCGCTTTAAGCAGAGCATAGATAGAAAGTGGGTGAACGCAATCCAACGTTATCTGCTTAGGAACAGAAACAAAATTATCCTCAGCTCTGCCCTGCTGATCATCGCGGCCTTCGGCGCCAAGTGGGCCGGGGGCAGTTTGGTTTTCTTCCAAGGAGCCCTGATCATCGCCTCCTTTTTGGGCGGCGCGCCCATTGCCATCCAAGCTTATCAAGCTTTAAGGGTGAAAGTGGTCAGTATTGAGGTTTTAGTAACTGTGGCCGTCACAGGCGCCTTTATCCTGCGCAATTTTGAAGAATCGGCCCTAGTCACTTTTTTATTCCTCTTCGGTGCTTTTTTAGAACAGCGCACTTTGAATAAAACCCGTTCCGCAATTAGAGAGTTGACGGAGATGGCTCCCCAAAGCGCTTGGAAATTAAGGGCAGACGGCGATTTCGCTGAAGTAAGTGTGGAAGAAGTTGAAGTAGGAGATGTCCTCCTTGTAAAAACCGGGGCGCAAGTACCCGTTGACGGCCGAGTCCTTTGCGGAGAAGGCAGTGTGAATGAAGCCGGCATCAGCGGCGAGTCCCTCCCGGTTTTCAAAGAAAAAGGAAGCCCGGTTTATGCCGGTACGATCTTAGACAACGGCACCCTGCGGATTACAGCGGAAAAGGTAGGGGAAGACACCGCCTTCGGCAAAATTATTGAGCTGGTGGAAGAAGCCCAGGATTCCAAATCGGAAACGGAGCGTTTTATCGATAGATTTTCTAAATATTATACACCGGGGGTACTGCTTATAGCTTTTTTGGCCTGGCTTTTCAGCAAGGATTTGGAATTGGCCATCACTATCCTGGTTCTGGGCTGCCCCGGGGCATTGGTAATTGGAGTACCCGTCTCCCATGTAGCGGGGATTGGAAATGGGGCCCGCCGGGGAATTTTGCTGAAAGGAAGCAATGTAATCAGCGATTTCAGCAGGATAGACACGATGATTTTTGATAAAACCGGGACTTTGACCCTGGGTAAACCAACAGTTGCCGCCTGGAAGGCTTACGGAGATGCTCAAGAAGAGGCCCGCTCTTACCTGGCCAGTGTGGAAAAACAGTCCGATCACCCCTTGGCTCAAGCAGTCCTGGCGGCCGTTGGAGAAACGGATCTCTTTCCCGTTTCCCAAACGGAAGTAATAAAGGGCGAGGGAATTACAGCCCTAGTTGAGGGCAAGAAAGTTGCTGTGGGCAGCGCCGCTTTAATGCAGAGGGTTGGGATCCCCTTCAGACCAGAAATGAAGGCCGATTTAGCCCGAATGGAACAAAACGGCAACTCCTTAATCTTAACGGCTGTGGAAGGAGAACTGAAAATATTGCTGGGCGTTAAGGATCAACTGCGCCCGGGCATCAAAGAGGATCTTAGGAAACTAAAAAAACTTGGTGTACAAAACCTAATTATGCTCTCAGGCGACAACCAGGGCACTGTTGATTTGGTAAGCAGGGAGCTGGGCCTGGATGGGGCCTGGGGCAACATGCTTCCGGAGGAAAAGGCCGCCTACGTTCAAAAACTGATTCAAAAAGAAAATCAAGTGGTGGCCTTTGTAGGCGATGGTGTCAATGACAGTCCTTCTTTAGCCCTGGCCCAGGTAGGGATTGCCATGGGAGGCGGTACCGATGCGGCCATTGAAACTTCCGATGTTGTTCTGATTAATTCCAATTTCAGCCGTTTACCCCACGCTTTGGGCCTAAGTAAGGCCGCATCCAGGAACATGAAGCAGAATGTGGCCTTAGCCCTGGGAGTTGTCCTGATTTTGCTGGGCGGCCTTCTCTTCGGCAGCTGGGTTAATATGTCCCTAGGCATGCTGGTCCACGAAGGAAGCATTTTAGCGGTAATCCTCAACGCCATGAGGCTCTTGCGCTACGATTTGGGTTCTTCTTAGTCCAAATAAAGATTAAAGAAAGGAAAATGAAAAATGAAAACAGCTACAATTCAATTGGAGACTTTAACCTGTCCCTCTTGCCTGCAAAAAATCGAGGGTGCCCTAAAAAAACTCAGCGGCGTTCAGCAGGAATCGGTGGAAGTCCTCTTCAATTCCAGCAGGGTTAGGCTTAATTTCCTGGAAGAGAGGATTTCATTGGAAGAGATCGAAGAGGCAATCACCAAAATCGGTTATGAAGTTCAAAACTCCAAAGTTAAGCCAAGCCGAAAAAATTAACCCGCATCCGTAAATTGACTGGAATAGAGGCGGTAATAAGCGCCTCGGCGGGCCAGGAGCTCTTCATGCCGGCCCATTTCCAGCACCCGGCCTTGGTCCAAGAGTAAAATTTGATCTGCATCCCGGATAGTACTGAGGCGGTGGGCCACAATAATGCTGGTCCGCCCTTCCATCAGCTGGGCCAAGGCCTCCTGGATCTGCAGTTCAGTGCGGGTATCCACACTGCTGGTTGCTTCATCCAGGATCAAAATTTTAGGATCGGCCAAGAGGGCCCGGGAAATGGCCAGCAGTTGGCGTTCGCCTTGGCTTAAGCCGGAGCCGCTTTCCCTTAATTCTGTCTTGTACCCCTGGGGCAGCCTGCGGATAAAACCGTCTGCTTTAGCCAATTTGGCCGCTTCTTTAATTTCTGCCGGGCTTGCTTCCAAGCGCCCATAACGAATATTATCCGCCACAGTGCCGGAAAAAAGATGGGTATCCTGCAGAACCACGCCAAAACAGCTGCGGAGGCTGTCTCTTTTGTAACGGCGCAGATCTAAGCCGTCGATTTTAATGCAGCCCTGCTTAAGATCATAATAGCGGGTTAGTAAATTGACGATAGTTGTTTTCCCGGAACCGGTGGCCCCCACAATGGCCAGGCTGGAACCTGCCGGGACCCGGAAAGAAACATCCCGAAGGACCTCGACCCCCTCTTCGTAACTAAAAGAGACATTTTCAAAGGATATTTCACCGGCTAAGGCCCTAATTTCCCGGGCATCGGGCTGATCGGCGGGCTCCTGCTTCTCATCGAGGATTTCAAAAACCCGCTCTGCACTGGCCAGGGCTGACTGCAGCAGGTTGTAAATACTGGCAACTTCGTTTAAGGGGCGCACAAACTGCCGGGAATAGCTGAGGAAACTGGCGATGATCCCCACAGTTACCAGCCCCCTAATGGCTAAAACTCCGCCTACCCCGGCCACGGCAGCAAAACCTAAATTTCCGATTACATTCATTAGAGGCATCAAAAAGCCCGACCAAACCTGGGCTTTAACCCCTACATCCCGCAATTCGCCGTTGATTTGATTAAAATCGGCAATTACCCGTTCTTCCCGGTTAAAAGCCTTTACTACCGTAACCCCGGAAACCATTTCCTCGATATAACCGTTGAGCTCTCCTAAAACCCGCTGTTGAGTCCGGAAATAGCGGCGGGTTTTGCCTGTTACATATTTGGCCACCAAGAAGACCAAAGGGATCGTAATCATGCTGGCTAAAGTAAGGAGAGGGCTTAAAAGCAGCATTAAAGCAAAGGAGCCGCCGATCATTAAGGTACTGGACGCCAGCTGGATTGTGGATTGGGCCACAACTTCGCTGACATTGTCTAAATCATTGGCCAGCCTGCTCATTACCTCCCCGTGAGTGTGCTTATCGAAAAAAGCCAAGGGCAGTACCTGCAGTTTGGCGAATAAAGCTCGGCGCAGCTTAAGCACCACCCCTTGGGAGACAGAGGCCATTAAATAATTTTGGCCGAAACGAATTAATGCATCTAAAAGATAAGTAAACAAGAGAGCCCCTACAACCAAGGATAACAGGCTGAGTTCGTATTGCGGGCTTAAGAAATCAATGGCCCTCCCGATCAAGTAAGGAATAGCCAAGCCGGCGCCTGTGCCTATCAGCACTAATAAAACAAGCAGGCCTAAGGCCCTTCCCTGGCCGGAAAAGTACTGCCAAAGCCGGCGTACCGTACCTCGGACATCTTTGGCCTTCTCTACGGGCATGCCCCTGGGCCCCCGGCGTCCGCCGGGCCTCATGCTCGGCAAAGGCGGAACATCCCTTTTCTGCCCATTTTTTTGAGCCATTTATACCGCCTCCTCCTGCCCGACTTGGGACAAATAGATTTCCCGGTAAACGGGGCAAGCAGCTAGAAGCTGCTCATGGGTGCCCCACCCGGCCGCGCGGCCTTGCTCTAAGACCAAGATCTTATCGGCGCTGAGCACCGAGGTAATGCGCTGGGATATCAAAATTCTGGTAGCTTCGCTATAATTTTCCAAGCCTTCCTTAATCTTCTTTTCCGTGACCGCATCCAAGGCACTGGTGCTGTCATCTAAGATTAAAACCGCTGGGTTTTTTAGCAAAGCCCGGGCTAGGGCCAAACGCTGTTTTTGACCCCCGGAAAGGTTGACCCCCCCGCGGCCCACCGGGCTTTCATAACCGCGGGGCAGTGTCTGGATAAAATCATCTATTTGAGCAATTTGGGCGGCCCGGCGCACTTCTTCCAGGGAACTTCGGGCATTGCCCCACAGGAGATTTTCTAAAACGGTGCCGCTGAACAAGATGCTCTTTTGCGGGACTAACCCGATCTGCTCCCGCAGGCTTTTTGTTTCCATCCGGGCAAGATCAAGACCATCGATCCTGATTGTACCGCTTAAAGGCTGATAAAGTTTAGCAATTAAATTAACTAAAGTGGTTTTTCCCGATCCGGTCGGCCCGATAATGCCCACCGTTTCCCCGGGAGAGCACTGAAAGCTAATTTCTTTTAAAACCGGTTCTCCGGTGCTGCCCGCGTAGGCGAAACTAACGTTTTCAAATTCAATGCCCCCCCGGATAGGTCCGCTTTTTAGACCTTGTTTCTGCAGCCACCGCTCTTCTGCCGCCAAGACCTCCCCAATCCGCTCCGCGGAAGCCCTGGCCCGCACGAAACGGGCAAAAACAATAAAGATGCGCATTAAACCGTGGAGCATCTGGGTCATGTAATTGACAAAAGCGATGATTTTGCCCACCTCTAAACCGCCGGCGCGAACAGAAAGGCCTCCAAACCATAGCACAGCTGCGATCCCTAAATTGACTGCCAAAATGATGGCCGGAGAGAAAAAGGCCATCACCCTTTGGGCCCCGATTGTGCTTTCCGCCACCTCTATATTGGCGGTTTCAAAACGTTGCAGCTCATAAGCACTGCGGTTAAAAGCCTTCACTACCCGAACCCCGGAAAGGTATTCCCTAAGAGCCCTGTTAATCCCGTCCAAAGCTTTTTGCACCCGGCGGAAGTAGGGGAAACCAAGGCGCGGGTTAAGAACTACTAAAATCCCCGCTAGGGGGATCACTGCCGCCAAGACCACAGCCATTTGAGGGCTGAGGTAAACGGACATGATAGCGGCGCCTAAGGCCAAGATGGGGGCGCGGATAAAAACCCGCATTAAACGGTGGACAAACTCCTGCATTTGGGTGATGTCGTTAGTGAGCCTGGTAATTAAAGAAGCGGTTTCAAAACGGCTCAGCCCTTCTAAGGAAAGCCTCTGTACTTTTGTAAAGAGATCGGATCTTAAATCAGCCCCAAAGCGCTGAGAAACATTGCTGGAGATAAGATTGCGGCCCACGGCGCCTAAAGCCCCCAAGCCCGCCACAAGGACCATCCGGGTGCCTAAATGGAGGACCAGATCCAAATCGCGGTTGGCCACCCCCAAATCCACAATCCGGGCCATAATCGTAGGCTGGAGCAGATCGCAGACGGATTCCACCACTAAAAAGGCCGTGGAAAGAAGAAAAAACTTTCCGTATTTTTGTAGATAGGGCTGCATAAAATCCAAGACGTTCACCTCAGCTTCATTATTCCCAGACTTCGGCAAAAACTCCCTTTTACCCTGCTTTAGCCCTGCCTCATTGTTTTCAGGAGGAAGTTTCCAAAAGAATTTCTCTAAAATCATAAACTTTTGCCCCTCACGAAGGATATATAAAGTAGAGGTGCCTTAAAGGGGGCGAGAATTTGAGCCCGAGAGAAAACGAATTAATACAAAGAGCAAAAGCAGGTGAGGAAGAAGCCTTGGAAACCATTTTCCGCCTCCATGTCGAGGCCGCGGTGCGCCTAGCTTATTTAATCACCCGCAATTGGGCCAGTGCTGAAGATGCGGTTCAAGAAGCGTTTATACAAGCTTTCCGCTCCCTCGCTTCTTTCCGGGAGGGCAGGCCTTTTAAACCCTGGTTTACTAAGATCGTGGTCAACAAATCGATCCGGGCCAAGGAACAGGGCCCTCGGCCCTATCAAGGGGAAGAACCCAACCCCCACCGCCTCTTCCAACCGGAAAAGCGGGCCTTGGATAAAGAAGGCCTGCAGGCGCTTTTCGCGGCCATAAACAGCCTCGATGAAGGGCACCGCCTGCCCTTGCTTTTAAAATATTTTAGCGGGTTAACGGAGGCGGAAACAGGCGCGGCCTTGGGACTTCCTGTTTCCACAGTTAAATCCAGGCTTTATACGGCTAGGCAGCGTTTAAAAAAACAACTGGAAAATTAGAAAGGAAGTGGGCGCAGTGGCCGATGAGAAGCGAATTAAAGAAGCTTTGGAAATAAACAGCCGCTGGAGCGGATCTGCCGATCAGCTTTGGGCCCGGATTTCCCCCCGGCTGCGGCCTAAGGGGCCTTGGCGGCAACAAAGACAGTTTTGGCTGGGCACAGCTGCAGCAGCCCTTTTGATCCTAGCCTTTTTCCTGAAGGCGGTTCAAAGCCCCCTGCCCCCGCCGGCGGAACCGGAAGAAAATCCGCAGTTAAGAAGTTTTTCCGCCCTGCCTGAAGAAGAAGCGCTTTTAAGGGCGCCGGGGGAAACAATAGAGTTTACCCTCCAGGTTTTCCCAGCCCCGGAAGGCCAGCAGCTAGGACCGCCCCTTTTGGCCATCACCCGCTTAGAAGAAGATCAGGAACCCTTTTTAGTGGAGGAAATTATTTTAGACTTAGAAATCTTAGGGGAGGTTTCCGGGGAAGCAGCCAGTTTCACCTTAGCCCTGCAGGCCCCGGGCCGGGCAGGATTTTATCACTACCGGGCCCAAGGGTCTTTTCAACAGGATGGTATAGTTTATAATCTCCAAGGAGCAATGGAAGTTGAAGTTCAAGAGGATTAGAAAGGAAGATGATGATGCTTTTAAAATCTAGAAACACAATTGTTATTCTCCTGGTTTTAAGCTTAATCTTAGGAACTGCGGCTTTAGGTGCAGCAGAAGAAGGGGAAAAAGGAAGCCTGAGGGTGACCGGCCAGGCCGTGATTAGCGGCCGGCCCGATCTGGCCTTAATTACCCTGGGAGTGGAAACAAAGGACCCTTCCGCTGAGGCTGCTTCCCAAGAAAACGCGGAGAGGATGGCTTCTGTTCTAGAGGCCCTGCAAGAGCTGGGCTTGGAAAAAAAAGATTTGGAAACCGGCGGCTACAACATTTATAGCACAACTCAAGTTATTAACCGGGGGACGGACAAGGAAGAAACCGTCACCCTTTACCAGGCTCAAAACCGGCTCTTAATCAGTACTAAGAACTTAGATCAAGTGGGCCAAATTATTGACGCAGCTGTCAAGGCCGGAGCCAACCAAGTCCAAGGCGTGCGCTTTGATCTTAGCGATAAACAAGAGCTGCAGCTTTTGGCCTTGGAAAAAGCCGTAGCCCAAGCCCGGAGCAAGGCGGAGGTCATGGCCGCCGGCGCCGGAGTTGCCCTCGGCGGGTTGATCTCCCTGCAGGAAGAGTACGGCACTTACGCGCCTGCCCTGGACAGCCTAGCCTTGCGAGCTTACGGGGCTAAGGAGGAAGCGAGCACCGTGATCAGCCCCGGCGAAATTGAGGTCAGCGCCCAAGTAAATCTGGTTTTTTGGTTCTAGAGAAGTAAAAACCCCCGGTTCGGGGGTTTTTTACTAGTTTAAAACCTCAGCCAGGCGTTCCAAGGCCCAATCGATTTCCCTTTTAGTGATCACTAAAGGCGGTGCCAGGCGGATCGTTTGATGATGGGTTTCCTTGCAAAGCAGGCCTAATTGCATTAGTTTTTCACAGAAGGGCCTGGCCGGACCGTGTTCTTTCTTGATCTCCACACCGATTAAAAGCCCTTTGCCCCTGATTTCCCAGACCAAGGGGCTTTTCATTTTCTCTAGTTCCCCTTGGAAATAGGTGCCTAACTCCTTAGATTTTTGAACCAGTTTTTCCTCCTCCAAAACATCCAGGGCAACTTCCGCCACGTAAGAGGCCAGAGGATTGCCTCCAAAAGTAGAGCCGTGATCCCCCGGGGTGAAGACATCCATAACTTGGGCTGAGCTGAGCACGGCGGAAACAGGATAGACCCCGCCGCCTAAAGCCTTGCCTAAAATAAGGACATCGGGCCGGGCCTCTTCGTGCTGGTAAGCAAAGAGTTTCCCTGTGCGCCCCAGGCCTGTTTGAATTTCATCCAGCATTAAAAGGACGTTGTGCTTTTTAGTGATTTGGCGCACCTCCCGCAGATATCCGTCAGGAGGCACCAATACCCCCCCTTCTCCTTGGATGGGCTCCAGCAAAAATGCTGCCGTGTTTTCGGTGACGGCCTCTTCTAAAGCCGCTGCATCACCGTAGGGGATAATTTTAAACCCCGGCGTATAAGGGCCGAAGCCTAAGCGGTACTGCTTTTCAGAAGAGAAGCTGATCACGGTAATGGTCCGGCCGTGAAAATTGTTTTCACAAACGATGATTTCCCCTTTGTTTTCCGGGATCCCTTTTCGCAGCTGGCCCCATTTCCGGGCCGCTTTCAAAGCGGTTTCCACTGCTTCCGTGCCCGTATTCATGGGCAGAGCTTTTTCATAGCCGCTCAGCCGGCACAGTTTTTGCAGGAAAGAGCCCATCCTTTCGTTCCGAAAAGCCCTGGAGGTAATGGTTAACTTGCCGGCCTGCTCAATTAAGGCCCCAATAATTTTAGGGTGGCGGTGTCCGTGGCTTAAGGCCGAATAGGCCGAAAGAAGATCTAAATATTTGCTGCCTTCCAAGTCATAAACCCAAACCCCTTCCCCTTTGGCAATCACAACAGGCAGGGGGTGGTAGTTATGGGCGCTGTATTTATCCGTAAGCTTAATTATTTCCTCCCTGGACATTCCCCAAACTCCTTTCTCTGAGACATTAGTAAACTTCTAATTTCATGCAGAAAACTGAACCGCCGGATTTAATAAATTCGGAAGTATCCACCCTGAGCACCAAGTACCCTTGAGCTTCCAAGGCGGCAATTGTTTCCTCCGCACTGTATTGAATTAAAACAATCCTGCCGTCCGGTGAAAAAGCGTTGCAGGCCAAATGGGGCCCATAAGCTTCTTTTCGGGGGACTTCAATTACGTTTTTAAAAAAGAGCCTTAAGATCTCCAGCCCTTCCTGCCCCACCCCCGGCGGGTAAACTAGGCAGGTTTCTTCACTAATTAAGCTTAAGGCGGTATTTAAATGGTAAAAATCGGGATGGGTTAAATGGATGCCGATCACGGGGATACCGCTGATTTCCCTTAACTGCTCTAGGGCTGTCAGATCTGTGCGGTGATTTTTACTGCTCCCGTAACCGGAGATAATTAAATTCTTGCCCGGGAGCCAGAGGGCATCGCCCATGGCCTCAAAGGCGCCTTCCCGGAGATGGCGGATCTGATAACCTTCATTTTTATACCAAGCTTCAAAGTAAGCTACTTCTTTTTTTCTTTTAGCGTGCCTCATCACACCCATCACAACTTCTTTGGCCCCTGTTTCGGGGTTTAAAAAGGGAAAGCTTTGATTGGCGCTGAAAACCGCATCTTCCAAACCATAAGGGCCGCTGATCAGCTTTAGATCATAACCTAAGGACCAGTAAAGGCTAAAAAGGTAATCCCACTGCCGGCGGGCTAAGTTGCGATCAACGGGGTTTAATTTCCCTTCCGCCGTAACCATAAATTTATTGATCGCCTCAGTTACATCAAAATAATCAGGAGTACACATTAAAATCTTATCCGGCGGACGCCTATCTTTTAAATCCGCCCGGGTAAAATCGATTTCCGATGCTTTTAAATAGACTTTATTCAAGAAACTCCCCCTCTCTTAAAGACACTAAGGTTTTATCTTGTTGAAAAACGGTTCTAAAATTTCTTCCAAATCGGGCCGGCCGATTTCCTGCAGATCATAGCCCACCCTAACCTGGGGCTGTTTAATTGTAACAACCCGGCTTAAGTTAATGGGCGTACCGATAATTACGGCATCACAGTCAATTTTAGCAATGGTGGCTTCTAAATCCTTAATTTGCTGAGGCCCATAGCCCATGGCCGGGAGCACTTTCCCTAAATGAGGATAGTCTCGGAAAGTTTGGGCCAAAGATCCTACCGCCTCTTCCCGGGGATCGATGATCTCCGTCGCCCCGTATTTTTGGGCCGCTAAGGTCCCCGCCCCCAGGGGCATTTCCCCGTGGGTTAAGGTTGGCCCGTCTTCCACTGCCAAGACCCGCCTGTTGGCAATCAACTCCGGCCGATCTACCTTCAAAGGAGAAGCTGCCTCGATTAAAACTGCTTGGGGATTAACTTTCCTGGTATTTTCCCGTACAATCTGGATCTTTTCCGGGGAGGCGCTGTCGATTTTGTTAATTAAGACCACATCAGCCAGGCGCAGGTTAACTTCGCCGGGGTAGTAGCTAAGCTCGTGGCCTGCCCGGTGGGGATCGGCAACAGTAATCGTTAAATCAGGCCGGTAAAAAGAAAAATCGTTGTTGCCTCCGTCCCACAAGATGAGATCACAGCCGTTAGGATCGTCTTCCGCCGCCTTTAAAACGGCTTCGTAATCTACGCCGGCATAAACTACATTGCCCCGCTCTAAATGAGGTTCATATTCTTCCATTTCTTCAATGGTGCATTTATGCCGGGCTAAATCATCAATAGCGGCAAAACGCTGTACTTTTTGAGCCGCCAAGTTGCCGTAAGGCATGGGATGCCTGACAATAACGGTTTTTAAACCCCGGGCCAGGGCCAGTTCCGCGATCCGGCGGGAAGTCTGGCTTTTGCCCGTGCCCGTCCTGGTGGCCACCACGGCCAAGATGGGTTTTTTGCTTTCCAGCATAGTTTGTTGAGGCCCTAAAAGAACAAAATTGGCCCCGGCTGCATTCACAAGGGCACTAAGCTCCATCACCTTCCGGTAGTGCAGATCACTGTAGGCTAAGACGCATTCCTCAATCTTCTCCGCTGCAATCAGGCGGGGCAGCTCTTTTTGATCGTAAATGGGGATACCCTGGGGATAAAGACTTCCCGCCAATTCCCCGGGATATTTCCGCCCGTGGATATCCGGAATCTGAGCAGCTGTAAAGGCTTTAACCTCGTAGTTTTTGTTGTCTCGGTAAAAGATGTTGAAGTTGTGGAAATCCCTGCCGGCGGCACCCATAATAATGATCTTTTTTCTGGACATAGGCTTCCTCCTCCTATTGTGTTATTCTTAACAACAAGCTTACATCTCTTACCTTCTTTATTACACCTTCAAGCCTTTTTTCCTGCCCAAGGGGGAAGGTGCCCGGTTTAAGCCCGGGCCTGGCGCAGACGCCAAGCAAGAAGGGCTGTTCCCACTAAAAAGAGGGACATGAGGTTAAAACCGGGCTGATAGCTGCTGAAAAGATCGTAAAAAAGGCCTACCAAAAAAGGCCCTGCTAATACTCCCAGATTCAATAAAGTTGATAAAATTCCGTATCCTAAGCCCAGGCGCTCAGGGGGCAAAAAGTTAGGTAAAAGGGAAAAGACCGGCGCCGGAATTAAAGGCGCGCAGATTCCAATTAAAATCCCTAAAAAGAGAGGGTTTAACTCCGTGCGGGGCACTAGGAAGAATAAAACGGCCAGGCCTAAACCGCCTAGGATAATCAATTCCTCTTCCCGCCCGCAGTGATCTGTAAACCAGCCCACCGCGGGGCTTAAAATTAAGGCTCCGATCATCAGCAGGCTGGCTAAAAAGCCGGCATAGGCAGGGGAATAAAAATTCTGGTAATAATCGCCGGCGAAGGATAAAAAGGCGATCGCCCCGGCATTGTACATCATCCAAATCCCCCCTGTAAGCCAGACGCCCTTTTTTACTTTGCGCAGATAAAGAAAACCGGCTTTAAAATCGGGTTTTTCCTGTTTTTCTTCTGAAGGGATTTCCGGGAATTTAAAAGCAAAGACCAAGAGGATCAAAACAGAATAAGCTGTAGCCAAGTACAGAGGAGCCCGCCAGCCCCAGCTCCCCGCCAAAAGGCCGAAGGTGTTTAAAGTGAGGATTGTGCCCAAGGGCATCACGGAGTTAAAGACCCCCATAGCCTTGCCCAAATCTTGGGGCGGGAATCTTTGAGAAAGGATCTGGGGGGCTACAATGGCAATAGTCAAAGCCCCGATTCCGGCGATGATCCTGCCCAGCGCCATAATTGGGAAGCCGCCGCTTAAGGCCGCCGCTAAAGAGCCTAGGGAAGTGATCACTAAAGCTATAATCCCGATCCGTTTTGAGCCGTAAAGATCCGCCAGGATCCCCCCGGGAATGGAAATGAAGATGCCGGGAAGGCCGAATAAACTCATTAAGGCCCCGGCCTGGGCATGGCTGATCCCCAAGGAGGCTGTTAAGAAGCCTACCAGGGGGGGAATGCTTTGGAAGACAAGGGCAAAGACGAGCATAAAAAGACAGGTTAAAAGCAGGATTTTCCAGGGAGATCTCTGGGTTCTCCGGGTCATTTTGAACATCACCTCGCTTGAGGCAATTTCCCCTTTCGCCCTTTCTTTCCTGCTTTCAACCTTAAATTCCCCTTATTTAATAAACTGGGCCACATGATCTAGATTATAATCGTCCAATTCCTCCACCCGGCCTGCGTCAATCATCCGGGAGATTAAAGGATCTAACGGCAGTTTAGCTAAGACCGGTAAATTATATTCCAAAGCGATCTGATCAATGTGGCTTTTGCCGAAAATTTCGTGTTCCCCGCCGCAGTCCGGACAGGCAAAGTAAGACATGTTCTCCACTAAGCCCAGAACGGGAATTTTCATCATTTCCGCCATTTTGACCGCTTTAGCCACGATCATGGAAACCAGCTCCTGGGGAGAAGTAACAACAATAATACCGTCTACGGGCAGGGATTGAAAGATAGTTAAGGCCACATCCCCTGTGCCCGGAGGCATATCGATCAGCATATAATCTATCTCGCCCCAGATTAGATCAGACCAGAATTGTTTGACCGCCCCTCCCACTAAAGGCCCCCGCCAGACTACGGGATCGGTTGTATCTTCCAATAATAGGTTAATGGACATAACCGCAATGCCTTTCTTAGTTAAAGCCGGGTGCATCCCTTCTTTGCTGACAGGCGCCCTTCCTTCTAAGCCAAAACCTTTAGGGATGGAAGGCCCGGTTATATCGGCGTCCATCACCCCCACCCTGTATCCTTGGCGGTTGAAAGCCACGGCTAACAAAGAAGTTATTAAGGACTTACCCACGCCCCCTTTGCCGCTAACAACCCCGATCACCTTTCCAACCTTACTTCCTGCATGCAGCTTAGCTGCAAATTCCTCTTTCATGGCCACTGCTCCTATCTTTAAACTATTGTTAAGCATTTCTCTTCTGCTTCTTTTGTTCCTGCCCTGAAAAAGATTAGCCTTTCAAAAAAGCAAGTGGGCCCATAGTTTTCCTTAGCCGGCCGCCTTCAGCACGGCGGACTTCTTAGTTATGATTAATATAATGATCTTATCCCCGCTCCGGAAAGCGAATATTAAGGCCGATAGCCAGCGTAAAATGCACTGTACTCCTTGATGAAAACAAAAATTTATTATTCAATTTTTGCTCCGTTTTTCCTAATGTACTCTATTTGACTATCATCAACGGCTTCAATCATTCCATCAATCAAATATTCCCACCTATTGCCTGGGCTAAAAGCCCGGGAAAACCAATAATTTTCAACGTTTTTTAAATCAGCGTTGGAGCAATAAGCATCGAACCAACGACGATCCGCTTTCGCAACCCTGATAGCCGCGGGTATTCGCACCTTTAGAAGAAAAACGTTAGGTCCCAGCATTTCCTTTATGTTTTCAACACCTTCCTTGCTATTGTCTACAACAAACAAACAGGATAACCTGCTGGGAGCATTCGGAGCAATTTGCCTGCGAACCTTTTCGAACTGCAGCTCAATCCCACACATTGGCGAAGTCCTTAACAGCACCTGTCCTCTTGGGCTTAGAATTCCAGCAGCACCCCCTCTCCGCAATTCTTCAATACTTGTGTCCCTAACACTTCTATGCTTTTTAGCTATGGTTAAAGCAGATAATGCGATAAAATCCGGTGACAATAATCTTCCGCATAAAGATAAATTGTGACAGGGATAGAAGTTTTTAAGATTGATTCCGCAAAGATACGTTCCAGGATAAGAAATAATTTTCGGCATTTCACCACCTCATTTGCGATAGTTTTGTGTTCATCCAAATACAATGACCACCTTGGCGGGAACGGCCTATATACCTAGGCCTTATGATAGTCCCGTTTCGCTGTGCCTTCCCTAAGTTATAAAAGAACCCCAGATTTTTGATTTCGGGTGTGGTAAAATTCCCTCAAGAATTTGCTATCTTAATTCTTGACCATAGGACTTTCTTATCATTTGGCTGACTTTCCAGTTAAATTGTAACACGCGCCTAGGAGCTTTCCAAATTTGTTAGAGATTGAATAGAAACACACAGCTCCAAGTCCAAATAGAGTGAGACGCAAAACACCCCGAAATCATTTCCTGATTTCGGGGTGTTCTTCTTTAAAGGGGCCGGCCCTTAGATTAATAATTGCGCATAAGAGCATCCCTATTAGCAATATTGTAAGGGAAATCGCCCCGCAGCACTCCCAGAATACCCTGGGCCAAAAGGACGGACATTCTTTGAAAACAGTCGTTGGTTAATGCAGCCATATGCGGAGTGGCGATGAGGTTTTCCATTTGAAACAATTCATCGCCGAGATGCGGCGGCTCCGTGCTATAAACATCTACGGCGGCCCCGGCGATAATCTTGGATTTCAAGGCCAAGGTAAGATCGTCTTGGTTTAAGACAGGCCCCCGGGCGCAGTTGATAATATATCCTTTCTCGCCCAGCAGTTTCAGTTGTTCAATTCCTACCAGATCTTTGGTCTCTTCGTTGCTGGGAACGCTTAAGGAGACAAAGTCCGCTTGGCGGAAAAGATCATTGAGGCTATCAACAGGCGTGCAGGGGCCGAAATCACCTTGACTGCGACTGTAGGCAATCAGCTTGAGGCCCAAAGCATCTGCTTTTTTGGCCACCTCCTTGCCGATGCTGCCATAGCCCACAATACCCAGGGTCTTCCCTTTTATATCCATGGATGTAACCTGGTCCCGGTAGTTCCAGTTATCCCGGCGCAGGTTAAGATCAGCCTGCTTGAGATCCTTGGCCAAGGCAAGGAGCAAGGCAATTATATGTTCAGAAACTGTCTCTGCATTGGTCCCCGGGGCATAAACCACGGGGATCCCCTGCTCAGTAGCTGCTTGCATATCGATAGAATCTATCCCCACACCAAGCTGCCCTATGAACTTAAACTGGGGATTTTCTTCAATCAGTTCTCTAGTTATTTTCCCGATGCGGTTAATCACGCCGTCTTTCTCCTGTGCCTCTTCTCTTAGTTTTTCCGGCGTCTTTTCACTAAGAATGTGGACAACCGCCTCTTCTTGGAGCAGCTTCATTCCCGTTGGATGGATTGGATGGGTTGCTAATAGCTGAAACATAGAGTGTCCTCCTTCAATCTGTTTTCCGATTACGAGCTGATCCCGGCATGCTTTTTGAATTACTTCCGGGAGTCGAGGCGGATCCTGCGCAGCCCCTTTTCACCGGCAAAAACGGCTCTGGAACCCAATTCGGATTCGATGGCAATCAATCTATTGCCTGTGGCATCGATGGCCCCTTCCCTTAAATACCCGCTGTTTATACCTACGGCGTAATCAGCAATATCGGCGCCTTCGCCCCTGCTGCTGCAGGGCATAACCCGGTAGCCGTTCTCATAGGCAAAGCGGACGGCCTCCAAGGCTTCTGTAATAGTGCCCTTTTGATAGACCTTCAGCAAAACCGAATTAGCCGCCCCGGTTTCGATCCCCCGCCGAAGCCGTTCAGTATTAGTAACAAAAAGATCATCGCCCACAATATCAATATCGTATTTCTTGGTCAAACGGGCGTGGCTTTCAAAATCGTTTTCGGGAAAAGGATCTTCGATAATTCTAAAAGAGTAGTTTTCTATCATTTCTTCATAAATCCGGAAGAGATCCTCTTTGCTTTTTTCACCCTCGGAAAACAGCCCAATAAATTTTTTCTTCTCCGGATCGTAATAGGTTTCTGCAGCAATATCCGCCTGCAGGCAGACTTTTCCTTCATAGCCGCAGTTAACCGCGGCTTCCATCATGGCATCCCACAATTCCCGATCGTGTTCTACGATCCTGGTGTCCAGAAGCTGGCGGGAATAATGCTCCATGGTAAATCCCAGCTTGAATCTGCGGTTAAGAATCCGGGCATATTCCGCAAAAATCTCCCACCCGGCATAAGCTGCTTCCCGAAAACTGGAGAAACCGTAGCACATGATAGCATAGGTGGGCTTACCTCCGGCCTCCTCCCCTGCTCCGTAGCGGTAAGAGCCCCTGCCGGTCATAATGCCGGGGACGGGAAGAGTACAGGCATTGACACCCCCAATATGCTGGTATAAGGGGATGCCCAAGCTGGCAGCACCCGCTTTTAACACCGCTGCCGAAAGGCTGCCGGTGGCATTAGCGCCTAATTTGGATTTGTCCGCTGTTCCGTCTAATTCAATAATGACCGCATCTACCCGAGCCTGGTGAGAAGAATCCAGGCCAATTAAAGCAGGGGCTAAGATCTTATTAACGTTGTCCGCAGCTGTTTTAACTCCCCAGCCTCCCAGGCGGGTTCGGGGATCGTAGGCAAACTTTGCCTCCAGACTCCCCATGGAAGTGCCGGCAACGGCCACCGCTGCACCCCTGGCCCCGTTTCTGGTGATAACCTCTACTTCCACTCCGGGATAACCTTTGGCCCCAAAAATTTCCCTAGCTTGTATCGATACTATTTCCTGTGCTCTGCCCATCATAATCCTCCTACTTTAATTCTAAAAATTCTGGGGGAAATTTCCCTCCCCCGGCCCAAGCCCCCTTCAAAGCTTAGGCTTAGACAATCAAGACTGCTTAGTCAGAAACAGTTTACCGCCGACGGCCCAGTTTTCCGGTTCAATCTCCACAAAAAGAACAGTAACGGACTGGGGCGAGACCTGCCCTATTTCCGCCATGGTTTTAGTCAAGCTTTCCGCCAATTCTTTTTTCTGCTCCGCGCTTCTCCCTGTCCACATCTTCACTTCAATCACGGGCATGACGTTTTTCCTCCCCTAAAATGCCTTTAGTCCAAAATAACAACAACTCCCAAATCATCCAAGCTAATATTGGGGGTGGCCTCAACCCCGCTTCCCAGCTTTAAAAGAGCATAACTGGTGTTATGCCTTTTGATCGCCTCTTTAAGATCAACTCCCAACTTTTGAGACCGGGGCCAGGTCTGCCCGTCTACGACACCTCCCGCTAGGCAAAACCGGGTACCGTCTTGTAAGATCGCGCCGGGGCCGTCGGTCCCGTCTGAATCCACTGCGCCCACAGCAATTTTAGTACTGCCGGCAATCTTGAGGGCAGCCGCCGCTGCATATTCTTGATTCCTGCCTCCCACGCCGGTTTCTTCACCTAAGGTGGTCAAAAGCTCTCCCGCAGTAAATAAAGCGCAGGGTTTTGGGATTAAGCCGCCTTCTTCAGCGATGGTGTTCGCAATCTCACCGATTACAAAACCGGCCTGGCTTGCTTCAGCTTGTAAGTTCTCAGCCAAAACCAGGCTGTTTAAACCCAGCTTTTCCGCGGCCCGCCGGGCACTTTCCAAGAGAACATTGCGCCCGGGCATCAGGGAGAAAATTCGAGCCCCCATCTTTTTAAACTCTGCAGCTTTTAAGGTTTCTTGTTCCGGTCTGCCTTCCTCAAGATGGCGGATTACGGCCGGGGGCAGAAGCTTCCGCACCTGCCATTTTTCCACAACTTCCAAAGCATCGGCGAAGGTGGTAAAGTCAGGAAGGGTATGCAGCCAGAGATTTTTGTAGAGTAAATCATTGTAATTTTTGCGGTGCTCTACTAACAAATGAACTGTTTTGGCCGGCTGAAGATACCTGGAAAACCGCCCTCCCTTGAGCTGATCAACATGATTTCTAATTGCGTTAAGATCAGCTGTGGGCGCACCCTTTTGCAGCTGCATAATGTGGGTGAGGCGCCGAACATCTTCTAAACTGATTCCCGCTGCAGGCAGGGTCAGCAGAGAAGATATCCCGTTGGCGGCCAAGGTAAAAACCAGATCATCCTTGCTCAGTTTTTGAGTTAGTTCTAAAATCCGGCGGCAGCCCAGAAGGCAGTCTTGGTCCGGCAGGGGATGGCCCCCCAGGGTAACCTCGATCCGGTCTAAGATGATCTCTGTCCCTTTTTTATCAATAACGTGCCCGCCGGAAATGAGATCGCCGCAAATATCCTCTAGGGCTTTGGCAGCATACTGCACCCCCTTGCCGGCCCCGAAGACATAGATTCCCCGGATCTGCTCTAAATCGAATACTTCCTGGTCAGGCCCAGGATCACCGCTGGGTTTGCTCTTTGCACTGCCGACAAAAAGCCGGCTGCCTTCAAGACGAATGATTCTTTTTGTGTTTTCGCAGGGATCGGCTGCCTGCAGCCCAGCTTCTAGAATATCTACGGCCATTTTGCGCGCTCTGCGATTGCCGTGGCTTGTTAAAGTTTCTGCATTTGTGATCCGCACAGATTTACCACCTCACCAAGTGTAGTCTAGACCCTGTCGGGAACAAGCCGGCCCCTCTCTTGGGGCCGGCCCAAGTATTCTGGAGTTAACGCGCTTCTAAGGCATATAGCCCATTTCCCGGTAATAACGTTCAGCACCGGGGTGCAGCTCAAATCCCGCATCCATCCAGCTGGTTTTGGGATCCATATCTTCAAAACCGGGGTGGATCTTGTACAGATAGTCAATGTTTTCCCAGACCAGTTTAGTTAAGGTATAAACAAGATCCTCGTCCATATCCTTGTGAACAAAAGCAATTGCCAATTCGGAAACACTGAGAAACGGCTGATCCTGCTTGGGGTAAACCCCTGCTTCCACTAATTCCGGGACATAGCCGTAGGTCTTTTGCAGCTTCTCCACGGCCTCTTCATTTAAGGTGAGGAAGGTAACTTCTGTAGTTTGGGTCAGATCCAAAAGCCAAGGGATCCCCAGGGTGGCGTTATTCCAAACAGCATCCAAATGTCCATCCCTAATCCGTCCGATGGCATCGCTTTGAGAGGAAAAACTCACTGAACCGCCCCAGCTGCGGATATCCTCGTAAGTTACACCGTGAGCTTCCAGAATCCTACTGACGCCCAATTCGCCCCCGGAGCCCCGCTGGCCGGAGTCGATGCGGATAGGATACTGTTTTTCCACCAGCTCGTCCAGGGAGCTGATCCCCAGACGGCTTAAAACCGGAAAATGATAAATGGCCGGCCGGCGCATGTTGAAAAGGGACCGCAGATCAGTGTATTTCTTGCCAAAGGGTTCTAAGCCGTGAATGGCCTCGAAAGCGTTGATGTTAAAAGTCAAGCCGATATCTGTCAGCTTTTCGTCCACGCTGATGATATTGCTGATCCCTGCGCCGGGAACGACGGTAGTCATTAAATCGGGAATGTTCGGTTCCCAAACATCTGCTAAAGCAGTTAAGTAGATGAACCAGCCGCCGCCCATGCCGCCGCCGCTGAGAGTCAGCCTGGTACTTGCTTGGGCCATTGCTCCGCAAAAGATCGCTGCAATGATCAAACTGCCGAGAAGCACTTTTGAGAATTTAGTGCGCATCATTTTAGACACCTTGATTTCCCCCTTAGTAAATGTTGATGGTTCAATTCTTGTTCAATGCCGGCGAAAGACGGTCCTAGGATTCCGCCCTTATTTTTTGCCCCTCACCGCCTTTCTTTATTAAAATATACTGATGAAACAGAACTAGAGCCAGCAGTGCCAAACCTATTAAATCGGTAATGATTTCACTCCTAAACAAGAACAATCCGGCTAGAAAAGCAAGGACGCGGCCCCAAACGGGAACCTTGGCCCTTACCCAGCCGGTTACGCCGATGGCCAAGCCAAACATGCCAATTACCGAAGTAATTAGGGCTAGGATAACTGTACCTGTAGAGCCCAT
This sequence comes from Bacillota bacterium, assembly GCA_012518645.1. Lineage (GTDB taxonomy): Bacteria > Bacillota > Limnochordia > Darwinibacteriales > Darwinibacteriaceae > JAAYRS01. The sequence goes on from JAAYRS010000071.1 coordinate 29,074, forward strand.
CAAAAGCAAAGAGGGCTGATAAACCATAAAGAAAGGCACAATAAAGGCCACAATAGCGATGCGGACTGACTCGAAAGCTGTCCGGTTGTAATCTGTGCCGGCAATATTAGCAGCGGCATAGGCGGCCAGCCCTACAGGAGGTGTGATACTGGATAAGTTAGCGTAATAGAAGATGAAAAGATGGGCCACCAGTTGTGGGACGCCTAGATTAACTAAAGCCGGCGCGCCTAATACCGCTACCAAAATAAATGCTGCAACTCCGGGCAGGCCCATACCTAACAAAGTGGACATGCCTGCCACCAACAAAAGCGTAATGGGCAAACTCTCTCCCCCCACCCTAAGAATCAGGGAGGTGATCCGCCCCGCCACGCCTGTTAACTCAATAATCCCCACAGCAATGGAAGCTGTGGTAATAGCCATGGCAATGGGAACCGTGTTTTCGGCCCCTACCCTTAAAGCCTTTATCAGGCGGGTTGGCAAAAGCCTAGTATGTTTTCTCAAGTAACTGCAAAGAAAAGCAGAAACCGTTCCGTAGAATGCACAATAAAGGGGAGTGCGGCCGATGACCAAGAGGTAGGTAACCACCAAAACCGGAATGATCATATGACCTCTTTCCCGGATAGCCTGCTTCACCGAAATATCGCTGGGTATAACCGGGATCCCTAATTTTAAAACTTCCAAATGGATAACGATATAAACTGAGCCCAGATAAAGCAGGGCCGGGATGAGATTAGCGCGGCAGACATCTAAATAAGAGATGCGGTTGAACTCCGCGATAATAAAAGCGGAGGAGCCCATCACGGGAGGCAGCAATGTCCCGGTGTTGCTGGCCACAGCCTCTACTGCAGCTGCCAGAATTTTGGGCATGCCGGTCTTAATCATAATGGGGATGGTGTGCACCCCGGTGACGTAGACGTTGGCTACGGCGCTGCTGGTCATGGTAGCAAAAAAACCGCTGGCCAAAATCGAGGCCTTGGCCGGTCCCCCTTTGATCTTACTGGTTAGGCCTGTGGCCAAATCCAGAAAGAATTTCCCTGCCCCGGCGGCAGAAAAGACGGACCCAAAGACAACGAAGAGAAAGACATAGGTTGCCGAGGTCCCCACCAGGCTCCCAAAAATTCCGTTGGGGGTCAGATAGAGATGATCAACCAAACGGCTTACGGTCACTCCGGCATGCCGAAACATCCAGGGAAAGTGCTGGCCGTACAGGGCGTAGATGATTAAACCCGCAACCAAAACAACTAAATGAGGCCCAATTGAGCGGCGGGTACCCTCTAAGATCAGCCCCAAAAGGGCGATCCCGAAGATGTACTGCCAAGCGGTCAAAGGGCTTACATAAGGAAAACGGTAGATTACATTCTCATAATTGAAAACGATATACAAAGCGGACAGAGCACCAAAGGCAGCTACCAGCCAGGAGTAGGCAGGAGGAGCTTGAAGTTCCTTGGTTCTCTCGGCGCGGCGAAAAGGAAACTTAAGGTAGACCAAAGCTACAACGAAAGCCACATGAATGGAGCGGATAATCATGGGTTCAGGCAGGCCAACAGCTGCTACATAAAAATGGTAGACAGCCATGATCACAGCGATGGCTCCCACACAGAGGGCGGGAAATTCTTTTTTGAATTCTTCCCCAGTCAGCCACTGCATGTCTTTAAAAACGGTACGCTTAGCGTCGCTTATTCTGTCCAACATTAGCGGACACTCCTTTACACTTTATAACAACTGCCTTCAATGTATGGAAATTCTGCAAATGCTTCTGTGTTTACTTCAATACCCAAGCCGGGGCCGTCGGGAATTTTGATCTCGCCGTTTTCCGGAATAAAATTCGGCGGGTTAATAAGTAAGCTTTCCCGCAGGCGCGCTGTGCGGGGCAGATCGATTTCAGCATAAACCCCGTTGCGGACGCTGCCTAAAACTTGAAGGTTGGCCGCGGTAGCTACAGCGTTGCCCACGATATGGGGAACAAACTTAATTTTGGCGCTTTCGGCCATGATGGCGATTAGGCGGGATTCTAAAATACCTCCGCATTTACAGGCATCCGGCTGGACTACATCAATACCCTGTTCTTTAATGGGCCTATGGAAGGCATTGTGGGTAAACAAGCTTTCGCCGTAAGCGATGCGCAGCTTCCGAGCCCGGGACAGTTCAATCAATCCGTCCAGATCAGCTGCAGGCAGGGGTTCTTCCAGCCAGTAGACGCCCAAGTCCCGCAGGCCTTCAATCACATAACGAGCCTGGGTCCGATCATAACTGCCGGCCGCATCGGTGAGGATATCTACATCATCGCCCACTGCCGAACGGATTGCTTCCACTACTTCCAGATCTCTTTTAAAGCCCAAGCCCACCCTTACTTTTAAAGCCTTATAACCGTAAGAAAGCATTTCCTGGGCTTCTTCCACCAGTTTACTTTTTTCTTTCCAGCCTAAGCCCCAGCCTCCGGCATAGGCTCTAACCTTATCGGCCGAGCCCCCTAAAAGCTTGTAAACAGGCAGACCGGCTGCTTTGCCGGTAATATCCCACAAAGCCGTATCTATAGCGCTGATGGCGGCAATAGGGGCCCCGCTGGCACCCAGCATGTAAGTCATGCGGAAGAGAGGGGCTAAACAGTCTTGGATTTTTGTAGGATCTTTACCCGTTAGATGCGGAGCATAAGCTGAGGTAATAATCTTCTCTACGGCAGGCGGGCATAAACAGTGATGGGCTTCGCCGAATCCAACGAGACCTTCATCTGTCCTAATTTCCACCAGTACACTATCGCGTTTTACGGGCCGGCCGGTTGCAGAGCGCCAATCAATACTATCGTCAACCGGACAGGATAAAAGATGAACTTTGATCTGATCTATCTTCATATTGCTCTCCTTTCTTCTTTTCCCATCTGCACTGTTTCTGCCAAATTCCGCTGGTCCTAAATTTTAAGCCCTCTTTCCCTTCACCTTCTTTCTCTTTCTTTTGTTAATAAGCCTTACGGGAAACCAGAGGCAGGAAGATGCCCACCTGTTTAGAGATCTCGCGGCTGGCAGCCATTACTTGGACCGCTAAGGCTTTGATTCTTTCTTCCGTAATGCGGTGAGCGGGCACAGAGATGCTCACCGCGGCAAAAACATGATCGCCCTCTCCAAAAAGAGGCGCCCCGATACAAAAAGCGCCTTCTTCCCGCTCTTCCCGGTTGACAGCATAGCCCTTTGCCCTTACTTTCTCAATTTCCGCTTCAAGTTTTTTCCGATCTGTGATGGTGTTCTTGGTAAAGCGGGTTAAGTGCAAATCGTTGAGGACTTGCTCTAATTGATCTTTCTGCATACTGGCTAAGTACACTTTGCCCACACCGGTGTAAAGAGGGACCCTGCTTCCTAAACTGGCCAGCACCCGCACTGTCCCTTTCTGGTCTGTTTGAACCTGATCAATATGGATTGCTTCCCGCTTTTCAAAGAAAACTAAATTGACGGTTTCCCCGGTTTTCTGCATCAATTCCTCTAAGTAAGGCCTAATTACATTCCTTATTTCCAAATGATCGAGCATGTTCCCGGCCAGATCTAAAATGCGAAACCCGCACCTGTATTTTCTACTCTCCGGATCCTGCTGAACATAGCCCCGCTGAACCATGGTGTTGATTAAGTGAAAGGCCGTAGAGTCATGCAGACCTACCGCCGCAGCCACCTCCCCTAATCCCAAAGGCTGCTCGGACTCACTTAAGGTTTCCAAAAGGGCAAAAGCCCTCTCTACGGATTGAATTGTCTTTGCCCCTGAAGGCTTTTTCCTGCGTTCACTTTTTTTCAACAAATATTCCCACCTTTCCGCAAGCTGGAAAACGTTCTTGACACAAATTCGAAGCTGGGATTTTGCTGGAAATGGATTTATTTTTAATCTTTTAGTCCTGGTCTTGGTTTTAGCCAATTTTACATTGTAAAATGCGTTTCCTACTATTAAAGCAATCATTCTCCGCTCTTGCTCTAATTCCTGCCAAAAAACGAAAAAAGTTAAAAAAACAATAAGTTCTTTAAGCCCCGAAAGAGAAAATTGCCTTTAGCAATGGGCTTTTCGGCTTTTCAGAAAAAATCAGCGGGCAGGGAAAATTCCGAAAGCAGCGAAGTAAAAAAGCGAGGTGAGCGGCTTGTCCCAGCAGAATGTGATTAATTTTCTTAAAGATATTGCTCTTTTAATGGAGTTAGCCGGGGAGAATGTTTTTAAAACCCGGGCTTTTCAAAACGGAGCAAGGGCCATCCAAGGTTTGGAAGAGGATCAATTTGAACAGCTGGTTCAAGAAGACAAGCTGAGAGAAATCCCGGGGATCGGAGCAGGCCTAGAGGAGGCAATTTTAGGAGTGCTGAGCACAGGCACTGCCCAGGTTTATGAAAAACTGCAGGAAAAGATCCCTTTAAGCCTGCTGGATCTGTTTAAAATCCCCGGTTTAGGGGCGAAAAGAATCCGCAAACTCTACCAAGCCCTGCAGATTACCAGCCTGGGGGAATTAGAATACGCCTGTGCGGAAAACCGCCTCCTGCAGCTGCCCGGCTTTGGGAAAAAGAGCCAAGCCTCAATCCTAAAAGAAATCGCTCTTTTAAAAAGCTATCAAGACTCCTACCTTTATTCCCAAGCCAAGCCCCTAGCACAAGATCTGCTGGCCGAATTAAAGCATTTTTATCCGAAGGCAGCTTTCCAGCTGGCCGGGGCTTTGCGCCGCCGCTTGGAAGTAGTGGATAAGATTGAAATCCTTTGCACAGGGCTAACAGCACAAGACTTTTTAAAATCAAAAGATCATCCCCTTGCTGATCCTATCCTGAAAGGAAGTTCCATCCGCGCCCAAACTAAGGAATCTTTCCCCGCCGTAATTCATTTCAGCAGCAAAGAACGGAAAGGCACTGCTTTAATTTACAGTACAGGCAGCAAGGCCCATCTCCGGCATTTAGAGAAAAAGAGCCCCCTGCCTGCAGCGCCCGGGGAAGAGGAAGTGTATCAAAAAATGAACCTTCCCTTTATTCCTCCGGAATTAAGGGAAGGCTGTTTTGAATTTGATCTCCAAGAAGATTTTTCTTCTTTAGTCACGCTAGAAGACATTCAAGGCGTTTTTCACAATCATTCCAATTACAGCGACGGCATTAATACTTTGGAGGAAATCGCCCTGCACGGAAAAAAATTGGGCTACACCTATATCGGCCTGGCCGATCACAGCCAGTCCGCTTTTTATGCCCGAGGTTTAAAGCCCGCTGATCTGTTGCGCCAGATGGAAGAAATAGATGCAGTCAATCAAGAATACGAAGGAATAACCCTTTTGAAAGGGTTAGAAGCAGATATCCTGCCCGACGGCAGTTTGGATTGTAAAGATGAGCTTTTAGCCCAATTAGATTACAGCGTCGCCTCTGTCCACAGCAGTTTTAAAATGACTAAGGAAGAGATGACCAAGAGGATTATAAAAGCCTTAGCAAACCCTTACGTAAACATCTTAGGGCACCCCACCGGGCGCCTGCTTTTAGCCCGGGAGCCTTATGCCCTGGATTTAGAGGAGATTATTGAGGCCTGCCGCCGTTACGGGGTTGTTTTAGAGATCAATGCCAATCCCCAGCGCTTAGATCTTGATTGGCGCTGGGCCCGCCGGGCTTGGGACAAGGGAGTGTTTTTAGCTATTAACCCTGATGCCCACCGCTTATCAGGCTATGATTTTACTAAGTACGGGGTTTACACCGCCCGCAAGGCGGGCCTGCCCAAAGAAGCCATACTTAATACCAGGAGCCTGAAAGAAGTTAAAAGGATCTTAAAGAGCCTGAAAGAAGGAAATAGAAAATGAAGGGGTGATCTTAATGCAAACGAAAAAAATTTACCTTTTCTCATTCTTGATCTTTTTCTGCCTGGTTTCCCCTGCTTGGGGCCTAGAAAAAACTTTTTTAGAAACAACAGCAGCTTACAGAATTGAAGGAGAAGACTTGATTTTAGAACTGGAGCTGGTAAACAAAAGCAAAGAAACAAAACAGCTTTTTTTCAGTTCCGGCCGGCAGTTTGAAATCACCATTACTGACCAAGAAAACAAGCAAGTTTACCGCTGCTCCCAAGACAAAGTCTTTACCCAAGCCCTGATTTATAAGGACCTTAAACCGGGCCAATCTTTACAGTGGCAAACCCGCTGGACCCCGCCTTGCAAAGATCAGACTTATACTATCAAAATAGAGATTTTAGCCCGTTCCCAAACAAACTCAAAAATCCCTAAACACCAGCTTAGAAAGACCTTGCAATTTAATTTAGAAACAGAAATGATCAAAGACAAGATCCAAACCAGAGCGGAAGAAGTCCTGTTAGCTCTAAAAGAACAAAACGGAGAGAAACTCTCCCAACTGACCCACCCGGAAAAAGGCCTCCGCTTTACGCCTTACACTTATGTTTCTTTAGAACAAGATTTAGTCTTTGATCGAGAAAAAATCAAGAACTTCTTTGAAGATCAAACCATCTACCTCTGGGGTTATTATGACGGCACAGGCTTTCCCATCCGCTTAACCCCAAAAGAATACTACCGCCAATTTATCTTTTCCCACGACTTCACCCAAGCAGAACAAGTGGGTTACAACGAAGTCTTAGCCAAAGGCAACAGACTGGAAAACCAATTCCAAATCTACCAAGACCCCATCATTGTAGAGTATTACTTCCCCGGCTTTAATCCCAACTACGCCGGCCTGGACTGGAGAAGCCTGCGCCTGGTCTTCCAGGAACACCGAGACTGCTGGTACCTGGCAGGCTTGATTTATAATCAGTGGACGATTTAAAGTCTTTATCGAAAGTGGAAACCGCTGTGCTAAAAAGAATCCCCGCAGGACAGCCTGCGGGGATTCTTCTCACTTAATATCTCTTGTTCCTACTCTTTCGTAAGCCTATAAAGTGCGGCTTCGGCATCCACAAGTTTAGCTAAATCTTTTATTACTAATGTATCGTCAAATTCTAACGCTGCGTCAACAGCTACTCTAGCTTCGTTAACCGCTTCTTCAAATGCTTCAAAACCCTCATCATCTTTTGTTTTAGGTGTCTTCGGTATATCTTTAATCTTTTCTTCCGCTGCACCCTTAAGCAAGCCAGCTACTTTAGCCACTATGGCCTCTAGTTTGCCTTCGCCTCTGATCTCGAGATCTGGGGCATAGTCTCTAATTTTAGCAACGTCGTCGCGTGCTGATGCGATATCTTCTGCCTTACCAGCATCAATGCCATCGATATCCCCGAGAGCTACAATAGCTTGTTCAACCGCGGGCCGTTTAGCAACAATTGCTTCGTACATTTTTTCCTCAACGCCATCCAAGAATTTTTCAAGCGATTTATCGCCCGGTACAGTAATCTTTGCTTCGGGATCTAGATCCTTGGCGGCTTGAACTATTTCCTTAACCTCTTCAATTTTATCTCCCACACCATCTAGATTATCAAACGAAACATCCATACTATCCAGATTGCTTATAGCGGTCTCAGCATTATCTATGGCCTCTTCCACTAATTCGTCCAGCTCGCCAACGATCTCATCAAAAACATCTAGACCTTCTAATTCTAAATCGGGATCTTCGTCTGTTAGTTCATTTATCAACTCATCAAGTTCCCTAATAATCCCGGCATACTGCACAAAGAATGCAACCCGTTCCTTTTCTTCAGCTGCGGGTGGATCAAGTTTGCCAAATTCCTCTAAAATCTCAGCCAGTTTTTTCTCAACGTCGGAGAGTTCAGGTACTCCCTCGAATACAGCGGTTAGGGTTTTATTTCCGTCCATAATAATGGACCATTTGCCTTCTTCCTCATCATATACGAGGTCTGCGAAGTCGCCTGCGTCTTTAAATTCTACGAACTCGTAGCCTTCTTTGGCTTTGAGATCTTTAAGTTCGAACTCATAAGCTGCCTCTTTATCGGCTTTCCATTCGATTTTTTCACCGGCAGCAGCGGGAACAAAATTAATTGTTAAAGTATATTGTTTCTTAAAAGGCCCGAAACAACCACTGGCAAGCATGGAAACAACCACTAAGATGGCTAGGGCGACCATGCTTCTATTTTTCTTGAACAATATCTCCACCTCCATAATTTTTACACAATCCTTCTTCACACCCGGCACCCTGCGAGTGGGTCCGTTGAGCGGTACTGCCCGCCGGGGCAGTGCTCCGCCATAATGACTGCAAAACTACGGCATCAGCCTATGCACGATCCTCCCTTCCTAAACAAAGAGTAATAGTTTAAACTCAGGGGTGGCGGAAAACCGCCACATGTCTATGCATACATATCCGCAGGGTGTGTCCTTGTTACCACCTTGAGGATATGAATATGCCCGGGCAACACTAAGTAAATTTACGCTGGAAGACAACACTTTCCAATTAATAGCGTCTCTACCTTTTTTCGCCACGATAGAGGAAAATCCTTCTTCGCCTCAGAAATATTTTCCCCTTGATTCCTACTGGAATAGTGATTTAATTCTTCCGCTGCCTGCGCTAACCCTCCTTTGAACCAGGCTTCACAATCTGTTTTTCCAATTTTACCATATCCTGGACCCTTTGGGAAGGGCTCTTTCTAAACGCAGCCTGGGACATGTAAGTTCCTTCTACATACCCTAAGTAAATCCTTCCAGCAGGACCAATTTAAACTAAAAAACTGCTTCCCAAATTTAGCCAATCAAAACGGCCTTTAGCCCTTCGCCGTAAACTCCTCCTCCAAGGCGCTTCTGGCCAGGGATTTACTCTGCCAGGCGTGGAGAGCCAGGCTTAAGGCAATAATGCCGTAAGCGACAAAAACCCGGAAATATTCCCCGATCTGGGCACTGCCGAAAAGAGCCTGGCCCGCCATGGGGGAAACTACAAAAAGAACATGAAAAAGAAGGGTGCCCGTCAAGGCCTGGGCAATAGTAGCCCTAGTCACAGTAGCCCCCCCGATCAAAAGGGCGGCAATAGCAAAAGTGCCCACCTGCTCATGACTGTTGTAAGTGTTCAAAGTACCGATGTTCTGTAAAAAGATAAGCTGGCCCCAGGCAGCCAAAACGGTAGAAAGGATAATGGCTAAAATGCGGACCCCCTCCGTATTAATCCCCGCTACTCCTGCAATTTGGCGGTCCTGGCCCACAGCCCGGAAATCATGGCCCAGCTTAGTGCGGAAAAAGAACCAAATAAACAGGCTCAAAAGAGCAATCACCGCAAAAGTAACCATGGGAAAGCGGGTAAACTGATAAGGAATCTGCCAGACCTCATCTAAAGCACCTTTAATTAACCTAAGATCAATGGTATTGCGCAGGCCGGCGCTGGTGGAAATCCTTAAACGTTCATTCTCAAAAGGGATCACCGTCCCCACCAAAAAGAGAAAGATAAACTGATAGATCCCATTGGCAAAAAAGCCCATAACCATACTGGTAATCATCTCCCGGCCCTTAGCCTTATTTAAAGTTAAGCCCGCCAGATAGCCGAAAACCACAGCCAAAGGCGTAGCCACAAGGGCGGTGAGCAAAAGCCCGCCTAAACCGGACCATTCCCAGTGGGTGGAAAGAATCAAAGCAATTTGGCCCGCCAGGGCACCTAAAACAATGCCGAAATTAAGGCCCATTCCGGCCGCAACAGGGATAATCAGGGAGAGGACCAAAAAAGAATTCCGGGCCAGCCTTTTGACAACCTCCATCATTAAAAACTGAGTAGGCATCTTGGCGAAATGAATGCCTAAAAGGCAGACAATGACAAAGAGAATGGGAACCACATTTCTGGTAAAAAGGCGCTTTAGTTGGTTCACGCCTGCTCACCTCCTGTTAAACGCGTCAGAGCATACAAGATCATACCGTTAGAAACGATCATGCGGGCAATTTCAGAAATATTGCCCTGGACCAGCTTATTAGTAACAGGCATAGCAATAGTTAAAAGGGCTTGAAAAAGCACCACCCCAAAGACGGCGTTGATCACTTTCGCTTCCCTGGTAGAGGCGCCGCCGATTAAAATCGCGGCCACCGCGGGAAAAGCCATCATCAAAGGCGCCATATAAAGTTGGACAAAACCAAAGCTTTGGGCATAAACCACATAGCCCACCGCCCCCAGCACCGTGGAGAGGATGATGCTTAAAGTACGGTAGCGGTTAAGGTTCAAACCGGAAGCCAGGGCATAACGGGGATTGCGCCCCACAATTTCCATGGCCGCCCCGGTTTTGGTTTGGAAAAACAGCCA
>JAAYRS010000072.1 GCA_012518645.1 Bacillota bacterium
AAGAGCTTATTCCTACCTGGCTCTGTCCCAATAATCCCTTAACTGCAGTCTATGTCCGTAATCTAATTGCCGGTATCTTAGAAAGGTATCCCAGTCGCGCCATCTTGCTGGACCGTTTGCGCTATCCGGACTGGAGCGGTGCTACTGTGTCTGTAGCCCGCATGCTGACTTGTTTTTGTCCTTATTGCCTCCGGAAAATGGAGCAGATCGCTTTAGACACTAATTTTTTAAGTCATCTGCTGGAATCATTCTTGGAAAATCCCCATCTGCTAAGAAGCTGAATTAGGCAGCAAGGCCCTCAACTGGAAACGCTGCAGCGTTGGTTTGCTTTTAGAAATGACAGCATCACAAGGCTTGCCGCTGAACTTTGGAAAGATTTTAAATCAACTGTGACTTACTGGCTCAATCTTTGGCCCCCTTCTTTTGCGCCTCTTTTAGGCCAGGATTACGAAGCTTTAGGAAGACTTTGCCATGGGGCAAAACATTTTCCTTATCATAAACTGGGGGGAGGGGCCGATCTGGGTGCCCTTATTTTCGCCTTAGCCGGGGATGGTTTCGAAGAGCAGGTGTTTCAAGAATTGGCACGCTCTTTAAAGCTTGGTTCCTTAAGCTTTGCCCAGTATTTAAAAACGGGCTTACCCCTATCTTTTGTCAGCGATCAAACTAGGTGGGGAAAAAACGCTTTCAAGCGGAATAAGATTTTTGCAGGAATTCAAATTTGGGACATACCCCATGAAGAAATCGGGGCAGCAAGTGAGGCGGCTTGGGCCGGCGGGGCTGACGGTTTGTTTTTTTACTGCTACGGTTGGGCCACACTGGCCGCCTTAGGGCAGGTTGGGGAATATGTGCGGGCTCTTCAACAAAAATAATCATTAATTTGTAAAAAAAGTTACACAGGCAGAAAATCTGCCTGTTTTTTTATCAACTTTTTACTAAAGAAGTAATGATCCCTTCCACTTCACTCAAATCATTGATTACAAAGTGGGGCAGGGCCTCTTTCAATTCCAGCCCCGGGTGGCAGTGGGGGCAGAGATCAGAATTGATCCCCTCCTGCACCAAGGTAGTGATTAAAGGATCCCGGGCTCTTTTTTCCGGTGTCAGATTCTCCCATTCCGAGGGTAGGTCGTGTTTGACCCAAACGGAGATTGCCCCGGAACGGTTTGCGCCCCAAATATCGTGGATAACAGTATCCCCAACGTGGATATGCGGTTGGGGTGCGTCCTTTTGCGCAGCCAGATAAAATTTCCGCTGCGGTTTGGCCGCACCCAATTTCTCCGGGGTTACAATGCGCTCAAAGAAGGGGGCAATTCCTAAAGCCCGCAAAACCGGATATTGGTAGATGTAATAACCGTTGGTTAAAGCCCTAAGGACGTGACCCTCCTGGCTTAAGGTGCTTAAAAGTTGAAAGGCCCCCGGATAAAGCTTGATGTGGGGCGGGTGGCAGTATTTTTCCACCAGATCGGCAACAGAAAGCTCCCACTCCATCTGAAAGCTGGCACTTACCGAACGGATAATATCGTCCCAATCATA
>JAAYRS010000073.1 GCA_012518645.1 Bacillota bacterium
AATAAGATCTCTATCCAATAACCTTTTTCGGATCTCACCTTCCGCGCCACCTCTAAATAGTACTCCGTGAGGCAGAACAATAGCCATAGTACCCTCAGGTCCTAAGTGATATAAACCGTGTAAGAGAAAAGCATAATCTCCTCTAGAATTAGGTGGTAAAACACCGGCAATTTCAAAGCGAGGATCACTCACTTTAAGATCTTCCCTATTCCAGTTCTTAACAGAATAAGGCGGGTTCATAACAACCACATCAAAAAGAACTCCCTCATTTGGCCTTTCCGGGTCTTCCGGCCAGTCTTCGGCAAGAGTATCACCATTACGCACTGTCATTCTTTCCGGTCTTACCCCATGTAAAAGCAAGTTCATTCTGGCTAAATTATAGGTTGCAGTATTCCTTTCTTGGCCGTAATAATGAAGGATTTTACGATCGTTTTCGGGCATATGTTTACCGACAGTTAATAACAAAGAGCCTGAACCAACAGTCGGGTCATAAATAGACTTGATCTTACCTGATTTAGCCACAATTTGAGCCATAACTTCACTAACTTGCTTAGGGGTATAAAACTCCCCCGCCTTTTTACCTGATTCCATAGCAAATTGCCCGATTAAATACTCATAGGCATCACCTAGAACATCACTTTCTTGTAACGCCACCATATTTAAATCTGCAAAAAGCTTAATTAACTCTTTAACGTTTTTACTTCGCTCATTTAAGTTACTGCCGAGTGCCGAATCAGTTAAGTCGATTGTAGAGGTAGAAAACAAACCTTTAAAGTCTTGCAAGTCACCGGTAACAGCAATAGTTCGCTCAAAATTATTTAAACTATCAGTTACCTTTTGCAGTTCAAAATCACCTGAATCAATATCTTCAAGCCAGGTTTGATATAGGTATTCCGGCAGCACATAATAACCCTGCGTATTATGGAGCATTTTAATTAGTTGCTCACCGTACCGTTTGTGAGCATTCCGGTATTCTTGCAAAAGCTCTACCGTATTACTATTCGTTAAACCTGCGTATGTCCGAAACGCATCTAAAGTTTTATCACTTAAAAATTTATAAAACATTAAACCGAGCATATAGTCCTTATAACGACTGGCGTCCATAGAGCCGCGTAATTCGTTAGCCCCATCCCAAAGACGCCTTTTAATTTCATCTGATGTAATCATGGTACTCCCCCAATAAAATGCAATCTGATTGCTTATTTATTTCTACAGCCTTCTGCGAATGCCTGCTGTAATCGGCTGAATGGGGCTTTATGGTACTCATTTTCTCGATAAAAAGTAAGCGTCAAAGTGCGTCCCGAAAGAAAACTAGCATGAAAGGAGGAAAGAGGCCAGGTTTCGTGCTTCATGCTTCACAAAAGATGAAGGGGCCCTTCAGAGTCGGTATCCAAGTGCAGGTTCTAAACCACCCGCGGATTCTGCGGTGCTAAGAACGCTGGGAAATGACCACATGAAATGGCCGGGTGAGTACCGCGAAGTTGAACGAAAGTGAAAAGACCGAAGAAGCGAAGTTAATACTGAAACGCAGTCAAAACCAGGAGGTTTTTGACCCAACTAGAATAAATCTGGCGGGCATCTTGCTTACTGGCCGGATGGCCACCGGCGTGCATATGTTCTGGAACTTTGCTCATCACGCTTCCTTTAAGTTCCACCTCGCGATGGGCACTCTTGCGCTTGGCTAAGGGTTGTCAACTGCCAGTCCCCGCAGTGGACTTCACCACCAAGTTACGCTTCGGGCGCGGCGCACCACCACAAAAGGCCGCCTCTTCTGAGGGGCGGCCTTTTACCTTAATTTCTGGAGCTGTTTACGCCAATTTCTGCTCTTTGTTTTCCTCGGCAGCCGGCACCAAATGACAAGCTACAAAGTGTTCGTTGCCGCTATCGATAAATTCCGGTTCCTTAACCCTGCAGATGTCCATCACTTTCGGGCACCTGGTGTGAAAACGGCAGCCGGAAGGCGGATTGATTGGGCTGGGGATGTCGCCTTTAAGCAGAATCCGTTCTTTCTTAATTGTAGGATCCGCCTCGGGAATGGCAGAAAGAAGCGCCTGAGTATAAGGATGTTTAGGATTATGGTAAAGCTCGTCTTTCCCAGTCAGTTCCACAATTTTACCCAAGTACATCACAGCCACCCGATCCGAAATATGCTTGACCACACTTAAATCGTGAGCAATGAAGAGGTAAGTCAATCCAAATTCTTTTTGCAGATCTTCTAAAAGGTTAATAACCTGGGCCTGGATAGAAACATCAAGGGCGGACACAGGTTCGTCACACACAATTAAGCGGGGGTTAACAGCTAAAGCCCTGGCAATCCCAATCCGCTGCCTTTGCCCCCCGGAAAACTCGTGAGGATAACGGCGGGCTTGAAAGGCAGTCAGACCAACAGTTTCCAAGAGATCCCGGACTTGCTTTTCCCGTTCTTTGCCCCGGGCTATTTTATGAATGTGGAGAGGTTCCCCCACAATATCACCAACGGTCATCCTAGGATTTAGGGAACCATAAGGATCCTGGAAGATAATTTGAATATCCTTGCGCAGTTCCCGCATTTCATCTTTGGGCAGGTTAGGGATGCTTTTTCCATCAAAAATTATATCTCCGGAAGTAACTTCTAAGAGGCGTAAAATCAAGCGCCCCGCTGTGGTTTTACCGCAGCCGCTTTCTCCTACTAAACCCAGGGTTTCCCCTTTATGAACATTAAAGCTAATCCCATCTACAGCCTGGACAGCCCCAACTTGTTTTGTAAAGATAATTCCCTGCCGGATGGGGAAATGTTTAACCAAATCTTTTACTTCCAGCAGAACTTCCTTTTTGGAGTTAGCCGCAGCCATAATCTAGCCCACCTCCTTTTGATCTATCTGATCCGTATCAACATAATCTACAACTTTCCAGCAAGCCACTTGGTGGCCTTCCTTCACCTCGAAAGCCGGCGGTTCTTTGGAACGGCAGATTTCTTTAGCAAACGGGCAGCGCGGGTGAAAACTACAGGCCTCCGGTATATTACCAAAAGCCGGCACCGTTCCGGGGATGGTGCTTAACCTTTCCACGGTCCCATCTAAGCGGGGTATTGAACCCAATAAACCGACAGTGTAAGGATGCAGGGGATCCTTAAATATAGTAAAAATATCAGCTGACTCCACAATTTTCCCTGTATACATAACTGCAACCTTATCTACCAGTTCCGCAATGACACCCAAATCGTGCGTAATCAACATAATTGCCGTATCCAATTCTGAGCGCAGATTGCGCATAAGATCTAAAATCTGGGCCTGGATGGTCACATCCAGAGCGGTAGTAGGTTCGTCAGCGATCAAAAGCTTAGGATTACAAGATAAGGCCATAGCAATCATTACCCGCTGACGCATTCCTCCACTTAATTGATGAGGATATTCATCAATTCGCTTTTCCGGAGACGGGATCCCTACTAAACGCAGCATTTCAATGGATTTTTCCCGCGATTCGGCCCTGTCCAGCCCTTGGTGCAGCATAATTGCTTCGGAAATTTGATTGCCAATGGTAAAAACGGGATTAAGGGAAGTCATTGGTTCTTGGAAAATCATAGAAATATCATTCCCGCGGATATGCCGCATTTCTTCCTCTGTTAACTTCAGCAGATCCTTACCTTCAAAGATGATTTCGCCGCCGGCGATTTTCCCGGGCGGTTGGGGAATCAGGCCCATCACGGAAAGAGATGTAACGCTTTTTCCGCAGCCGGATTCACCGACAATACCGATGGTGCCGCCCCGCTCCAGATCAAAACTGACACCATCAACGGCGGGGATCACCCCGTCATCTGTATAAAAATAAGTTTTGAGGTTTCTTATTGACAGCAGTTTACGTGCCATAATTACCCTCCTTTTCCTTATTGCACGACACTTTCAGCATATATCACACTCTTATTCGCCGAGTTGCAGCGATATCCTCCCAAAAAATTATGGAATTACCGATTCTTTTGATTCAGCCGGTGAGCGTAACCTGCACCTCCCCTTTTTGGGCAGGCCATTGAAGCACCAGGCCTTCCAAAGCAAACCAACGCAGTTCCAAGGCAACCGGTTTTTCTTCTTTATGTAAGATGGTACTCAGCCTTAGAAGCTGTGCGCCCCTAGCTAAACCAAAGGCTTCGGCCAGCTGAAAACCTGCTGAGACAACTTCTGCCCACTGCCTGCCGACACGCAACTGCCGGCCTGGGCCGGAAAGCAGTTCCCGCAAGCCGCTGTATTCAGACCCTAGGGTAACTTCTTCGGCGGTCAAAATTTGGATATAGCTTTCAAGGCCTTTTTCCCGGCTGAAATGACTGATTTGAAATAGTTCTTTTTTCCCGGAGAAATCCATGAGATGGCTGTAATCCCGGGCCTTAACCCTTTTAATCTGCAGATCTTTCTCAACCGGAAAATCGCGGGCGGCTAATTCTTGACCCAGTCTTCGTTCCAGATTGCGAGCGTAATTTTTACGCATAGCAGTTAGGGAAAGATCAGCCTCCGAAAGTATAGTCCGCACGTAACGGGCTGTTGTCCCGGCGCTTTGCGCAATTGTTTCAATACTTAAAAAGGGATCGCTTTGGGCTATCTCGATTACTTTTTCCTTGGTAGAACGGCGTTCGATGGCTTCCACCCCCCATCACAGGATTCGCTCTAGCCGCGGCCAGGAACCCTGCCCCGGGATCCGCCCCCTCTTGGCTACGGCTTGTCCCGCTACTTCTTTTAAATCCATAGTCATATCAATAGCTGCTGCCCCGGAAATGTAACTGCCTACCCCGAAGGCATCGGCACCCGCCGCCTTTAAGAGGCGGATCCGTTCGGGATTCAGCCCCCCGGAAACAAAGATTTGAATTTGGCTGTGCCCGGCCACATCTAGTTTAGCCCGCAATTCCCGCACCAAATCGGGGGTGACCCCTCCTCTTTCGCTGGGAGTATCTAAACGCACCGATTCCAAGCCTGTTCGGGCACAGTTAGCTAAGCGCAGGCTTTCTTCCACTTCATCCTTAAAGGTATCCACCAACATAGAACGGACAGATTCCGGGGGCATAATTCGATGATACGCTTTCGCCGTCTCCAAAGAGTCTCCAATAACCAAGAAAAGAGCGTGAGGTACTGTACCGGATGGTTCTAAACCTGCTAATTTTGCTCCCAGGATGCAGGAGGCCCCATCTGTCCCGCCCACGATAGCGGCCCGCTCCATAACGGGGGCCACCGCCGGGTGAACATGGCGGGCACCAAAGCATAAGACCGGCAGGCCTTCCGCCGCCTCTTTCACCTTTCGGGCCGCCGTGGCCCATCCGCTGGAACTAGCCAAAATGCCCAGTAAAGCAGTTTCATAAAGCGCAAAGCGAACATAGGGGCCTTTAATCTGCATTACAACTTCTTTTCCCTCAAAAGCTGATCCTTCCGGCAGAGCCCAGATCTCCAAATCTAAATCCCGCAGCAAGTTCTTTACTTCGGCCACCCCTGCCAAGATCCCGTCCCGCCTGGGAAAAATTTCCGCCACCACTATGGTGTTTTCCTTCTCAAGCGCATTTAAAATCTGTTTGGCTTTCACAAAATAAATATCTGTTGTTAAGCCGTGCAGGATCTCTTCTGGAGTTGCGGAAAACAGCCGGCGATCTTTTTCTACGGAATAGTCCGTTACCTCTTGAATTGTTTCGATTTGTTTCATCGTTTTTCTCCTCTCAATCCAACAGTTCCCGCCGATAAAGATAGCGAAATATTCTTTTCGCGGTGTCAACTTTGCGCACATAAGCCCTGGTTTCAGCAAAGGGAACCCCGTCAATGTTTTTCAAAGAACCGTCCCAGAGCCCTTCATTTATCCAGCGCCGAACATTATTGGGCCCTGCATTATAAGCGGCCAAAGCCGCTTCTTCCGAGGGAAACTCCCGAAGCAGGGACTTTAAATAAAAGCTTCCCAAACCTAAATTGCGTTCCGGTTGGAATAGATCCTTTTTGGAAAGAACCAGGCCCTGCTGCTCCCCAAGCCAAAATGCCGTTTCAGGCATAATTTGCATTAATCCCACTGCGCCCTTAGACGAAACAGCTTGCGGTTGAAACCCGCTTTCCACCTTGATCACCGCGGCTAAAAGCAGGGGATCAAGCCCGCTTTCCTCGCTCTGCGCTTTAATCAAAGCGGAAAAATAAAGGGGGAAAGACCACTGCAAAAACGGTTTTAAGCCCACTATAAGGGCTGCTAAGAGTACAAGGATTAAAATCAAAGTCCGGAAGGTATGCACCCGCAGGCCCCCTCGATTAGTGGATTTGAAATAAAGCTGTCTTGGGAAAAGCGGGGCTTCAGGATTTATCATTTACTTTGATCCCCTCCCAAAGAGCGTCTACCTGTTTTAAAGTATGCTCCAAGGAAAAATTATTGTCTATTATTCTAGTAGCTTTTTTCACCTTTTCTTCCAAAGGAAGTTGGCTGGCAATCATTTTCTGGGCTAAATCGCGAGAAATTTGCGCCCTCTGCATTAAACGCTCCAGTTGGATCCGGGGTTCAACGTAGACAACCCATATTTCCCGAAACCAGGACTCACAGCCCACTTCATAAAGAAGCGGAATTTCGCAAAACACGTGCCGGCCTTCCTTTTTACCCCGGGCGGCCTTCCTTTGCAGTTGGAAGCGAACGTAGGGGTGAATAATAGCTTCTAGAACCCGCCGCTTTTGGGGATCAGCAAAGACAATTTGAGCCAACAAACGCCGGTTAACAGTAAAATCATTTTCGATGACTTCGGGAAAAACGTCTTTAATCCTCCGCCACTCCGCCGTGAAGGGCTCCGCTGCTTGATGAGCTAGCTGATCGGCATCTAGAACCAAAGCCCCCAGCTTCTGAAGCCGCTGTCCCACCACACTTTTCCCGCTGGCGATTCCTCCGGTAATCCCAATCATAGCTTACTTCCTTTGACAGCCCGGGCAGTAGTGACTTGTCCTCCCGGCAACTTTTTTGAATTTAAAATCAGAGCCGCAGCGAGGGCACCGCTGGCCCTTTTTGCCGTAAATCTGCAGTTTGTTTTGAAACGATCCTTCCCGGCCGTACCCTGTGCGGTAATCTCGTAAAGTAGTGCCTTGATTGGCCAAGGCAACTTTTAGAACTTGGATGATAGCCTCGTGGAGGCTCTTTTGTTGGCCAAGGCTTAAGGAATTAGCAGGTTTTTCAGGATGAATTCCCGCCAAAAACAAACTTTCATCTGTATAGATATTGCCCAAACCGGCGATTTTGCGTTGATCCAACAGCAAGGCTTTGATCTTGGCGGTGCTTGCCGCCAATAAATTTTGAAAAACAGAAAAAGAAAAAGCCGGGCTTAAGGGCTCTACTCCCAAAGTTGATAAGCCCTTAAGTTTTTCGATTTCCCCCCTCTTAATCAGATCCAGGGTCCCAAATTTGCGAACATCCTCAAAACGCAGGGCATCCCCGGATTCAAAGCCAAAGACCGCCGAAGTATGTTTAGCCAAAGGGATATCCTGATCAGATACATAAATTAATCGGCCGGTCATCCGCAGATGGGCAACGAGCATTAGTTCTTTTTCCAGGGTAAATAAAAGATATTTTCCCCGCCGTTTTAATTCCAAAAAACGGTTGTTAATTAAGGCTGTTTGAAATTCCTGTTCAGGCGTTGCGCCCAGGATCCTCTTGTAATGGACGTCGACCCTGCTGATGGGTTTATTTAAAACTAGCGGCAGCAGACTGCGCCTGATTGTTTCAACTTCGGGTAATTCGGGCATCTCTACTCCTTCCCGGAAAATACCTGCATATCCCGCCAGTTACGGCCGTAAAGAATGTCCACAACCAATGGTACTTTCAAGCTGGCAGCATTTCCCATCTCCCGCCGGACCAAATCGGCCGCGGCGCTTAATTCCGTTTGGGGCACCTCCAAAACCAGTTCATCATGGACTTGTAAAAGCAAGGCACTTTCCAATTGGGCCTCTTTTAAGGCCCGTTCTACTTTAATCATCGCTAATTTAATAATATCGGCTGCAGTACCTTGAATAGGGGAATTCATGGCCATGCGCGCAGCAAAATTACGGGCGGCATAATTTCTACTCTTTAACCCCGGCAAATACCTTCTGCGCTTAAAGAGGGTTTGGACATAACCTAATTCTTTTCCTGTTTTTACCGCATTGTCCAGATAGGCCTTTACTTTCGGGTAACGCAGGAAGTAAGCGTCAATGTATTCTTGAGCTTGGGCCCTGGTAAGGTTGATCCCTTTAGCTAACCCAAAGCTGCTGATACCGTAGATAATGCCAAAATTAATGGCTTTAGCGGCTTCCCTTAATTCCGGGGTTACTTTGGACACCGCCATCCCAAAAACCTCAGCAGCGGTTTGAGCATGGATATCCTGCCCGCTTAGAAAGGCCTTCCTTAAGATCTCATCCCCTGAGATGTGGGCTAAGACCCGCAGTTCAATTTGAGAGTAGTCAGCGCTTAAAAGGTAAAAGCCGGCCGGGGCAACGAAAGCCTCCCTAATCCGCCGCCCTTCCTCCGTCCTCACCGGTATATTCTGTAGATTAGGATGGGTACTGCTTAAACGACCCGTTGCAGTCACGGTCTGATTGAAAGTGGTATGGATCCTGCCGCTTTGAGGCGAAATCAGCTCACCTAGGGCGTCAGCATAGGTAGATTTAAGCTTTGCCACCTGCCGGTATTCTAAAACATAATTAACAATAGAGTAATCTCCCAATTCTTCTAAGACTTCCGCACTGGTAGACGGGCCGGTTTTTGTCCTTTTGAGCACAGGCAGCCCCATCTTTTCAAAGAGGATCATACCTAGTTGTTTCGGGGAATTAATATTGAACTCTTCCCCCGCTTGCTTGTAAATTTCTTTAGTAAGCCTATTTAAAGTCTCTTCTAAATCCCGGGATATTTCTTTCAGCCTCTGGGAATCAACAAGGATCCCCTTTTTCTCCATTGCCGCCAAAACTGAGGCTAAAGGAAGTTCCAAATTCCGGTATAAGTCCCACAGCGCAGCTTCTTTTAAGTCTTGCTCTAAAAGAGGAGCCGCTTTTTTAAGCAGGCGGACCGAACAAACAGTAAAGCGGAGATCTTCCCGGCTTTTAGGAAGATCGGGAAGCCCGTACCGAGCCGCTAAACGGGGAAAATCCCAACGTTCTTCGGGATTTAAACAGTATAGGGCTAATTCTAAATCAAATTCAATCTCCAAAAACCCCACCTGACCGGTGAGGTGCTCTAATTCTTTACTGCTGCTGCAGTAAATTTTTTTCCGGCGCAAGTTTTTCAGCAGCAGCTCCCGCTTTTGAAACCAAAAGGAATTGGAAATAATCCACACTTCGTCTTTTACTAAGCAGGCAAGGGGCCCTTCCCTGCCCGATTCTAAAAGGTAAATCTCCGCCGCGGCCTGCAGCTGCTTTTGCAATTGAGGCCAATTTTCAGCTTTTAAGATTTGAAATTCAGAATCCCATTCCCGAAAATCATCTTTTTCAAAATCAGCGGAAGGCAGCCGCTCCAAGAGTGTTCTAAAGCCCAACTTTTGAAAAAGGTGCCGGACTTGCTCAGCCTGCATCTTTCGTTTTTGCCTGAGGTTGATCTCCAGCGGTACCTGCCGATTGATCGTAGCCAGTTCTCTGCTTAAAAAGGCCTGTTTTTTATGTTCTTCCAAACGTTCTTTTAGCTTTCCTCTAATTTGGCCCAGGTGAGCATAGACATCTTCTATGCTCGCATATTCTTTCAAAAGCCTAAGAGCCGTTTTTTCTCCTATTCCGGGCACTCCCGGGATATTATCAGAGCTGTCCCCCATCAGGCCCTTAAAATCCTGAACCTGCCCGGGCAGCAGCCCGTAATTGTCCTTAAGCGTTTTTTCGTCCACTAGTTCTGTTTCAGTAATTCCCCGTTTAGTAAACAAGACCCTTGTTTGCGGCGAGACTAATTGGAAGGTATCGCGATCACCGCTGACAATATATACCTGGAAACCTTCCTCTTCCCCCCGCCTAGCCAATGTGCCCAGAAGATCGTCCGCTTCGAATCCCGGCGACTCCAGACGCAAGATGCCCAAGGCATCCAAAACTTCCTTCATAACCTGAACCTGCGATCGCAGATCATCCGGCATTGGTTTGCGGTGCGCTTTATATTCCTTATACTTTTCGTGGCGGAAAGTTGGTCCGGCAACATCAAATGCTACCAAGATCTGATCAGGCTGGTAATCATCCTGAAGGCGAAACAGCATCCTGGTTAAACCATAAACCGCATTGGTGGGTTCGCCGTCCGCATTAGTTAGGGGGGGTAAAGCATAAAAAGCCCTATTAATTAGGCTGTTTCCGTCGATCAAAAATAGGCGTTGTTCTTCCACAGGATATCCCTCGTTTCTCTTCTCCCTTCCTATTCCACGCCTGCCTGCAAAAACCTGCCTTAGGTGGTAAGGGCTTCCCTAACTGCCGACTATTACATAGAGGTCCAGCCTTGCCGATCTCGAAACAGAGAGTGTAAGATAGATAGAGATTAAGAGGGAAAGGAGGATCTTAATGCAACCCAGAACGTGGAAAACCCCGTTTTTTGCTATTATCCTAATCCTATTTTGTACGTTTACTCCTGCCCCAAGCCAGGCCGCTTTTAACGATATTGAAAATAATTGGGCCCAAAAAGCTATTTTAGCCCTGGCGGAGGAAGGGATTTTTAAGGATTTGTGGGAAGGGGAATTTTTACCGCACGGCACCCTAGATCACGAAACTGCTTTAGAACTGGCAGCCAGAACTTTGGATTTAGGGACAGAAGAGAAAGAGAAATTAGCCTCTTGGCTAAGTCAAACACTGGTGCCTTCACCGGAAGGGATCACCAGGGGTGAATTCGCTGCACTTTTAGCTAATCCCCTCGGTTTGGGAGAACACACCGCCCCGCCTTCTGGCTGGTATCCTTCTTTTGTTGATCTCGGCCCGGATTACCCCGGTTTTCTAGCTGTGGAAGTGCTGCAAAGGTTAAGCCTGCTACCAAGTCATCTCTTGGGGCGTTTTGAGCCGTACCGCCTAATTACCCGCAGCGAAGCGGCGGCTATCCTAGAAAGTGCCTTGCGCTTGAAATCAACGGAGGGTTCTCTGCTCGCCTTGGATGAGGAGCAGAAACAGCTTATTATCCAAACTTCCCAAGAAGGCAACCTAGAGTTGTCCTTGCCCGCGGAACCTTTAGTAATCAGCCCCAAAGGCTTAAGCCGGGATTTCAATTTCAAAGAAAATGATTCCCTGCAAGCCTTAATCAATGAAGAAAACAAAGCACTCTTAATTCAAGTAAAAAACGAGGAAAAAAGCAGAGCAGCTCTTTGGGAGACTTTGGACAATGCACTGGAAATCTTAGCAGATGTGCTTACCCCCACGCAGGTAGCAGCCATTATTTCCGGCGATTGGGAACAGCTCAGTGAAGAAATCCGGTACGAGCTCTATCAGGAACTGGTCAATCGGGGCATTGCCCCTTGGGAGGCGGAAGCCCTGCTTAAACAGGATTGGACCGCTGTCCAAGACATGGCCAAAGAACGGCTGACCCAAGAGGGAGCTGAGTATTTACAAGTTGCCCCGGAATTAGTCCATGCGGCTTTGACCCGGGATTGGCCCAAACTTTTAGAATATGCCCAAGTGGAATTAGCAGAACGTGTTTTAAGCAGTGATTGGTTGAAAGGGGCCGGAAACCCTTAAGAAACCCTTAAACAAAAATTTTAAAGAAGCCTCCCCCTAACAGTAGAGAAGGGGGAGGCTTGGGATTAATTTACCCGCAGCGGCTAAAGCCACAATCTAAGCAGGTGCTGCAGCCGCTTTCTTCAACCATCCTGCCGCCGCACTCCGGGCAGTTTAGATTACTAAAGATAGGGCTGCTTTCCAAGCCCCGGCCTGAAGCGGGCCGGCTATTAGCCGAAATCTGCCCGGTTTCCCCTTCCCCCGCCTTGCCCTGTAAATGTTGTTCTAAAACTTGGGCAATAGCATCAGGGCAAGACAAAATCTGTTGTCCTTCCTGCCAGATGGGATGGGGGCAGCGGATGCCTTTTAACTGTTTCACAATTTGCATCGGCTCCACTCCCGAACGGAGCGATAACGATATTAAGCGCGCCGTGGCCTCGGAAAAAGCGGCCGCACAACCCCCGGCTTTGCCGATGGTTGTGAATACTTCGCAAATGCCTTCTTCATCTTCGTTGATAGTCACATACAAAGAGCCGCAGCCTGTTTTAATGCGCATAGTCCGGCCAGAAGTTACAACCGGCCTGCGCCGGGGGGCGTGCTGAGAGCGGGCCCGCCCTTCTTTTTTCCGATGGCCCACAGTTAGGACTTCCCCTTCCCGGGAACCGGCTCGATAAACGGTAACACCTTTGCAGCCGAGATCGTAAGCCAGCCTATAGACTTGCTCGATATCCTTTTTTGTTGCTTCCGCAGGGAAATTTACTGTCTTGCTGACCGCGTTATCAGTAAACTCTTGAAAAGCGGCCTGCATCCGGATATGCCATTGAGGGCTCACTTCGTAAGCAGTAACAAAAACCCGCCTTAATTCCTCCGGGATTTCTTCTAAATCCCGGACATGTCCTTGCTCAGCAACGCTTTCGATCAGTTCCGGGTGATAAAGCCCTTCTTCTTTGAGGATCTCCTCGAATTGAGCATTAACTTCAATTAAGCGGTCATCATCTAAGACAGTCCGGGTAAAAGCTAAGGCAAAAACGGGCTCTATACCTCCGGAACAGCCGGCGATAATGGATATGGTCCCGGTGGGGGCAATGGTTGTTACAGTTGCATTGCGCATGGGCCGGCCCGTTTTTTCAAAAATGCTGCCTTCGTAATTGGGAAAAGAACCCCTTTCGGCACCCAACTGAGCCGAGGCTTGATGTCCTTTGGATTGAATAAACCGCATCAATTTCCGGGCCATTTCAACCCCTTCTTCGCTGTTATAAGGGATGCCCAGGCGCATCAACAAATCAGCAAATCCCATCACTCCCAGGCCTATTTTGCGGTTAGCCAAGGTCATTTCTCTAATCACCGGAATTGGATAGTTGTTGAGGTCAATTACGTTATCCAAAAAGCGGACACCAATTTCAACCACTTCTTCTAAACGATCCCAATCCGGAACCCATTGCCCGTCCTTGACTTTTGCCATTTTACCTAAGTTAATTGACCCTAAATTACAGCTCTCGTAGGGCAGGAGAGGCTGTTCACCGCAGGGATTGGTTGCTTCGATCTTACCCACTTGGGGAGTGGGATTGTTTTCATTAAGCCGATCTAAAAAGACGATGCCGGGTTCCCCGTTTTTCCAGGCCATCTCCACAATTAAATCAAAAACATCCCGCGCTTTTAACTCCCCGCTCGGTTCATTAGTGCGGGGGTTAACCAATTTATAAGAGGCGTCTTGGTCCACTGCTTCCATAAAGCCTTCAGTCAACGCTACGGAGATATTAAAATTAGTGATCTCGGATGTGTCCTCTTTGCACTGGATAAACTGGAGAATATCGGGGTGATCGACTCTTAGAATACCCATATTGGCGCCCCGCCTTGTTCCTCCTTGTTTAATAGCATCCGTAGCCGCATTATAGCATCTCATAAAGGAAACAGGCCCACTGGCGACCCCGCCGGTGGTACTGACTACATCGGAATTAGGCCGCAGCCGGGAAAAACTAAAACCAGTTCCCCCGCCAGATTTTTGGATTAAGGCCGTGTGTTTTAAAGTTTCAAAAATACCGTCCATAGAATCCTCTATCGGCAGCACAAAACAGGCCGACAATTGCTGCAGTTCCCGTCCGGCGTTCATCAAAGTAGGGCTATTGGGCAAAAACTCCAGATTGTTCATTACTTCATAAAACTTTTCTTCCCATAAAGGATCCTCTTCCAGTGAAGCGACATTGCGGGCAACTCTTCTTAGCATATCTTCCGGCGTCTCAAAAATCTGGCCGTCTATTTTTGCTAAATAACGGCGTTCCAAGACGGTTCGGGCATTATCAGTTAATTGCATCAATACTTCCTCCCCGGTGAAAACTACAAGCACTAGTAGGCCTGCGGACTAATTATACTACATATGGTAATTCCTGTCCATACAAAAAAATCCGGATATCTATAGATACCCGGATCGGAAATTTAAAATAAACTAAGAATTTGTGGTCTTGGAATCCTCTCCAGCGCATGCACTGCAAATTCCATAAAATTCTAAGCGGTGCGTATAAACCTCATTCCCGGTTTCCTCCTCCACTTCTTTTTCCAGTGAAACCATGGGCCTTAAATCTAAATCTTGAATAGCCCCGCATTTTTGACAAATAAAATGGTAATGGTTTTCAGAATTCGCATCAAAGTGAGAATGAGTGCTCCCAAAGGACAATTCCTGGATCTCCCCGTGTTCGCTAAGGGTTTTAAGATTGCGGTAGACAGTACCTAAACTAATGTGGGGTATCTCCTTCCGTACTTCTTGGTAGACCCAGTCAGCTGTGGGATGGGTTTTGGTACCGCGCAGTACTTTTAAAATAACTTGGCGCTGTTTGGTTTTCCGGATAAAACCTTTGGGTTTCATTACAATTCCTCCAAATTGGTATTAAGAAATCTTACTATTATTGTACCACCGCGCTTTTAAAAGTCAAGAAGAGCCATTTGCGATGTCCGTGAAGGACGATGACTAACTGGTCTTCAAGGGCCAAAAAAGATCTTTACCCCAAATAAGCATAAAAAAAGGCCTGAATCCCGCTTAAACTGCGGATTGGCCCAAAATCGACCCCAATAAAAAAAGGGTGACGATCCCTCGATGTCGAAGTGCATGTTATCAACACAAAACACTGACGGGGAGGGCGTCACCATGGCTATTATACCACAAAAAAAGCTGT
>JAAYRS010000074.1 GCA_012518645.1 Bacillota bacterium
CCAGCTTTTTTCCAAATCCAAATGATCGCTGATTGTAAAAACCCGGTATTGGCCTGATTGATGTTCTTCTTCAAAGCCGTAATAAACTTTGAGGGTATAGATCCCCGGTTGATAAAATCCTTCGATAGGGGGGAATTCCCCGCTTTGCCACATGCGGGGGGCCCATTTTAAGGCCCTCTGCGGCTCTTCCGCAATTTCCAGTTTGTTGGAAAGACCGGCATAGTAGGAAAAACCGCCGTTATCTGCCAGTAAATCAAGGATCATTTCTCCCAGAGGATTAAAAAGAAGGGCGCTTTGAATAAAAAGAGGCTGGGAAGAACCGTTGGCGAAACCCATAATACCCAGTAAACGGGCATCCTCTTGATAAAAAAGGTGGAAATCGACTAAAAATGTCTGGGGCCACAGCCCTGTCTCGTACTTAAACGGCGGGTTGTTAATCCCCGTTTCGACTTGGACTTCCCTTCTATATTTTTCGTACCCCCCCGCTAAGATTTCCAGGGTATAGCGGCCCGGGTTTAAATTGCTTATTTCAAACCTGCCGGTATTATCCCCTTGGACAAAGCGGTTTTCCAGAAGAACAACGGCGTGGGGCACTGGATCGCCAAAGATGTTGCGGACCTGTCCCCTGAGCACCCCTTGCTGCGGGGATTGCCCCGTTAAGGATAGAACCTGTTGTGCGTCGAGAATGCGCAGCTCGCTGCGAATTATAATGATGATAGTAAAGGCAGAGGCCAGCAAGAGGTAGGCCAAAACGAATATTAGGCTTGTTTTTAAAAAACGAAGCCAGGGATTGGAATACACAATAGGATTCCTCCTTTATGCAGGATTACATCATCGGAACGAGAAATTGAGGTAGTATCACCTTCTGGAGGTTAAGGCATGAAAAAAGCGGCCGCGGTTCTTTTCTTTTTAATTCTTATCATATTTTCCCGTTCTGCCAACGCTTCGCTCAAGCTTTATATCGGCGACCGCGAGGTATCATTCCGGGATCCTCTGGTTATGATTAACGGGAACATTATGATTCCAATTGATCTTTTGGAAGAATATTTAGGCGCGGAAATTAGCTGGGAGAGATCCCTTTCTGAAATATCGCTGGGTTTTCCCTGTCAAACCATTCTTATGCGGCTGGGAGAAGAAAGTGCACAAGTAAACGAGCAGGAGTTTAGGCTGGATGTGGCCCCGCAAAAGGTGGACGGGATTATTATGGTTCCTCTGCGTTTCATTGCCAACCGCAGGCGCCTGGACTTGGTTTTTGTCCCTGAATTGGCGGGGCTGCGGCTGGAAGGCCCCGGTTTAGACCCTTTGGCTGCCGGGGAGCAGTTCTTTTTGGGCCAAGAAGTTCCTTCGGAAACGGAGGAGGAGCAAGGCTTAATTGATATTATTTATATGGGTGGGCCAAGGTCCAGGGTATTTATTGATTTAGTATCATATACTGGTTATCAAACTAATCTCTTGGTAAACCCCGATCGCTTGGTCATAGATTTGTTCGGTGTAAGCGGGGACGGCCTGCCTCCCATGGAAATTAATGATACGATTGTACAGGGGATCAGGACCAGCCGTTTTGATCAGCATACCCTGCGCATCGTTTGTGATTTAAATAATTCCACCGGTTACCGCATCAGCCCTTGGCCTGAGGGGGGCCTGGAGGTGGAATTTAATTATCAACTCACCGCCTTGGGCCTGGAAGAATCAGATCAAGATGCAGAGCTCTGGTTTGAAATTACCGCCCAGCCGCCAATTGAAATTATCCATCTGGAAAACCCTCTGCGCTTGGTCCTGGATTTGCAGAATACAACCTTGATCGGTAAGCCTTTTGAAATTCCCGTAGAACATGAAAGGGTGCGCCGGCTGCGGGTTAGCCAGCACCAGCCGGATATAACCCGAATTGTGCTGGAACTGCAGGATCCCATGTCGCCCCTGCCTGTTTCCGATCAAGGCGGGCGCTTTGTTTTACCCTTATTTCCCGGCACTCCGGGCCAAGCCCAATCCTATTTAACGAATTTGCTTGCCGCCGAATCTACATACCTGACTGAACAGGCGGATCTAAGCGAAGAAATAAAGGGCAGCCTAAGGGGGATTACCATTGCGGTTGACCCGGGGCATGGCGGTTCGGATCCGGGGGCCATCGGCTATGACGGCACCTTTGAAAAAGATGTGGCTTTGGCAATCAGTCTGTTTTTAGGCGATCTGCTGCAGCAGGCGGGGGCTGAGGTTGTTTACACCCGGGATGAAGATGTCTATGTTTCCATCTTTGAGCGTCCGGAAATAGCGCTGGCAGCCGGAGCGGATATTTTAGTTTCTGTGCACGCCAACTCTCATTTAAAAAGAGGCACCGCCAGGGGTACGGAGACCTTGTACCGGGCCAACGATCAAATCTCCCAGGCTTTGGCCCGCAAAGTACAGGATGAATTAGTCCGGGCGATTACACTTATCGATCGCCGCATTTGGCCCCGCGATGATTTGGCGGTTTTTAACGGTTCGGAAATACCATCTGTTTTGGTAGAAGTGGGATTTTTGGATCACCCGGAGGAAGAAATCCTGCTTAGGGCTAAAGGCTTTCAAAAAATAGCGGCCGAAGGTATCTTTAAGGGCATTGAACGTTTTTTTAGGGAGGAGTAAAGGAGGTTTGGGCCATGGGTTGGAAGGGCAGGGTGGCAATTTTGTGGCTGGCTGTTTTTTTAATCTTTATAATCCGCCTCCTTTGGGCCGGGCCTCCGGCGGTTTTTAAGGATGGCTTATTTTATCCCGTTTATTTCGCGTCCCATAGCGGGGAAAGCCTTATTCCGGAATTCCGGAAAGGCCAAGGCAGCATAGACCGGCTCCTGGGCGATTTAAAAGACGGGCCGCGGCTAAAGGGTTTTGTTCCTATTCTTCCCCCGGAAGTTGAAATCTTGGGTTACGAACAAAGGGGCGATTTGCTGCTGGTCGATTTTAGCCAAGAGCTGATTTCAAACCACCCCGGGGGCAGCAGGGGAGAGTTAATGACAGTTTACGGTATTGTCAACACCCTGGTGGGAGTTTCAGGAGTTGAGCGGGTGCAAATATTGGTAGAAGGCCAAAGTGTTAATACTTTAGTTGGGCATCTTAATTTAAGCAAGCCGTTTAAAAAAGATTATACTCTTTTAGGCAGTTCCTTTATTTAAAGATCCTAACGTTATTCGCTTTAAAAGCAATCAAAAAGGAATTGTTGGGGGAATTGTCTTGATCATCGGTATCTACGATTCGGGTTTAGGCGGTTTAACTGTTTGGCGGGAAATCCGGCAGCTTAGGGCGGCGAAGCTAATTTATTTCGGGGATACCCTGCATATGCCCTACGGTGAAAAAACGCCGGGGCAGCTGCAGGATTATTTCTGGAAGATTACCGAATTTTTCCAATCCAAAGGGACCCAGGCCGTGGTAGTTGCCTGTAATACTTCCAGTGCTTTAGTCCTGCCGGAAGTGAAAACAGCCGCGCCCCTGCCCGTTTTTGGAGTTATTGATGCCGCTCTAGAAGCTATTTTACCTGTTTCCCGGGGCCGGGTTGGTTTGTTGGCCACCAAGGGGACGGTGGAAAGCGGGGTTTATCAGCAGGCGCTGCAAAAAAGGAAGCCCTCTTGGCGCGTTTTTGCCCAAAGTGCTCCCCGCCTGGTGCCCTTGATTGAAGCAGGTAAAATCAGCGGGCCCGAGGTTGAGGCAGCTTTGAGAGAATATTTGGAGCCGCTTTTGGCCCAAGAAATAGATACTTTATTTTTAGGCTGTACCCATTATCCTTTTTTGAAGGAGCTGATTGAAAAAATTAGCGGACCGGGCCTAAAAATTGTTAACCCAGCGAAGTCCTTGGCGCTGGAAGTAAGTAACTGGCTGCAGAAGACCGGGGCGGGCCCGAAGCCTCAAGAAGCAGGCACGGAATTTTGGGTCAGCGCGGATCCGCAGAATTTCCGGAAAGTGGCCCGGGATTTGCTCCGGGAAGACATCCCCCAAGTTGGATTTTATCAATTCCCTGGGGAGGTAAAGAAATGAAAAGGGCAATGAAACAAGAATGGCGGAATAAAAAAGTAGCCGTAATTGGGCTGGGCCGGACCGGTTTAGCCTTAGTCCGCTTTTTAAAAGATCAAGGGGCGCTCCTTTCGGGCCGGGATCAAAAAACGGCGGCCCAATTCGGCCAACACTGGGCAGAGATCCAATCCTTAGGGATTGAATTGGTTCTAGGGCCCGGCTACCTGGAACGGCTCGGGGAGTATGAGGCGGTCTTTTTAAGCCCGGGGGTACCTAAGGATCTTCCGGAACTGCGCGGTCTTGATTTAGAAAGCGAAATAGGTTTGGTTTTTCGCTACAGCCAAGCGCCTCTCTACGGAATTACCGGCAGCAGCGGTAAAACCACCACTACTACTTTAGTGGGAGAAATGTTGAAGGAAAGCGGCATCCCCGCCTATCTCGGGGGCAATATCGGGCTGCCGCTGATTGATGAAATTGAGAAAATAGGGCCGGAGCAGAACCTAATCCTGGAGTTATCAAGCTTCCAGCTGGATAATTTAGGCCAAAGCCCCGCCGGCGCAGTTATCACCAATATCAGCGAGAACCATTTGGACGTTCACGGGACTATGGACAACTACATCCGCGCAAAGAAAAACATTTACCGCCGCCAGACAGGAAACGACTTCATTATTCTAAATTACGATGATCCCTATGGGCGGGAAATGTCCGGGGAGAGCACGGCAAAAGTTTTTTTCTTCAGCCTCAAGAGTAAAGTGGAGCGCGGTGCTTATCTTCGCCGGGGCGATTTTATCTACAGGGATGGAAGTGAAGAAATAAAATTCGGCCGCCGTTCTGAACTGGCCTTGCGCGGCGATCACAATGCAGCCAACTTTTTGGCGGCGGCCCTTATGAGCCGTCTAATTGGGGCCCGCTGGGAGGCCATTCGCCGGGTGGGGCGTTCCTTTTCCGGAGTACCTCACCGTCTGGAATTGGTCCAAACGGTGGAGGGGATTCGCTACTACAACGATTCTATCGCCACCACCCCGGAAAGGACCCTAGCCGCCCTAAATTCCTTTCAAGAACCTCTGCTTCTGCTGGCGGGGGGTTCGGATAAAAAGCTTGATTATGCTAAGTTTGGGCAGGCGGTTCATGAACATGTTAAGCGGTTAATTTTGTTCGGGCAAATGGCACCCCAAATTAAAGCCGCGGTTTTAAGCTTTGGTGAATTCCCTTTAGATGTTGTAGAGACGCTGGATCAGGCCGTAACAGCGGCGGCTGGCTGGGCTGAAAAAGGGGATGTTGTTCTTTTGTCCCCCGCTTGCGCCAGTTATGACCAATATCCTAATTTTGAAGTAAGAGGTGCCCATTTCCGGGACCTTGTGGAAAAATTAAATAAATGAATGTCTGGAGGAGATCCAATGCTAAGCCTAACAGCCCCTCTGCAGGATGCGGGGGGACTCCGGGCCGGTGATCAGGTGGAACTAAGCGGCGTGCTGTACACAGCGCGGGATGCCGCTCATCAGCGCTTCAATCAGTTAATCAAGGCGGGGGAACCTCTCCCCTTTCCCCTAGAGGGAGCGGTGATTTACTACGTAGGGCCCTGCCCGGCCAAACCGGGGGAACCCATAGGTTCTGCCGGCCCAACAACTTCCTGCCGCATGGACGGATTAACAATACCTCTCCTGGAACGGGGTTTAAAAGGGACCATTGGCAAAGGAGGGCGCAGCCCGGAAGTTGTGGAAGCCTTAAAAAAATACAAAGCCGTTTATTTCGCCGCAGTGGGGGGCGCCGCGGCTTTAATTGCCCAAAGGATCAAAAAAGTTGAAGTCTTGGCTTATCCCGACTTAGGGCCGGAAGCGGTCCACCGCTTAACCGTGGAGCGTTTCCCGGCGATTGTGGCCATCGATAGTGCCGGTAACAGCATCTATGAGCAGGGTGTTGCCAAATATCGGCATCCCAGTTTGAAGGAGGCAAATTAATGAGTTATGCCAGAGTTGACGGGCGCCGGACTGATCAAATGCGGCCGGTTCAGATAACCCGTGATTTTATTATTCACGCTGAGGGATCGGTTTTAATCGAAGTAGGAAAAACAAAAGTGATTTGTACTGCCACCATCGAAGATAGGGTCCCGCCTTTTTTGCGGGGACAAGGCACGGGTTGGATCACTGCTGAATACTCTATGCTGCCCAGAGCCACAGAAGTACGCAATCAAAGAGAGTCCAGCCGCGGCAGGGTAGGAGGGCGGACCCACGAGATCCAACGCCTGATTGGGCGCAGCCTTAGGTCAGTAGTGGATCTGAAGGCACTGGGCGAACGGACCATCTGGATCGACTGCGATGTAATTCAAGCCGACGGGGGCACCCGCACCGCCGCCATTACAGGCGCCTTTATCGCCCTTTCCGACGCTCTGCGTAAAATAGAAGGGGGCAAAGGGGTCCAGGACTATTTAGGGGCCATCAGCATCGGGATCGTTGAAGGCAAACCCCTTTTGGACCTTTGCTATGCAGAAGATTTCGCTGCTCAGGTTGATTTAAATGTAGTTATGACCGGTTCCGGCAAAATCGTAGAGGTGCAGGGTACTGCTGAAGAAAGTCCTTTTAGCCGGGGAGAAATGGATGCACTTCTGGACCTAGCCGAAAAAGGCATTTCCGAACTGGTGGATTTGCAAAAAAAGCTGCTGATGGAGGATTTAAGAGAAAAGTATGGGAGCAACTCGAATTGAGTGCCTTAGATTTGGTGGTTGCCTCCCAGAATAGGCATAAGATCGGGGAAATAAAGGAATTGCTGGTTGATTTGCCGATCCGAATCATCTCTTTGCAGGAATTAGGCTCTTATCCCGGCGCGGTGGAAGATGGGCTCACCTTCCGGCAAAATGCAGCTAAAAAGGCCCTGCCCATTGCCAAGTTTACCGGAAAACCAACCTTAGCCGATGATTCCGGGCTTGAGGTGGACGCCTTAGGCGGGGCTCCCGGTATTCATTCCGCCCGCTTTGCTGGTGAACTCAGCAATGATGGCCGCAATAACGCTAAACTTTTAGAAAAGCTGGAGGGGCTGCAATTAAAGCAGCGCGGGGCCCAATTTCGCTGCGTGATGGCCCTGGCTTTTCCCCACGGGGAAATAGAGTATACGGAGGGTATCTGCCGGGGTTTTATTGCCTTTGAGCCCCGGGGCCGGAAAGGCTTTGGTTATGATCCCCTTTTTCTTGTTCCCCGGTACGGAAGGACGTTTGCTGAGCTGGAGCCGGAGGAAAAAAATAAAATCAGCCATCGTTTTTTGGCCATGCAGAAGATGAAGGAAGTCTTGAAGATCAAAGCGGGGGATTATTATTGACGAAGCGTCCTTTATATGTTAATATTGAGATCGTCAGTTTAGCGTAAAACAAAGTCGGGGCGTGGCGCAGTTTGGCTA
>JAAYRS010000075.1 GCA_012518645.1 Bacillota bacterium
CCAGTTTACCCATGAAATGGAAAACGTTTTGGAACTGCTCCGAAGAGGGGAATTGGAGGCTGATTCCACTGTTATCAATGTCTTATTCCGCTCTGTGGACACTTTAGAAGTTTTACTGGAGCAGACCATCAGCGAAGAAACAATCAGCCCTTTTCAGGAAGCAGTTGCATCCTTGAAAGCGCTCAGCAATCCCGAGGCCGGCTCGCCTAAAACGGAAATGACCTTGGAAGGCCTCACCGTTGAACTAGACGAGTTTAATCGGGAAACGGTCCAACACGGCCTTAGGCAGGGCTATCATGCCTATAGTATCATTATTACCCTCAGGGAAAACACGCTTTTAAAATCAGTCCGGGTCTTTACTATTTTTCAAGCCTTGGAAGAAGTAGGCACTATCATCCAAAGCGTCCCCTCTGCACAAGATTTGGAAGAAGAAAATTTTGATTTGCAGTTCGGCCTAATAATTCTTACTTTAGAAACGAAGGAAAAAATCAAAGCCTTGGTTGAAGGAATTTCCGAAGTTGACCATGTTGGGATATCCGCTTTGGGTCAAGCCGAACCGCAGAAAGAGCCTTCAGTAAAAAAGGCCGATCACCGAAAAACAATCAAACCGCCCACAATCCGGACAGCTCCCATCCGCCAGCGGGTGGAAGCCCTAGTGCGTGTTGAAACCGAGCGTTTAGATAAGTTAATTAACCTTGTGGGGGAACTAGTTATCAGTAGGGCTCAAGTAATGGAAATAATGGCTGGGCAGGAAAATACAGTGCAGAAAAACGCTTTGGCCCATCTTGATCGGGTTACTACCGATTTACAATATGCAGCCATGAACTTGCGCATGGTCCCCATTAAACAGGTCTTTGATCGTTTCCCTCGCATGGTCCGTGATCTAGCCCAAGCCAGGAATAAAGAGATCCGCTTAGAAATTTCCGGTGAACAAACGGAGCTGGACCGTTCCATAGTCAACCAAATCGGGGACCCTTTAGTCCACTTAATCCGTAATTCTATTGATCACGGCTTAGAGCCGGCTGCTGAACGGGTGGACAAGGGTAAACCGGCTGCTGGAACCATCAGCTTAAAGGCCCGCCATGAGGGAAGCCATATCCTTATCGAGATTAGTGATGACGGACAAGGGCTGGACTTAGGGAAAATCAAGAAAAAAGCAACGGAGCAGGGCCTATTGCCTTCCGATTCAGACGATATTTCCCTGCAGGAAGGCATTGATCTGCTTTTCCACCCCGGCTTTAGCACTACTGAAGAAGTTACAGACCTTTCCGGAAGAGGAGTGGGCCTTGATGCTGTTAAGTCAGTAGTTGAATCACTAAGCGGAAGTATTGAAGTGGAATCTGTACAGGGTAGATCCCTAACCACCATAATAAAGCTGCCTTTAACCCTCGCTATTATAGAAGCATTACTGGTAGTGACAGATGGGGAGACCTTGGCCCTTCCAATCCAGGCTGTGCGCGAAAACCTACAAATAGAACGCAGTGAGATCAAAACTGTGCAGCAGCAGGACGTTATTGTCTTAAGAAACGAAGTGGTGCCCCTTTATGACCTTGCGGAATGCCTCGGCTTTCAACGCCTAGAATCCCAGGGGCCTTTAGCAGTAATAATAGTGGAGACACGAGGACAAAAAGCTGGCTTTATAGTAGAAGATCTGATAGGGCAACAAGAAATTGTTATCAAGTCCTTAAGTGGCATTGTGGAAAACGTCCCGGGAATAGCGGGTGCCACCGTTCTCGGCAACGGAAAAGTCGCCTTAATCCTCGACAACAGTACCCTAATTCGATAAGGAGATGAAAACATGGCAAAAAAAGTGCTGATTACCGATGACACCGCATTTATGCGTATGACTTTGCGAAACGTCATTGAAAAAAACGGCTATAAAGTTGTGGGGGAAGCCGCAGACGGAGAAGAAGCCGTAGCCTTATACAAGGAGCTTCAGCCGGATATGGTTACCATGGACATTACAATGCCAAAAATGGACGGTATAACAGCCATTAAAGAAATAATGAAAATAGATCCCAAGGCAAAAATTATCGTTTGCAGTGCCATGGGGCAAAAACCCATGGTCATTGAAGCCCTAAGTGCCGGTGCTAAGGATTTCTTAGTGAAACCTTTTGACGCCGAACGGGTGGTTGAGTCCCTCCGTAAGATTGGCGCTTAGGAGGTCAAACATGTATTATAATACTAAACTGGACTTTTTAAAGGAGCTCGGAAATATTGGGACGGGGCATGCGACAACGGCCCTATCCCAAATGTTAAAAGGTGAACTTTTAAGAATAGAAGTCCCCAATGTACAGCTATTATCTTTTAATGAAGCAGTTGCTTTCGTTGGGGGGCTGGAACAAGTTGTAGTAGGTATCTTCGTCGTTGTTTCCGGCGATGTCAAAGGGCATATGGCTTTTATCCTTCCCCTGGGCAGCGCCAAAACGCTAGTTGAATTGCTAACGAATGAGTCCTGTCAAGAACTTGACGAAATGGCCCTTTCAGCTTTACAAGAATTGGGCAATATTATGATCACTTCTTACTTAAATGCCCTGGCCAAATTATCCAACGCCACTTTACTGCCGAGTGTACCCGGGATTGCAGTTGATATGGCCGGTGCTATTTGGCAGAGTGTCTTGGCCGGTGCAGAAGTTGTAAATATGGCGACTCTGATTCGAACCGAGTTTTTCACAATGGAAAAAGCGATCCAAGGAGATATAATTTTCCTTCCAGACGAAGAAGATTTTCAAAAATTGGCACATTCTTTAGGGCTGGAGGAAATATGATGGTGGAATTATTTGTAAACTTAGGTCAAATTCACTCTTTGAAGTCCAAAGGTATTTTGACTACCATTGGGCTAGGTTCTTGCGTAGGTGTAACCCTTTATGACAGTGTTGTTAAAGTGGGGGTGATGGGACACATCTTTTTACCCAAACGCCGAGGCAGCGATAATTCTGCTGCGGCTGCCCCCGGTAAATATGCGGATACAGGAATCCCCGCCATGGTTAAAGAAGCATTGAATTTGGGGGCCCAAAAGTCGCGCCTGCAGGCTAAAGTTGCGGGCGGGGCCAATCTTTTTCCAAATTTACATCTCGATGCAATCAGCATTGGCGAACAAAATATTATAGCCATAACCAAGCACCTTGATAATTATAAAATACCAATCTTAGGCCGGGATATTTTAGGGAATCATGGCCGAAAAATGCGTTTAACCGTTGAAAACGGCATCGTTACAGTAACAGCAATTGGTAAAGAACCTATTCAGATTTGAGGTGTTAAAAGGATGCCCATTCGGGTTTTAGTTGTGGATGACAGCGCTTTTATGCGGAAGCTCATTACCCAGATCATCAATGCAGAGCCGGATTTAACAGTTGCCGCCGTGGCCCGAAATGGCCGAGACGCCCTGCGCAAACTAGAAGAACTAGAAGTCGATGTCATTACCCTGGACGTGGAAATGCCTGTGCTAGACGGCTTAGAAACACTCCGTCAAATTATGAGCACAAGGCCAAAGCCTGTGATTATGCTCAGCAGCAGGACCAAAAAAGGGTCAGATACTACTGTCCATGCTTTAGCCCTGGGGGCAGTAGATTTCATTTCCAAACCTTCCGGTTCTATCTCCCTGGATTTAGAGGAAATCTCTGCACCAATTGTAAAGAAAATCCGGTTGGCGGCTTCGGCCCGGATTAGCAAACCGAAAGAACCGCTGGTGCCTCCGGCGCCTAGTGCCGGACCTCCTTCCTTTCCGCCGGCTGCAAAAGGGGCAGCTAGTAAAATTGTGATCATTGGCTCCTCCACCGGAGGCCCCCGGGCAATTGAAGAAGTTTTTAAGCAAATCCCACCTAATTTACCGGCTGGGATTCTAATTGTCCAGCACATGCCCAAGGATTTCACCTATAGCTTTGCTAAGCGCCTCGACAGCCTGTTTCCCTTTCCAGTTAAAGAGGCGGCTCAAGGCGACTTGATTGAAAACGGCAAGGCTTTGGTAGCCCCGGGTGATTTTCACTTGGTTGTAGGTAATGATCGGCGAATCTACCTTAACCAAGAGGAAAGAGTAATGTTTTTACGGCCCGCCATTGATATTACTATGCAGAGCTTGCCTCGGGTTTTTGGAAATAAAATAGTGGGGGTTATCCTTACCGGCATGGGTTCGGATGGGGCAGAAGGCATGGCTAGCATCAAAGAAGCCGGCGGGGTTACCATCGCCCAAGATAGAAGTTCCGCTACAATTTATAGTATGCCCCGGGTTGTGGCCGAAAACGGGCACGCTGATTATATTTTGCCTTTAAACAGGATAGGGGAAAGCATCTCCAAAATCATATCCATCATGTGAAGAATAGAGGGTTGGAATGAAGTTAGGGTACGAAGAACTTAAAAAAGAAATCCACATCAAACTGGGAATTGATTTACACGCTTATAAGGAACAGCAGATGCGGCGCCGTATTAACCAATGGGTTGATCGCCATAATTTGGTTTCCTACACCCGGTTGTTAGAGAAAATTGACCAGAACAGCGAACACCGCAAACAATTCGTGAAATACCTAACCATCAATACTTCCCACTTTTTCCGCGACGCCAACGTCTTTACAACGATAGAAAAAGAAATCATTCCGGCCATTAGTAAAAATAAAAGGCCCCGTATTTGGAGCGCCGGAGCCTCAATTGGTGCCGAAATTTACTCAATCGCTATCTTACTAGCGGAAATGAGGGTTAAACCCAGGCTGTTGTTGGCGACAGACTTGGATCAAGTTATTCTAAACAAGGCAGTAAAAGGAGTTTATCAGCCTAATCAGATCCAAAATTTAGAGAAGCGTTTTAAAGATAAATATTTTACTATCTTGGAAAATGGCAATGCGGCCATTAAAGATAGTATTAAGAATTCAGTTGTTTTTAAGAAGCACGATTTGTTGAAAGATCCTTATCAAACGAATTTCGATCTAATTCTATGCCGCAATGTTTTTATCTATTTTACCAGCGAAACCCAGAAACGTTTAATCAAAAATTTTATGCAGTCCTTGAACCCGAATGGCTTTTTTGTTGTAGGCTCTGCAGAACAAATCATGGATCCGCAAGCGTTTGGTTTGAAAAGAGTTGGTTATTGCGTCTACCAAAAATCAGCTTAGGAGGGTAAGAAATGACGCGGGAATACGTAGGCAAAGGAAGTACCATCGAAAACGCCCTTGAAAACGCTTTAGATCAACTAAAAGCCGAAAAAAAAGACGTGGATTTTGAAGTGCTGCAGGAGCCCCGTAAAAGTGTTTTTGGCTGGAGAAGAAAACCAGCTATAATAAGAGTCACTCTTAAAAAAGAAACCGCTAAAGAGGTGATGGAGAAAGAAGCAAAGTTTGGTTTGGTTAGTGTTGTTCAAGGCCGGCTGAAATACACCGCGCCTCCCGAAGGAGGGACTCCTCCCCGCTTGACCTTTCCGGATGAAATACAAGTTCAATATCAAGGGCAGATTGTAAAAAAAGGGGTAACCTTGTCGGCCGGTTTAGAGTCTCTGGAGGTCACCTTGCCGGAAAATCTTCCCCCAACTCTGCACTATGAAATTAAAACCGATCAGCAAAAGATTAAAGCGGAATTATTTTGGAAGCGCACCCCCGGGGCCAGATACAGTTTGGCAGATCAGGGACCGAGCCCGCAATTGCATTTATCTCTGGAAAAGAAACCGATCGCGGCACGTTCCTTGACTGTTCAAGAAATCGAAGAAATTGTTGTGGCGGAAGGCCTGGTCCACGGTGTGGATCTTACTAAAATTACACCCGAACTGCTTAATCTTCCCAGCGGCTTGACCACTATTGCTAAAGGCACCAAACCTTTAGCGCCGCGGCAGCCCAGTATAACCTATGTCTTTCAAGAAGAAAAACCAAAAATTGATTCCGAGGCAATGCGTATTGATTATTACGAAGTCTATGGTATCCAAAGCATTAAACCCGGGGCAATTCTTGCTCTGAAGAATCCGGGGAAAGCCGGAAAAGCCGGAATCGATGTCTATGGGCAAACTATAGAAGTCCCTTCTTTAAAAGAGTTGGAAATATCTATCGGGGAAGGTGTTGCTTTAAGTGAAGACGGACTGCAGGCAGTGGCTACTGTCTCGGGACTGCCGGTCCTTCAAAACGGAACCGTAAAAGTTATCGATGTTTTTGAGTTGGAAGGAAATGCCGATGTTTCTACAGGAAACATAACCATGGACGGCGCCATTGTCATCAAAGGAAATGTCTTGGAAAACGTTAAGATAGAATCCAAAAACGGTAAGATTGTCGTGATTGGCTTAAGCAGCGGAGCAACTTTGCGGGCTTCAGACTCAATAACCGTGGTTAAGAATGTTCTTCGATCCCAACTTTACGCCGGTGGGGAAATACGTTTCGGAGCCATCTTAAACAGTATCGGCAATCAATTAGAGCAGCTGCTGCAGGCCTACGATGCAATTAGTGACCAGGCTGGGGATGTACCTTTTGAAAATCTGATTAAACATCTTATCGAATTGAAATTTCCGGAACTGCCGAAAGAGATTAAAACGTTTTCCGACTATTTCCAGCAAATTGAAGGCGACTGTTCCCGAGAATTAGCTGCTTTAGAAAAAGGTTTGGCTTCACACCTAGTGGGGACGGGTCCCTTAAGGCTGAAGGAAGTCAATGTTTTACGAGAATTGTACTCTCTACTGCGGAGCCAAGAGTTAATTCTGGCGGGTGAACCGGGAGAGGAAGCCAACGTTTCCGTGGGCTATTTACAAAACAGCAAGATTGAAGCCTCCGGGCTGGTCGAAGTAGAGGGCCAAGGCTGTTATTACTCCACAATCATTGCTGGGCAGGGGTTTAAAATGCCGCGGGGTGTTTTTCGGGGTGGAGAAGTAACCGTAAATTCAGGCGATCTTAGCGCCAAAGAATTTGGGGGACCTACTGGTGTGGAAACAAACATCAGGATTATAAAAAAAGGGAATTTTTCCGCCGGTCTGGTCCATTCTAATGTTACTCTTTCCATCGGACATCAATCCTTTAAATTCGGCGAAGAGACTTCGCAAGTTAAAGCATTTCTCAGGGAAGGTAATCTGGAGGTATACTCAGGGTCGCTTAAAATTCATGGCTAAAGGAGATCAATTTTGGAGCAGTCGAGCATTCGCCGTATTGTCTATTTAGGGCTTTTAACTGGGTTAGCTGTAGGCTTACACGTATTTGAAGCCCTTATCCCTGTACCCAGCGACCTACTGGTACCCGGCTTTAAGCTAGGCTTGGCCAACATAGTCAGTCTTTATGCCATTCTTAACTTTGATCTCAAAGATGCTATTATGATAGCCATTCTCCGCACTATATTGGGCTCCTTGTTAGCAGGGACTTTTATGACCATTACGTTTTTCTTTAGTTTCTCCGGAGGATTGGCCAGTGCACTAATTATGGGCCTGGCTTATAGATTTTGGTCAAAATACTTCAGCTTACTGGGCATTAGCTTGATCGGAGCCTTAACCCATAATTTAGCACAGTTATCTGTAGCTGCCCTTGTCATCAAAAGCGCAGGCATTTTCGGTTATTTACCTTACATGCTCTTTTTTGCACTGCCAACAGGTGTCTTTGTGGGGCTGGTAACGATCCAAATCCAGAAACGTTACAGCACCTCCCGGCGCTAAAAAATATTCTGCAGAGTAAGCACTTCTTGATGATGCAGTTGTACTAGTTGGACTTTAATCACGCTGATTTCCGCCAAAGCTGCACTTTGATCCCGCTCTTTAATTAAGCTTACGGCCCGCGCCAAATCCAAAGCAACTATATCCAACTCATGGTTATGAATAAACAAGCTCCAAAGCTCTCTTTGGGCTGACCATTGTTTTTCAATGCGCCGGCACAATTCCAGGGCCTCCTGCCATTTATCTTCTTTTATCTGCTCCTGCACCAAATCTATTTTTTTGGAAATAAGATTAGTCACATTTAGAATTTGATTTTCAATATAAATTCCGGTGCCGATAATAATTACCATGATGAGCAGCAAGGCAATCCACAGCCTCATTTTGCCCCTCCTTTTTTATAAAGCTGTTTTTTCCAGCTATCCTTAGGCTGATAGTAAAGTTCCCCTTGTGTACTCATAACGGCAATCAGTACATCCTGGGGAGATTTCATTCCAAACTTCTCCAGCTCGGTGCGCAGCCAGCCTTCCGTTTGCTTGATCCTTTTTAATTCGGAGGATATTACCTGCCCATCCAAAATCAGGGTTGCCGGCAAACCCTCGTACTTTGTCTCGACCTTTAGATCAGCCGGAACAACGGGCCGTTTTTGCGATTTCAGAATAACACTGAGATCCCCGCTGGTTTCCAAAATAGCAAATTCCACATCGGCAAGGTTAAAGACGTTTTTTATCCTTAATTGTTCCAATAACTCGTGCAGATTATAACGGGCTTTGTGCATCTCTTTTTCTTGAACAACTCCGTTAGCAATAAGCACGCTATAACGCCCATCCAGCACGGAACGGAATTTTAAGGATTTTAAACTAAGGGTACTGAAAGATACTTGGACGAATAAGAGGGTTAGGATCGAGATTACCCCGTTAATTAGCGGAATATGCCTATCCTGCATGGGTATGGCTGCTAATTCGGCAATCATAATTGTGATCACTAGTTCAAACGGCTCTAATTGGGCAATTTGCCTTTTCCCCATTAGGCGCATCGTGACTACCACTAATATATAGAGTAGAAAAGTCCTAGCGAGTGTAATTAGCATAAACAGACCTCCCAGTTCAATTATTTCCACAGTTCTTTTTTTGATACGCTTGGGGGCAAACTTGCGCTCCCTTAAATAACAGTAGTATAATGGGGTAGTATTTATTGAATAGATCAAGGGAGAAGGTAGTATGAAGCAGTTTTATTTAAATACTATGGGTTGCCAGATGAATGATCATGATTCCGAAGTAATCAGGGGCCTGCTGCTTTCCCTGGGATACGGGGAAACTGATCGGGTCG
Source organism: Bacillota bacterium (assembly GCA_012518645.1). Taxonomy (GTDB): domain Bacteria; phylum Bacillota; class Limnochordia; order Darwinibacteriales; family Darwinibacteriaceae; genus JAAYRS01. The sequence continues at coordinate 8,924 of JAAYRS010000075.1, forward strand.
GCCAGGCAGACCTTATTTTATACAATACTTGCTGTGTCCGGGCGAATCCCGAGCGCAAAGTGTACGGGCACATTACCTCCTATCGTCGTCTTAAGGAGAAGAACCCCCAACTTATCATTGGAATCTGCGGTTGCATGCCGCAGCAAAAACAAGAGTTGGCCAAAATCCTAGAGCAACTGCCTCATGTGGATCTTATTTTCGGAACCCACAATATCCATCGGCTTCCGGAATTATTAGAGCGGGCCCAAAATGGGGAGCGGGCTGTGGAAATTTGGGATGAAGCTCAATATGATGAAGGCCAAGATTTTCGGGATTCCTTACCAATTGCTCGCGGTCACGGCCTAAAAGCATTTGTAAACGTAATTTACGGCTGTACAAATTTTTGTACGTACTGCATCGTTCCTTACGTCAGGGGCAGAGAACACAGCCGCCTGCCCGAAAAAATTAAAGAAGATGTGCAAAACTTGATCCAAGACGGCTATAAGGAGATAACTCTCTTAGGCCAAAACGTAAACGCCTACGGTAAGGATCTGTCTAATAAAATGTCTTTTGCTGCTTTACTAAAGGAGTTGGACCGCCTGGAAGGTTTAGAGCGGATCCGCTTTATGACCAGCCATCCCCGGGATATGGGCCAAGATTTAATTGAGGCTTTAAGTACCTTAGACACCGTTTGCGAACATCTGCACCTCCCGGTCCAATCGGGAAGCAGCCGTATCCTGCGCCGGATGAACAGAGGCTACAGCCGGGAATATTACCAAGATTTAGTGCGCAGAATAAGAGGGATGACTCCAGAAATTAGCCTCACAACTGATATCATCGTCGGCTTTCCGGGTGAGACAGAAGAAGATTTTGCGGCAACGTTAAGCTTAGTGGAAGAAACCCAATTTGATTCCGCTTTTACTTTCATTTATTCACCGAGAGAAGGAACCCCGGCAACAAGGCTGCCCGAACAAATCCCCGAGGAAATTAAAAAGAAGCGGATTTATAAGCTGATCGAACTGCAAAATTCTATCAGCGCCAAGAAAATGCAAAAACTTTTAGGAACACAGCAAGAGATCTTAATCGAGGGGCGTTCCCGGGAAGGCCTGGTTGGGCGCACCCGTACCAACCGTTTAGTCCACCTGGACGGCCCCCTTGATTTAGTGGGTTCGCTGCTCAAAGTGGAGATTACCGAGGCTTCTACTTGGAGCCTGCGGGGACGTATTTGCTAGGGGGGGATCCCTTTGTGGGTCAATAAACGGAAAACGCTCTGGTCGAATCGTAATGGGGACACCTGGCAGATGCCGTTTTGTAGTAAAGAGGGAATTTGCTGTGGCACTGTTGTAGCCCAGATTGTTGATCCAAAACAGTGTCTTGTCCGTTATTTCTGCGTTTATTCGCCCCGCAGAAAAATCCGCTTTTTAGTTCCTAGCAGTGCTATCGATTCCATTAACGGTGCAGTCCGCAGTTCACTCCAAGCGAACATCTTAGGGAAACTGCCGCCTTATCTCTCCCATGTTTCCAGGCGGTTAGAGCAGAAAATACATCAAACTTTAGGCCAGAGGCCCTATTGGGTACTGGAAAGAGATACTTTCTAAGGCAGGATATTCAACCGCCTAAAGGAAGATAGGACTAGTAGGGAGTGGCAAACGCGTTGAAACTAACACCAATGATGCAGCAATATTATGATCTAAAAGAACAATACCCTGATTCGATTCTCTTTTTTCGCCTGGGCGATTTTTATGAGATGTTTGGGGAAGATGCGAAAATCGCCAGTGAAATCTTAGGAATCGCTTTAACCTCGAGGGAAGCCGGTGCCCAAGGGCGGATCCCCATGTGCGGGGTTCCACACCATGCGGCGGAGGGTTACTTGGCTAAACTAATAGAAAAGGGTCACCGAGTTGCCCTTTGTGAACAATTAGAGGATCCGAAGACAGCTCAAGGTGTTGTAAAACGCGGGGTAGTCAAGGTGATCACCCCCGGAACGTTTATAGAAGGCGAGCTGGTAGACAAAGAAAACCAATACCTGGTTGCTTTAGCGTTTCACAAAAACTGGGGTTTGGCTTCGATAGACCTTTCCACCGGGCAATTTATGGTTGCCACTGTTTCCAATTGGGTCGAAGTGGAAGACGAGTTAAACAGGCTAAAGCCGGCTGAGATTATCTTTGCCCGGGATTTTCCCGATGCCGCCCCGCTAACGAAGCTAGCTGGGCAGCTGGGGGCTGCAATTTCTACCCTAGAGCGGGGACAACCGAGTTTGGCAAAATCTAGCCAAGACCTGCTCGCTCATTTCGGGACAAGCACTTTAACGCCTTTTGGCCTGGATGATGCTGAGAAAATTATAGCCTCCGGATTAGCTTTAGAATACGTAAGCGAGTCCCAACAAAACGTACTTCCTCACATTCGCAAGCTTAACGCCTATAATCTTCAGGATTACCTGCACATTGACGCTCACAGCCAGCGCAACTTGGAGCTCACCAAGACCATTCGGGAAGGACGGAAGGAAGGCTCCCTTCTGGGGATCTTAGACTATACCGCGACCAGTATGGGCGGCCGGCTTTTGCGGGTCTATTTGGAAAAACCCTTAGTACAAATCGAAAAAATCCGCCAAAGACAGGAAGCAGTAGATTTTCTGGTGAAAGAAACTGCCCTTAGATTAGAACTTCGGGATTTTTTAGGCCGGGTTTATGATTTGGAACGTTTATTAGGCCGCCTAGTCGTCGGCAGC
>JAAYRS010000076.1 GCA_012518645.1 Bacillota bacterium
CTTGCTTAAAAAACCCGTTTCTAAAATGACTTTCAAAACCCGCCCGGGCGAGGCCTCGCGCACAGCCCTCAGATCCGCATAAACTTTGGCGTAGTCTTGTTCCACTAAACTGCCTATGTTAAGGACGAGATCTAATTCTTCGGCGCCCGCTGCAATAGCATCGCGAGCCTCCCAAACTTTGACCAGGGTCCTCGTTGCCCCCAGCGGAAACCCGATCACAGTGCCGACTTTGACAACACTGTCCGCCAACAGGCTTTGAGCTAAAGGAACATGGACTGGATTGACACAAACAGAAGCAAATTGGTATTCCCGCGCTTCCTGGCACAGCTTTCTAATTTCCCGCTGGGAGGCATTGGGTTTTAAGAGAGTATGATCAATAACTGCAGCTAAATCAGAACCGTCTTTTACCTCTTGAAATACCCTTTCCCTGCCGGATACCCTCTGAAAAGGAACCGCCAAACGAATTCCCTGCCGGGCTAAGGCCAATCCAAACGCCTCAGTTTCCTGTTCTAACCATTTTTTATCCATTTGCCAACCTCCTGTTTGGAATCATTGATCTGTTTTTAAGTATAATTTGCCCAACTCCTGGCACATTGAATAGCCTTTTTCCAACCTTCATATAACTGTTTTTGCTTCTCTTCAGCCAAAGAACATTCATAGATACTGTCGGCCCGCCAAGAATCCCGAAGCTCTTTTTTATTCTTCCACACCCCTACAGCTAAACCTGCTAAAAACGCGGCGCCCAAAGCAGTTGTTTCCAGTACACTTGGCCTTTGGACCTGCACCCTGGTCATATCGGACAAGAACCCGCAAATAAAATCGTTAGCCGACGCCCCCCCGTCCAGGCGCAGTTCTGCAATGGGAATTTCCGCATCCGCCGCCATCAGATCTAAAACCTCTTTTGTTTGGTAAATAATGGCCTCCAGAGTTGCCCGGACCAAGTGCTTATTGTTAAACCCGCGGGAAATACCGGTAATTGTGCCCCGGACGTACGGATCCCAATAAGGTGCTCCCAAGCCCACAAAAGCCGGTACAAAATAAGCCCCTTTTGTATCCGCAACATCCAAGGCCATTTTTTCTGTCTGGGCGGCATGTTCAATTATTTTTAATTCATCTCTCAGCCACTGCACCGCGGCCCCGGCCACAAAAACACTGCCTTCCAAAACATATTCAATTTTCCCCTTTAAGCCCCAAGCGATGCTGGTTAATAATCCGTTCCGGGAACGAATAATTTTAGAGCCCGTATTCATAAGGATAAAAGCCCCGGTGCCGAAAGTTGCTTTAGCCATACCGGGGGTAAAACAAGTTTGCCCAAATAAAGCTGCCTGCTGATCCCCGGCCGCACCCGCAATGGGAATCCCCGCCGGCAGCAGCCCCAGGTGGATTGTTTGCCCGTAAACCTCGCTGCTGGAGCGCACTTCCGGTAAAACCTCTGCGGGTATCTCTAGGATTTCCAACAATTCCGGATCCCACTGCAAATCCACTATATTAAAAATAAGGGTCCGAGAGGCATTAGTGTAGTCAGTAACATGCTTTTCCCCCCCGGTTAATTTATAAATCAACCAAGAATCAATAGTCCCGAATGCCAATTCACCCTTGGCAGCCCTTTTCCTCAATTCGGGGTCCTGATCTAAGATCCACTTTAACTTCGTGCCCGAAAAATAAGGATCCAAGACTAAACCGGTTTTTTTGTTGAAAACGGGTTCTAAGCCTTCATTTTTAAGACGGGCGCAAAGGGGGGCGGTGCGCCGGCACTGCCAGACAATGGCCGGAGCAACAGGCCTGCCTGTTTTTCGATCCCACAAAACCACGGTTTCGCGTTGGTTAGTAACTCCGATGGCTGCCAGCAGCTGCATCCTTATTCCTGTCTTGGCCAGAATTTCATCAAGCAAATTCCGGGTCCCCTCCCATATCTCCCAGGCATTGTGTTCAACCCAACCCGGTTGAGGGTAGGATTGGGCCAGTTCCCGATAAACCTTATTCACCACCTGCCCCTGCTGATCGAAAAGAATTACAGTAGTCCCAGTCGTTCCTTGATCAATTGCCAATATATACCTGGCTGACATGCTAAAGATCCCCCTTCAAAATTATAAAATCCAGCGGCCCCGTAAATATGGGAAAAGATCTAGTCTAACTAGGTATTGGCGCCGGGGCCCTTTCCAGATTTAAGTGCTGATCAAGTTCTGCAAGAAACGGTTATTTCCTGCTGAGGACCTTCCGACGTTAACACATTGTAAAAGATGGTGCCAAAAAGAAGGTTTTAGTAACTATTTATAGAAAGCATAATACGAACCAAATAAATATTACGGAGGTATGTAAAAGTGAGAAGTTTGTCAAGCCGAATCATTCTGATCCCGCTACTATTTGTCCTAGTCTTTTCTGCACTAACCTTGGCGGCACCTGTCGAAGTAGAATTTTGGCATTCTATGACCGGTTCACGTCTGGAAGTTGTAGAAAAAATTGCCGCAGATTTTAACGCTATTAATCCCGACCAACAGATTAACCCAATTCTTGTAGGTACCTATGAAGAAGCCTTGGCCCGTTTCCTAGCAGCCTATCCCATCAACCAAGAGCCTGGAATTATTCAAATTTACGAAGCCGGGACTCAGGCAATCCACGACAGTGGCATGACTATTCCTGCCTATCAGCTTCCTGAAAAAGTTGGACAAGTCTGGGACTTCGGACAATACGTCCGGCCCATCGTTGACTATTATTCCAAAGATGGCAACCTCTGGTCTTGGCCTTTCGCCTCCTCCAGCGCCATTATCTATTACAATGCCGACCACTTCCGCGCCGCCGGTTTAGACCCGGACAAACCACCTACAACGTGGGATGAAATGCATCAAATGGGTCTGCAACTCTTAGAAGCCGGTGTTGTCAGTAAGGTCTTCTCCACCGGCTGGCCCGACTGGATCTTTGAACAGCAGCTGGGTTATCACAACCAAGAATATTGCAACAACGGCAACGGCCGCGAAGGCTATACTACTGCAGTTTCCTGGCCAAACGACTTTACCGATGCCCTCTTAACCAAATGGGGCGAAATGGCAAAGGACAACGTCTGGACCTATGCCGGTATCGAATATGACGCCAACGGCGCATTCCAAGCCGGCGAACTGACCATGCTCTTCCAATCCACATCTTCCTTAGACGGAATTCTCAAGACAGTTGGGGATGACTTTGAAGTAAGAACAACTTTCCAACCCCGCTTGCTTGAATTCCCCAGAGGCAACTCCTTGGTTGGCGGCAACAGCCTGCACATCTCGAACCAGGCATCCCAAGAAGAATTAGAAGTTATCATGGAATTCTTCAAGTATCTCGCTCGCCCAGAAGTTGACATCTACTGGCATCAGAACACTGGTTACTTCCCCTGCACCAATGCAGCGCTGCAGAAACTGATGGATCAAGGCTGGTTTGTAGAAAGCCCGAACCACTTAACCGCTTTCCTCCAGATTCTCTCCGGTAAAACCGACTCTAACGCGGTTCTCGGTATGAGAATGGGAAGTTTCGTTCAGTCCCGCGAATGGATTCGCGATGCTGTTGAAAAGGTTTCCCGCGGCGAAGATCAAAGAGCCGCCATGGAATATTCCGCTGAACAGGTCAACAAACTAATCGCAGAATACAACGAATTCATCGGACTCTAATCCAAAAGTACTTTAAAGCCCCGGAGTAATCTCCGGGGCTTTTTTATTCCCCCCGCCCCTTTTAAATTTCCTCGATGCCTTTTTCCGTGACCAAAAAATGCATGGGCTGATCCCAGCTGTCCCGGGGTAATTTTCGTATAAATTTAGAGTAGCAAAGCCCCACCCTTACAGCTTTGGCAGTGGGCAGAAAGCGATCGTAGTACCCTCCCCCAAAGCCGATGCGATAACCCTTATGACTGAAAGCCAACCCTGGAACGAGGATTAAATCTAAGCAAGCAGGGTCGATGACTGAGGATTTAAAAGGCTCTTCGATCCCGAAATCACCAGGAACCAAGGCTGTTTGCTGATCATAAAAAGCTGGGATTAAAGCCCCGGAAGCTTTCTGGACCTGAGGTGCATAAACTTTTTTTCCCCGCGCCCAAAGGTTAGCGATCAAAGGTCTAGTATTGATTTCCCAACCGAAGGAAAGGTAAACCATGACCTTTTCTGCTTCTTGGTAGATAACCCAGTTTTCCAAGTGCTTTTTAATTTCTTGATCCCAATTATCCCGCTGTAAAGCCGTTACCGCCGCCCTTTCCCTTTTTAGAGCAGCCCTGATCTTTTTCTTTTTATCAGCCATTTTTCTCCACCGGGCGTAAAACCGAAACAGTTGCATACTGAAAATCTAAAAGGTCGCGGATAGCCTGTTCCACATCCTTAACCTCAATGGACTGCAAAATAGGAATAAAGCGGTGATAAGGGGTCTGATCGAAATAGTGGGAAATATAGCGGTTAGCTGCGTATTCGAAGGAATCATAAGAAGCTAAATGCCCACCGTAAATTTGCCTTTTTAAGCGTTCGATATCCAAGGAGGAAACGGATTCCTCTTTCAAGCGCTGGATAATCCGGCGTAATTCCTGATCCAGCCTCTCCGGGTTATCCGTCTCGGAACCAATCACCGAGTAAGCGAACTGGGGACCCGAATTAAAACTGGCTCCAAAGGAATCATTGACAAGATCGGCTTGATAAAGATCGGTAAAGATTTGAGAACTGCGTCCTACTATTAAGCGCCAAACCAGGGACATGGTGATTTGCTGTTTAAGCAGTTCTTCTCCGCGCCATTTCGGTTCGTGTTTAAAACCCAAGAGGTAGTGAGGCCTGGCAATGCTCAATCTTTCCTCAACCCAGGCATTTACTACTTCCCTGGGTTCAGCAGGGTAAAAACGTTCGATTTCCGAAACGTTATTTAAATCCCACTGGGAATAGTTTTGCCGTACAATAGAGAGGAGCTGCTCAGGATCAAGATCACCAACCATCGCTAAAGCCATATTGCCGGGCTGGTAAAAAGTACGATGGCATTTCAAGAGATCCTCAACTGTAATCTCAAAGATCGATTCTACCGTTCCCCCTATATCGAGCCGAATTGGGTTTTCGTGGTAGAGATTGCTTAAAAGATTAGAATGAAGGCGGTGTTCAGGATGGTCTTCATACATGCGCAGTTCCTGTTCAATGATACCCTTTTCTTTTTCCACGTTTTCTTCAGTAAAAAAGGGATGGCCCACAAAGCTGATCAGATCGGCCAGGGATTCCTGCCAATGATCAATGGTGGAAAAGAGGTAATTGGTCTGCGTAGGGCTGGTAAAAGCATTGACCGAAGCGCCCCACCGGGCAAAGCGGGTGAAAATGTTCCCCGTTTCCTCCTCAAACAATTTGTGTTCCAAAAAATGGGCTACACCCAGGGGAACTTCCACAATTCCTTCTTCCGGGATCCGGAACTTAAAATCTATAGAACCGTAGTTAGTAGATAAAACGGCATATTTTTTTAGAAAGTCCGGCTTTACAAACACAAAAACCGTTAAGCCGTTGGGCAGCTGTTCTTGATAAACCACTTCTCCTGTAGGAGTTTTAATTTGGGCCACCACTATCTCCTCCTTCTGGGCTTAGGATATAGATTGTATCCAAAACAACCTTGTTCATGGCCTCCGCAGCATCCTGGGCCCCTACTGCCTGAATGGCCCGGATAACTTGATCAACGGTTCTTAATTCCCCGTTGACAATCCCAATAAGATTGCGGTTGATTAAAGAGGCGGGATTGTCGTTGAGGGCCGCGATACCGCTGATTAGGCCGCGTTTGGTTTGCTCCAGTTCTTCTTCGCTGATTTGACCTGCTTGAAGATCATGTAACTGTTTTTCAATAATCTTCCGGGTTTCCTGCCGTTTAGACCCATCAATCCCGGCACTGATAGTTAAGATACCTTTGGTGCCCTCTAAATTGGAATTAACATAATAAGCTAGACTGGCTCTTTCCCGTACATTCATAAATAGCTTGGAATGGGGAAAACACCCCAGAATCCCGTTGCCCACCAAGAGGGCGTAATAATCCGGATCTAAATAAGTACAGCCGGTGCGGTAACCGAGAATTAAGACAGTCTGCTGCAGATCCAATTTTTCTTCCGCCAAACGGTGTTCTTTTACTTTTCTTGTTTGCGGCGGTTTTAACTTCTTTAATTCCTGCCTTTCCCGGGCAAACTGCGAACAAAGGTTGGCTAAGACATCCAAATTAGCCCCTACCAGAAAAATATCGAGGGGATAATGCCTCCAGAGGCGCCGGTAATGGGCATGGACCTCCTCGTTCCGGAGTTCCCTTATAGAGGCTAAATCACCGTATTTATAGATCCCAAAGGGTTCGTCGGCGCACATAATGGCCAAAGAGCGGGCTAAAGCATAAGCCCGTTTATCGTTCAGCAGGCTTGCCACTTCTTGTTCTAAATTGCGTTTTTCCTGCACAAAATATTTTTCCAGAAAAGCATCTTCACTGCCGGCGGGATTAGAAGCAATATCCCAAAACGTGCGCAGTCCCCTTTCTATATTCTGGACCCCATTGGGAAGCAGGGCAGGATCAACCATTTCAAAGTAAAACTCCAAAACCTGGCGCTCCCCGATTTTAAGCACATCGGACCCAAACTTAGCAGCATAAAGATATTCTAACTCCCTGGCGATTTGCTGGGTTGTGGGAAACCGCTGTGAGCCGCGGCGCAAAAGAAGCGGGATCAAAGCGGTGGCAGCGGCATATTTAGGATCTAAATCCTGTTGGATAAAGATTTTGCACACCACTGACTTAAATTTATCCGTTTCGCAAAGATGGAGGCGGACCCCGCCGCCTAAATTACACTGTGTAAAATTCATGATAATACCTCCTGGCCCGTTTCACCTGTATTTTCCCCAAACCCCCGGGAATTACCACAGAAAGATTGATAGCCGCAGCGGCTGCAATCAGGGCCGGGGGGAAATGCTTCCAAACCGCGATCGGCACCGGCAATAATTGCTGTACAGGTTTGAATTATCCACTGCTCAGTTTCTGCCGCAGCCAGTTGTTCGGCAGGTAAAGAATAGATCTTGTTGGGAATCAGGAAGTAGGCTTGGGACTTGGTAACCGGAAGATCAAATGCCCTGGCTGCAGCCCAAGCGTAAAGACGCAGCTGCACCTCATAGCCCCGGCCCTCTTGGGCAACTTGGCTTTCTTGGATCCAATTAGACTTAAAGTCCAGCACTTCAACTCCTGCCGCACCTACAAAAACCTGATCAATCATGCCGTTAATAACAAAATTAGCAAGGATCTCGGTGAATTCCTTTTCTTTATAAATCTGCCAACCTGGTTCAGCCCCTATCACCCGGCGGAAGAACCGGCTTTGTAAATAAGGAGTGATCATTGTTTTTAGTTGTTTTTTTTCCCCGGCGTTCAGCCGGACCCCCTCCATGGCTGCAGCATAATCTATTAATGCCCCTAGATCTTCCCTAGCTGTAATTTGCTCGCAAACCCTGTGTACAATATTTCCCCGTTTTAAAGCGCTAAGCCCCGTTTCTAGCCCGGAAGGACTGGATTGAGGCTGCTCACCGAAGTTTTCCGGTACTCCCAAAATATAGCGGAAATAGTAATAGCGGGGGCAACGGGCGTAATTCAAAAGGGCCGTCACGGAAAAAGAAACCTGCCTATACTGAGGAGGCAGCGGTTTGAGGCTGGTCGGCTCCGAGGCCTCTTCTTCAAGAGCAGGAGCCGTCTCAGCCTCCGGCCATTCCTCCCGGCCTTCTATTTCACGGTAAAGGTCAGCAGGCAGCTCAGGCAGTACGGTCCGCAGCCAATTCCACCAGCTGTTTTTCTGCAAAGGACCTTCTAAACCGCACCAAAACAGCTCTTCTCTAGCCCTGGTGACCGCCACATATAAAAGGCGCTTTGCTTCCTCTAACTCTTCTTCTTTATTCCGTTCTTTTAGAAGCTCATAATCCTTTTGGCCTTTAGATGTCAGCCCAAAGTCAGGATGGAACAACACCCTCTCCCCCCCGCTGCGAGTTAAACGCCCATTGGTATCAGCTAAAAAAACCACCGGAAACTCTAGGCCTTTGGCCGCATGGATAGTGCGTAAAACTACTACATCGGCGTGTTCTACATCTAGGGCCGCTTCCCCTTCCCGTTCACTGCTTTCCGCGGCCAGGCGCAGGTAGCGCAGCTGTTCCGGAACGGAAACAAGATCCCGGGTATAAAGATCCCAGCTTTGTTCCACTAGTTTCTTCACATTGGCAGTTTTCTGAGGTCCAAAGGGAAGCTCCCAGGTCTTCTGGACATAGCCGGTCAGTTCCAGCATGGTACTGATCACTTCCGGAGCTGGTTTTTGCACCATCAAATCTTTCAAAACAGAGTAATCATTATTAGACCTTTCCAAGGCTTCTCTATCGGCAAGTCCCATCTTTTCAGGCCGGTTTTGCCTCACCCAGAATAGGCCTTGGTCAGAAACAAGATAAAAAGGCGAACGTAAAACCGCCAGGCGGGCAATTTCGTTTTCAGGATCCTCCAACCAGCTAAAATAATGGAGGACATCCTGGATCTCCCGGCGGGAATAAAAGCCCCTCCCGCTCAAATTAACGTAAGGAATATTCAGTTCCTGCAGAGCTTGCTCATAGAAGCGGACATTGGTCATAACTCGAAACAGGATGGAGATGTCTTCATAATTATAATCTCCTTGATCCACAAGGGATTTAATTTTTAAAGCAACTTGCCGGGCTTCTAAGGAGCGGGCCTCCTTTAAAGTTAACCCTAAAGCTGGGGTGCGCAGAATATTAACGGAGGGCTTTCCCAGGGCTGGGCGGCGAAAATTACTGGCTTGGTAAGAAATAGGGCCGCTGCCCATCAGCCTCTGGAAAAAGCTGTTCGTAAAGCTTACTACCTCCGGCCTGGAACGAAAGTTTTCTTCCAGAAACACTTTTTTGCCCCTGGCTTTAATCTCTTCCTTAGTATCCAGAAAAACGTTTACATCTGCCCCGCGGAAACGGTAAATTGACTGCTTAGGATCACCTACTATAAAGAGCCTAGTCTTTTCCCCGGCCAAGCTGTCCACGATTTTTTTCTGAAGAGGGTTTGTATCTTGAAACTCATCCACTAAGAGGTGCCGAAAATTATAATCTGCGCCTACCTGCGGATCCTGCAGCAAAACGTAGGCAAGGTGTTCTAAATCATTAAAATCTAAAATTCCCGCAGAATCTTTCTTACGCCTATAGGCTCGATCCACATGCTCTAAAACCTCTCTGCACCACCTCGTTATTTCCGCCCCCCGCCTTTCGGCAATCTGCTCTTTAATTATCTCTATCCCCTTCTTGATCAAAACCGTTTTC
>JAAYRS010000077.1 GCA_012518645.1 Bacillota bacterium
ATCGTGCATTACGATCAGCTGGGCATTTACCGCTTATTGGAAGAGCTTAGGCATAAACCGGAAATGAATGCTTTTATGAAGGATACCATTCAGCCGCTTATAGATTATGACCGGAAAAATAAGACGGAATTGGTCCGGACTATCCGGCAATTTTACGCCCAAGGGGGTAATCTGGGGAAAGCGGCCCAGGAATTATTTGTTCATTACAACACCGTCTTATACCGATTGAAGCGGGTGGAGGAGATTTTAGGAATCAGTTTAGGCAATTCCCAGCAGAGGCTCTCCTTGGGTGTAGCTGTTAAAGCTTTGGAGTTGAAGTAGTTATTGAAGGCCGCCCGAAGGCGGCCTCAGCATGATTTCATACTAGCTGCGGGCAGAGTGGTGTTTGGCAAACTCCTTTAGGGCTTCTTGAAAACAGCTGAGGGGGATCTCGGTAATGCCTGCCCCCGCTATGCCGTAACCGGGCCGGCGATGGGCGATGCCTGTATTTATTTTAGGATGGATCCCCGTTTCGACCACTGCCCGCAGATCAATGCCTGTAGGCGTTCCGGCGAAGTCAAGGTTAGGAATGGAAAACGATCCGTTTTCAACCATGGTGATTTGGCGCATTGACTTGGTGAAACCGATGGCATCGGCAACTTTGCCGCCGATTAATTGGACCAAGGCCGGAGCTGCGGCCATGGCGAAAGCACCCAAACCAAAGGTTTCCGTGATCGTACTATCACCCATATCGGGGTTGGCATCCTCTTCCCCAAAGGGCGGAAACATAATTCCCCGGACCGGAGGCGCCGGGGCGGTAAACCACTGTTCGCCCAAGCCGCTGACCCGGATGCCGGCTTGCGCGCCGTTGCGGGCCATGGCAGTCACCAAGGTGCTGTGGGGAAAGCCGTGGGCGGCGTCCATTGCAGCTTTACAGGCTGCCATGGAAAAGTTTAAAAAGAACCAGTCATTCTGCATTAAATAATCCCCGAACTCTGCTAAACGGCTGCCGGGGAGATCCAGGCGGGCCAAGGTCGGCAGGAGCATTTTTAAAAGCAGGGAAGTAGAGGCGATGTGCCTGTTATGGCATTCATCGCCCATCTGCAGGGCCCTGGCCATAATTCCTTTAAGGTCCAGGCCTCCAATTTTCCTGATGGCCGCCCCCAGCATTGGAGCCATCACATCCCGCTGCCAATTTAAAATATCTTGGATGTCTTGATCGAAGGCGCCAAAGCTGAGCGCCTTGCGGTTGTTTTCGCTGTTGAAATTACTATAAGCGCGGTTGCCGTTTTCTTGATTTTCTACGACGATCACGGGCATAGAGGCTGTGATAATCCCCGACATGGGGCCAACTGCCCCAAAATGGTGGTTGGGGGCAAACTCAATCCGGCCCGAACCGGCCAAAGCCAGGGCTTCTTCTTTGTTGCGGGCCCTGCCTTCGTAAATCAAGCCGCCGATGACTCCTCCTTTCATGGGGCCGCACATTTGATCCCAAGAAATGGGAGGGCCGGCATGTAAAACGGTGTTTTCCGAAAAACCGGGAATCATCTCCAGGGCCGGGCCCACATCGATCCAAACGGGCTGAGCAGCTAGGACCTTCTCTATGGCTTGGGAATTGGCTTGTTCTATTTGATCGTAATCATCCTGCAGTTCAAGGAGTATTTTATTTAGAGTCAAATCCCCCTGAGCCGGCGGGGTCCAATCTAGATGGATTGCTTCGGCGCCTGATTGGCGAATTGTATCTGCAAACTGCGCCAAGCCGATATTGATTATTTTTGGTTTGGCTTTTAATAGATTTGCGGACATTAAAGATTACTCCTTTCCGTTTGGCATAGATAAAGAGCAGCATCCGCCGCGGCTGCGTTTGAGGGTAAAACAAAAACACCCGCTTTTTGCAGCAGCTCTTGTTCTTTTTGGCGGGGCTGAGGGTCTCGATCAGTCCCGCAAAGAGAAGCGAGGACAATTTTTTCCCCGCCGTATTTTGAGCGGGCCTGTTCAATGGCTGCAGCCAAGGATGAACTAGCCTCCGGACTGGAGCCGAAACCCAAGACAACATCCAGTAAAATAACGGCTACTTGAGGGTCGGCCCATTCCTGCAGCAGCCGCTCCGAGCGCAGCTGAGGGTCTAGCATGGGATGGGGCCTTCCTTGAGTGAATTGATCATCGCCTAAGTCAAAAATGGCGTGGCCGCTGGGGGCCAAGGGGTTATATTCTATTTTCTGAAGATGCTTTTTAGCCAGATAATAGGCTTCTCCTGCCAAAGTACCGCCGGAGTATAGCCCGCGCAGATACTGGCCGGGTCTCACCGCGTCCAGGGTTTCCCGGGGAAAAAGGGCGGCAAAATCACGTTGAAAGGCTAAAGGTCCGCTTTCTTTTTTGCTTAAAGATACAGCGAGATGCGCGGCTTCTTCTAAAGTTTTGGCCCTCTGGCCAACCCCCTTTTGTTCATTGGGATTGTAGCCTAAAAAGAAGACCACAACGGGTTTACTAAGTTGCGCTAAGTGTTTCCGGATTTCCCCCAGGGTCTCTTTCCCAGGCAGTTTTGAGAGGAAGACAATTACTTCCGTCTGCGGATCCCAATCAAGCAGCTTTAAGGCCATTATGCTGGTAATCCCGCCTACACCGTCCTGCAGATCTCGGCCTCCCACACCGATTGCCTGGGAGACACCTGCACCAAGCCTATCAATTAAAACTGAAACCTCCTGAATCCCGGTGCCTGAAGCGCCCACTATTCCGATGGATCCCCGCCTGACGCTGTTGGCAAAACAGATGGGTACCCCGCTTAAGATGGAGGTGCCGCAATCGGGCCCCATCACCAGCAATCCCTTTTGACGGCCCAGTTTTTTAAGTTTGATTTCGTCTTCCAGGGAAACATTATCACTAAAGATATGAACATGAAGCCCTTCCCTAAGGGCTTTGTAAGCTTCGTAAGCTGCATATTGGCCCGGGACTGAGATAATGCTTAAATTCGCACCGCTGAGGAGCGAAGAGGCACTTTTTAGGGATGCAGCTGAAACTTGGGCTTTCCCTTCGTCTTTTTTGGTTTCTTGTTCCAGAGCCCGCTGATATTCTTCCCAAACGCGGAGCCCTTCTTCTTTTGTGCCGGTTTCCACGGCAAAGAGGATGTCATTGGGCCCCGCCCCCTCCAGCAGAGCGGGTTTGAATCCGGCTCTGGTTAAGGTAGCTTTATTATTCTCTGTGCCCATAACAGCAAAAGCCCTGGTAACCCCGGGCAGTTGAGTCATTTTTTCTGTAAGCTGCATTAACTTCACTGAGTCTTGATAGCTGTTTTTACGCAAAAAAGCTTGTTGGATCAAAGTACCATCCCCCTTCATTTTGATTACGGCCTCATTTAAAAGACAATTGAGGCAGGTTGGCTATCCTGGTTCCTTTCGATAATATCATTTCTAATACTAGGCCGTATACGTAGAAAAGTGCCAAATCCCTCAAGGGAGGATTGGCACTTCAAGACAAAGGCGGAAGGGGATTACGCCCCGCCTCTGCTCTGACTAAGCTTAAGTAATTTGAGGGCCGCCTGCAGGTTGAAGCGGTCTTCCGCTGCATCCAGATCTACTTGGGCTATTTCCTCAATTTTAGAAAGGCGGTAGCGCAGGGTGTTATAATGGATAAAAAGCTGTTCCGAGGCTTGGCGCAAATTGCATTTCGCCAGGAAAAACGCTTCCAGGGTGGCGATGAACTCTGTGCTGCTGTCCTGATCGCTTTTTATTAATTTACCTAAAAACTCGCGGACAAAAGTTTTTGCTTCGGGGTGGGAAGAACAGGCACAGAGAATTCTATAGGCGCCGAGCTGATCGTAATGGGTAATTTCCCCCGGTTTGTTGATCAGCCTGCCCACTTCTAAAGAGAGGGTGGCCTGCTCCACCCCTGTTTTTAAATCCATGATATCGGGAAGAATGCGCCCTACGCCGGCGGAAAACATTTTAGTGTCAATAGCTATCTCCCGTTTCAACTTTCTAAGCAGCTCGGGCACTAAATTACGGTTTGAACTGAGGGGATCCGCCTGGACTAAAAGTAAAATGCGGGCTCCGATATCGACTGTAATTATTCCTTTTTCAGAGGTTGCTTGAATCAAGGCGGACCAAACCCGCCCTAGGGCTTCTAATTGTTCCTCTTCGGTTTGGTGGGCGGTTAAAATGTCGGCGTAGTCGGGGACCCCTATTATTACGGGTAAGAGGGGCTGTGCTAAGTCCCAGCCGTAGGTTCTTCCCCGGGAGAGGATCTCGGCTCTATCGGTGATAGTGCCTT
The DNA here is from genome assembly GCA_012518645.1 of Bacillota bacterium. Classification (GTDB taxonomy): domain Bacteria; phylum Bacillota; class Limnochordia; order Darwinibacteriales; family Darwinibacteriaceae; genus JAAYRS01. Next base: position 4,246 of record JAAYRS010000077.1, read on the forward strand.
TTAAGAGCTCCTCTATAAAATGGCTTCTAAATCTTCGTTCAGTTTCCGACACTGCCTGCAGTTTAACGATTTCCAAGGCAATTACCGTGGCCGCCTGTTCGATCACGTTTGTTTCGTAGGAAGTGTTTTGATCTAACCAAACCAGAAGCCTGGCGTAATCTTTTCCGGCCACGATAACCGGTTGAATATGGACATCCGCTTTTCGGTTATTGAGTAAAGCTGTGCATCGGCCCACGGAAGAACCGAAACTTTTTTGGATTGCTTTGGAAAAGGATTCCAAATCCTGAAATAGCTCTGCATAGCGCCGGGAGCCGCTCGGCGCGGCTTTGGCCAGGACTTGGAATTGGGCGGAATGAATGGAAACAGGGGTCTGGAGTAAAGAAGCCAGCATCTGGGCGATATCGCCCAGGGTGCCCCCCTGGAGGACAAGATCGGTCAATTGCCTGTGTACAGCATCGTTGCGGCGTAAGACCGTAGCTTGGCGGTTTAAGATTTCACCGAGGATGGGGTTGATTAATTCGTTGAAGGAGGTGCTCCGGGGCAGCTGGATTAAGGGGAAATTTAACTGGTTGGCGTAATCGATCATTACTTCCGGTACCTTATTATCGTAAAAAACAGGTTTAATGGCCAAAGCGGCCACCCCTTTTTTTGCTAAAGAAGGGATTAGTTTCTCCTGGGCCTCAGGATTGTCTTTTATAGGGAAAGTGGTGGTGATCAGCAATTCATCTTTTTTTACAAAACGGGTAATATCAGGCACTTCCATTATGTTTACTGAAGAAATGGGCCGATCAAGGCCGGCTTCTCCGGCAATTAAAACCGCGTTTTCCATGGCCGGAAGCTCCAGCGCTTTCCGTACGGTAATGATCACCAAAATTACCCCCCCTGGGATTCTATTCTGCTGCTTTGTATTATTTCCCCAAAGAATATCTCCCTTCCTGCTCTTAAAGATGCTTTTAGTTGTTGAAACCTGACAATTCCCTCCCCGGATCTTTGGCATGGTTCCATATAGCTAGTTTTCAATGAAGTTGGTACAATTTATACGAAGAGAAATCAACCTCGATTGGGGGCAGCGGAGAAATGACTGCTAGGGATAAAGCTAGGCCGCTGGTTTCTTTACGTAAAATTACCAAGCGCTTTTCTACTGTGCTTGCTAACGACTCTGTTGATCTCGATCTTTACCCCGGAGAGGTTCATGCTCTTCTAGGCGAGAACGGAGCGGGAAAAAGCACTTTAATGAAAATCCTTTACGGATTCTATACTGCCGATAGCGGTTCAATTAGTCTGGATGGAGAAAAAATCCAGCTGAATTCGCCTCTAGATGCCCGGAAGCACAGAATCGGCATGGTGTTTCAAACGTTTACGCTTGTTCCGGCCATGACAGCGGCCGAAAACATTGCCCTCTACCTTCCTGATCTGTCCCCGGTCTTGGATAATGAAAAAATCCTCAGCCATTTAGATTCTTTGGCTCAACGCTATCAGCTTCAGTTTAACCTAAATTTGGCGGTAAGAGATCTTCCTTTGGGTGACCAACAGAAGGTAGAGGTGCTCAAACTTTTAACTGCAAAAGCCCGCGTTCTTATTTTCGATGAGGCCACCCGCGTCTTGGCGCCTCATGAAATAGAAGGGCTTTTTAATATTTTTGAAAGCTTGAAAAAGGATGGGTACGCGATTGTCTTTATTACCCACAAGATGCGGGAGGTCCTCCAGTGTGCGGATAAAGTAAGTGTGCTGCGCCGGGGGCGCTTGGTGGAAACTATTGACTGCTCCCAAGCCACAGAGTCCACTCTGGTAAAGATGATGTTCGGCGATGTGGAGCCGCCGAAGCTGGAAATTAGGGATAAGAGAGCCGAGAAAGAAAAAGACGTGCTCTTGGAGCTGAAAGGCGCCGGCACTGCGCCTACTGCGGTGGGCACTCAGCTTTCTCAAATCGACTTAAAGTTGAAGAAAGGCGAAATTGTTGGCATTGTCGGCGTTTCCGGAAATGGCCAGCGGGAGTTGGTAGATGCCATCCTGGGCTTTTTGCCTCTAACGGAAGGCTCTAAGTTTATCCGCAGCCGGGATGCCACCAGCTGGACTCCAAAAAAAATCAGGTCCGGCGGAATCGGATTTATTCCGGAAGAACCCTTACAAATGGGTGTTGTGCCTTGGATGAACCTGGTGGAAAATACTGCTTTGGGTGATCTGGAAACTTATGCACTTTACGGCGGCTTCGGCCTGGATTGGCCCGGGGTTGCTGCCAAAGTAGAAGAATCCTTTCAAACTTTAAACTTTGAACCTTTAGATCCGCACCGGCCGGTCCGTTCTTTATCGGGAGGCCAGCTGCAGAGGGTGGTTTTGGCCCGGGAATTAGGGCGTGACCCCCAGGTTTTAATTGCTTCCTACCCTACTAGGGGCCTCGATGTCCATAGTGCTGCAGCAACTTTCGGGGTTTTTGCCCAACTGCGGGATAGGGGCGGGGCCGTGCTTTTAATATCCGAGGACTTAGACGATCTATTCAAATTTAGTGACCGCTTGATTGTGCTTTATCAGGGGAAAATTGCCGGTACTTTTGCCCCTCAGGAAATAGATCGGCACAAGATTGGCCATTTAATGACCGGTTCCCAAATCGAAGCTGCGGAAGGAGGCGGTTAAATATGCCCAAAAATTGGTTGTCAGCGCTTGCCAGATATGTTTTTATCCTAACTGTTGCCCTAATTGCCTATGCCGCGGTTCTTCTCTTGGCGGGTAAAAATCCTATTTTAGCTTATATCGACACCTTTGATTTTACACTCAGCAGCTGGTATGGTTTTTCTGAGGTAATCGTCAGGATGACCCCTTTATTATTCACAGCCATTGCCGTAGCTTTACCTTCCCGTGCAGGTTTAATCAACGTGGGCGGGGAAGGCCAGCTCTATTTAGGCGCCTGGCTGGCAACTTGGGGTGCGATCACGTTTACTAATCTACCAGCTTCTGTATTCATTCCCTTTTTAGTGTTATTGGGTTTTATCGGCGGCGGGGTTTGGGCTGCCTTAGCCGGCTTTCTGCGGGCTAAAGGGTATGTTAATGAGACTATCACTACTTTACTCATGAATTACATTGCTCCTTTGGTTGTCGGTTATTTTGTCTATGGTTCCTGGCGGTCCAGAGAACCGGGGGCCTCGGCCTTTCCTCAAACAGCGGCCTTTGTCCAAGAGGCCCGGATGCCCCGTTTTTTCCAAACCAGGATCCATCTTGGCTTCTTTCTAGCCCTTTTGATTCTTTTTATCTATTGGTTTGTTTTAGAAAAAACAAAGTGGGGCCTTAAAATTAAAGGTATTGGCGGAAACCCGGAAGCGGCCAAAAGGATGGGGATAGAAGTTAATTTTTATCTTATCGCTGTAATGTTTGTGGCCGGGGGTATTGCCGGTTTGGCCGGCATGTCCGAAGTTACCGCCCTCCACGGCAGGCTGAGGGCAGGGTTTTCCCCGGGCTATGGTTTTGTGGGCTTTTTAATCAGCTGGTTAGCGGGGGGCCGCCCTTTAGGAATTTTAGCCATGTCTTTTGTGCTGGCCATAGTGTTTTCCTCCGGATCCTTGCTCCAAATCACCCAAGGTGTGCCTTTCGCTGCTATTAATGTGTTGATGGCCATTATCCTCTTTATTGTGTTAATGAAACCAAATTTAAGGCGGCTGATGTCATGATCTCATTTTTCGCTGGGCTTATCTCAGGAACTATTATGTACGGCGCTCCCCTGCTTTATTGTACTTTGGGCGAAGTAATCGGCCAAAGGGCGGGGATGGTCAATTTGGGGCTAGAAGGAATTATGCTGGTTGGCGCAGCAGCAGGCTTTACAGTTGCGGCCGGGACCGGGAACATGTGGCTTGGTGTTTTATTGGCAGCCTTAGCGGGCGCGGCCTTGAACCTGGTCTATGCTTTTTTAGTAGTTAACCGCCAGGCTAACCAATTAGCCAGCGGCTTGACAGTTATGTTTTTGGGGACAGGGCTTAGTGCCATGATTGGGCGTTCTTATATTGGTTCGGGCATCAGCGGCCTGGCTCGCTATCAAATCCCGGGGGTAAGTGCCTTCTCCTGGGTTAGAAGCACTATGTTTAGCTACGACTTACTGGTCTATTTAGTGGTCCCGGCCGCTGTTTTTGCTTGGTGGGGTTTATTCCGCACCAAGTGGGGGCTGCATTTGCGTGTGGTGGGGGAGGATCCCTCGGCAGCTTTTGCCGCCGGCTTAAAAATTCCTGCTCTGCAGTACCAGGCGCAGCTGGCTAACGGCTTTTTGGCCGGTTTGGCCGGTGCTCACCTTTCCCTGGCGGTGGCCCGGGCTTGGACGGAGGGTATGATCGGAGGGCGCGGGTTTATCGCCATTGCCCTTGTGATCTTTTCTAAATGGCATCCCTTACGGGCCATTGCCGGGGCGCTGCTCTTCGGCGGGTCCGTGACCTTGCAGCTGCAGCTGCAGGCCCGGGGCAGTTCCATTTCGCCTTTCTTGTTAAATATGATCCCCTATGTGCTCACTCTGGGAGTGCTCATGATTTGGGGCGGTGTGCGGCGTTTTGCAGCACCGGCCGCCTTGGGGCGCGTTTATTCAGGTGAAGAATAAATGTTGGGCTGCTGATAGGAGGTGGTTGGCGGCGGAAACAGGCGGTGTTGTGATTTCAAAGCGTGAGGAAAGGAGTGACCCAAATAAATGAAAAAAACAGCATTGATTGTTGTCATTTTTACACTTGCGGCAGGTCTTCTAGGAGGCGGCACCGTAAGTTCCCAGGAGCAAAGCTTAGTTATTGGTTTGCTTTTACCGGGCCCCAAGAACGATGCAGGCTACAACCAGTCTTTCTATGATGCGGTTGTAGAAGTTGAGCGCAATATCCCCGGGGTAAAGGTAATTGTAGCGGAATACGTGGATGATGCCGAGGCGGAAAGTACTATGGAAACCATGATCCGCCAGGGCGCCGAATTAATTTTAGCCTGCGGTTTTGCTTTTCAGTATCCGGCCATATCTGTAGCGGAACGCCATCCCGACGTTAAATTCATGCATCCGGGAGGTTGGGAAGTAACGGAAAACTTCAGCAACTTCTTTGGTACAACCCAGCAGCACTTTTATATTATGGGCGTGGCTGCCGGTTTAATGACTGAGACGAACAAAATAGGATTTATTGGCGGGATGCCTCTTGGTTTCACCTTAGGGAATATCAACGGATTCCATTTAGGAGCCCGCTCCGTAAACCCGGAAGTTACAACCCATCTGATGTGGACCTTCAGCTGGGGGGACACTACGAAGGAAGCTGCAGCGGCCCAGGCTCTTTTGGATCAGGGAATTGACGTGATTTCCATGCATCTGGACTCTCCCATCGCTGTAATTCAAACCATTGAGGCGGCGGATGCCCATACTATCGGCTTTATGTCTTTCGAAGCTCAGAAATATGCTCCCCAAGGCTGGGTGACAGGCCTGGGGTTGACCTGGGGCGATTACTTTACAGAAAGTGCCCGGGCTGTAATTGACGGGACTTGGCAAGCTGGTTTTGTCCGCGGTGGTTTGGCTGAAGGATTTTTGGAAATTGCACCATTCGGCGACGGGGTCCCGGAAGAGGTTCGCGCGGCCGTTTTTGACGCTGCAGAGGATTTCAAAAATGGTTTAATTGAGCCGTTTGTAGGCCCCATTAAGGATCAAAAAGGGAAAATCCGGATTGCCGAAGGGGAAATGTGGGGTAATGATCAAATGGGTGATTTCGATTGGTTAATTGAAGGCATTGTAGGCGAGCCCCAATAAAACGGATTTTCTTTGTCCAAATACGATTTTGGCAAACCGCGGCGGCTCCGGCTTGCTGCGGTTTATTTATTTTGGCGAAATTTCCCCAATTCAATTGGATTGCGCAGGTTCTGGGCCGGTGCTATAATGGTTTTTAAAGGGGTGGCGGCTTTATGGAACGCAATAGGCTGGGTGTGACTGTGCGCGATGCTTTGACTCTAGAAGCTTTTTCCGGGACAAAAGTGGTGGCTGGAGAAGCCGGTTTGGACCGCCGCATTTACCATATTAATGTCATGGAAGTACCCGACATCTTAGATTGGGTCCAGGAAGGGGAATTACTTCTAACTACATTTTACTCATTAAGGGCAAACCCGGAAGAAGTAGTGGCTTTGATTCCCGAATTAGCCAAGAAGAATTTGGCCGGGTTAGCAATAAAGCCCAAACGCTATATTCAGGAAATCCCCAAAAAAGCCCTTGAAATCGCGGATCAACTCCAATTTCCCATTCTTAAATTACCTCCCCATATCGCTTTTTCCACTGTTCTCGAACCGATTATTAATGAGATATTTAACTTTCAAACAGACCTGCTCCGCCGTTCAGAATGGGTCCATAATCAGTTCATTGAAGTGGTTTTGCAAGGCGGGGGTTTAGATAGGCTTACGGAAATGGTGGAAACCCTGATTGCCAAAGAAGTTGTTGTAGTCGACGCCCGAATTCGGCCCTTGGGGCCTGTTTCCGCTTGGATGGCCCAGTGGATGGAGGGGATCGATTGGGATTGTTTCAAAAATGCAGTCCGTCTTACCAAAATTGAGGGGAAACAACCGGGCATTGTTGTCCCCCTATTAGCCGGGGGCAGCCTTTTAGGCTATTTGGTTACTGCTTCCAATCCGGGGCGTTCTCACGAAGAATATTCTATTCTAGACGAGATCACTTTGGAGCGGGCTGCTACGGTGGCTACTTTAGAGATCATCAATGCCAGAGCTCTCAACGAAATGGAACGGCGTTTCCGCAACGAATTTGTAGTGGATTTGGTGGAGGCAGCCTTTCCTTCCAATGATGTAGCCAAGCAGAGGGCTAAGGCGAATAACTGGACTTTGGAAAATGAAATGCGGGTTTATTTAATCCGCCTGGTGGATTTTCAGCGCCAAAGACAAAAGGACAGCCTTCTCCATTACCTGCGGGATAATTTGGACAGCCGCTATATTTCCGGCGAATTAGGCCGGGATATTGTCCTGGTTTCCCCGGCAGGGGAACAGGCGGCCCGGCTTTCAGATTGGCTGCAAAAACGTTTTGGGGAACTGGAAGCAGCTGCCGGAAGCGGGCTAATCATTGGGGCCGGCCGGGATTCAACTTCCCTTCGGGACGTTAAAACCAGCTTCCGCCAGGCTAAGAGGGCGGTAAGCAATGCGCAAAATATTCCCAGTTTGGGGAAAATAGTGCATTATGATCAGCTGGGAATCTACCGTTTGCTGGAAGAACTAAACGGCAAGGCGGAAATGAGGGCTTTTATCAGGGATACACTTCAGCCCCTTTTAGATTATGATCGCCGCAACGGGACCGATCTGCTAAAAACCCTGCGTCATTATTATTCAGAAGGGGGAAATTTAAAACAGGTGGCTGCCGGCCTTTTTGTCCACTACAATACTGTTTTGTACAGGATGAAACGCATTGAGGAGCTGCTGGGAATCAGTATGGATAATCCTCAACAAAGGCTGGCCTTGGAAGTGGCCGTCAAGGCGTTGGATTTTCAGTAAGAAAATCTGCTTGCCTTTGGAGGATTTGGGGATATTTGTCGGAAGTAAGTTTTCCCAAGGGCCTTCGGCTCAAAAAGCTAAAGCCCTGCTTGCGGAAGGGAAAGCTCTTTAATAGCTGTCAGCTGGGATCCTTTATTTTTTGCCTTTGTGGCGAATTACTAAATTAAGGGTCCCATTTTTGTGTAATTATACAAAGGTGATGACCGTCATTTTCTCTAACACCTAAACGAAAGGGTGAGCTTGATGCGGGTGCAGGCTAAAGGATGCGGCAGTGCCCCGGGAAGTTTCTTAGCCGGATTGGGCCGGGTGGAAACCGTGTTTCCCGCTGCTGTTAATATCCGCACGCTAAACGGCTTTTGCTTAAGTGTGGTCGATGAGAGAGCAGACCTTGCCCCTAATCGGATTATCCTCCCTTTAGGCCGGCTCAAAAAACTTCCTTTCCGGCCCGGGCAAACAGTAGAAATTAAGGCGGG
>JAAYRS010000078.1 GCA_012518645.1 Bacillota bacterium
ACATAATCCTCATCTCCAAGTGCAAGGGTTTTTTAAATAAATCCGTTATTCCTTAGCACTATTATATCACAAAAACAGCTGTAAAGCACGTGTTTATCGGTATTTTAGGGTTGTTCAGCAGCCCCTAACATATAACCTTGGACGTAGGGGATCGGAGCCCTATCGAGTAAATCATTGGACAATTCCGTTGCCACAACGCTGTTTTCTGGTCCCCCTTCGATAATGCCGAGTGTGCGTTTCTTCCCGTCCCCAATGATGCCCACGGCCGCAAGTGTGATATTTTACCGGGCTCCGTACCACCTCCCACAATTACGGGTAATCGTCTGAAGGAGTCTTGCGAAGACTTTCTCCACAAGTTTATCCATTTCTTTAATGAAGCGGCGGCTAACCCCGCTTTTACTGGTCCACGGGCCACCCCGGCCCTCCGACGTTCGGCAATATTTTCCTGTCCTTACACCAGCCGATAACCCGGCCATAATGGCTTCGTTGTGTGGGTCTTCCGATTGGAATTATGCCAACGTGGGCAAGGGCAACTCCCCATGGCCATTAACACTTCTAATTTTCAGGCGTTTGGCACGGATTTTCTTTCCTCCCATGGCAACAGTTGCCTACTCATGCGGTACACTCGGCAGTTCTATGCCTACCTTTAGGCCCAGCATACAGCGTTACATCTTCTTCCAACAACATATGCATCACTTCAATGTCCAACGGCAGGAAAAACTGCGAAAGCGCTTCTTTCTCTTTTTTCTGTAGGAATTCATAGTTGGCGACTTCGACCCCGGCGTGGAACACTTCTTGCTTCCTTTTGATATACGTTGTGACGGCTCCTTCTAGTAACCTGATAAGTTGTTTTTGCCAAACTTATTCTATCGGAATTGTTTGGGGCCGCTTGTTTCTGACTTGCCAATCTCGCTTGCACGCTTTTAAACTTTTCGCCCCATTAGCTCGCTTATTTCCCGATACAAACTTTGCAAATACTCATCGGACATGTCAATGATGGGCTCAAACATGAAGGAATTAATGTGGATGTTTTCCGGCGTCGCTAGAGATACTCTGTTTAAAACCCTAATCTCTTTTTCTCGTTTTGGAAACATTCTTTTGAATTGCCCAAAAAGTTCTCCAGTTTGGTTAGAATCAATTTTCGACGTGACTTCCGGTTGATTAATCTCGGAAATCATATATTCCTCTGCTTTAAGGCGGATAGCCATACTAAGCACTATCTTCTTCTCCAGGTTAATGCCCCTTTCTAGCGAGTGCATAACCAGAATATCGGCTTGGTCAAAAATTAGATCAAGTACTCTTTTTTGGAGCGAAAGTTCAAATTTGACCTTATCAATAAAAAGTTTATCATAAATACGGGCTAAATCACCTATAATAAGGTCATAACTATCCGGTTTGATGTGCAGTAATGAAGTCAATTTCTTAAAACTGGCCGCATCTCCTAGATATTGGGCGATGTTGCGGGCAAAGGGAATCGAAGCCACAAGTTTTACGGGATCCTCGAAATCTTTTTTCCAGGATTCAAAGGGATTGTTGACCTCTTTAAATTTGGCGGGTTCCAAATGGATATGGCCGTTAAGCCTTTGTGCTAAAAAAGAGCCTTCCCACTTCAAGGATGGGCAAATTCTGGATTGGGCTGTTCTAAAAAAATCAAAGTTATGGGTCATAATGATCATCTTAAGAGTGGGATGTTCTGCCAGCTCCTTCAGATACTCAATGATAGCAAACTTGTTTTGATAATCGAAGGAGTCGGCGATATCATCAACGATTAATAAAGTTTCCAGTCCGTTTTCCTGGCGTGACCTAATTTCGAAAATGATATTCATAAGATAAAACGCCCTTTGCTCGCCCCTACTTAAAACACGAAATAGTAATTCCTCTTGAATATCTTCTTCATCATGGAAATCATAGTAAAAGGACGGGACCCCGGTTTTTAAAACGGCATCCGCTTTGTTCTTAATCCTTACCCTAAAAGGCACAAAAAATCTACTATGGAATACATCAAGCACCGTTTCCCATTTAGTTCTTTCCTTTCTAGCCGAAACAACAATTTCATTCAAAGCGGACTGAGCATCCTGGTAGGTTTGTAAGAAAGCAATATAATACTCTTTATTATCTTGTAGATATGAAACCCAAAGTCTTTTTTTCAATCCATCTAGATCAGCCAACAAGGGCAGGATTTCTTGCTGTTCGAAAAGGAATTCACGAAAATCCCTTAGCTTTTTATTTGTAATTTTATCATTTATGCTTTCGAATATTGCCTGCAATTCCGCATCCTCAAAAATAGCGTTGAATTCTTCCTCCAATACCTCAGCAAATTCCGTCTCGTTCCTTATCAGCAAGGCTGTATCCGGGCCGGTTAAATTTACAGTGTGCTTGGCAGTAAAAAAACCATGGTTGCGCAAATTGTTTAACACAGTGTGAGCATTGTAATGGTTAAATCCCCTCTGTAAAAATCGCGACTTGTTGATTAGTTCATCATATTTTTGGATATATTCCCTGATCTGAGTTTGAACATCGCCTGACTCTAAAAAAGCAACCACAGCCTCATCAAAAATTTTGCTGTAAACAATATGACTAAGATGGGCGGGGTTCCCTCCCAGCACATCCTTCTGGCAACTCTGCAAGCAAGTGTAGAAATCCGTTTCTTCTTTCATAAACGCAGAACAAAACTCTTTTTCCAGTTGTTCTTTCCTAAGGCCGGAATTAGTTCGTAACCTTACTAGTAGTTCTTGTTTACGCTGGTCAACCTCTTGATGTACATTTTCATACCTGTTTCTTAGCCTTTCATTGGCTAGCAACAGAGCAACCCCTTCCGATCTAAATTGGGCATCGTAAGGCCTAATCACAAATACGGAGCTAGGGTCAATAGGCTTGCCGCTTTCGTCGGCAATAACCCTTTTAGCTTCCCTTTCGGGGTAGATCAGGTCCCCGGAATCTTCCCCCCGACTATAATCCCCGAATGTCTTGGCTAAAGATGTTTTCATAGTGCCGTTGGCAGCGTAAATTAGCTGCACTTTCTGATCGCCAAACTTAAATTTCGCTTTCATCTTTCGAATTCCGTAGCAATTTTCCAAATGCAAGTGTAATTCCTTCATGCCCACCACCCTCTAAAAAAGGACAAGAGAATTGACAGTAACATGTCACGCATAAGACTTAAACGCCACCTAATTCAGAAAAGACCCTAACTTTTTAACGTTTAGGTACGAAAAACCAGGACGTTAAATCGCCAGCATAACAGCAAATTTGAAGCAAATCATTGACCCTTTTTCTTTGCCCGTCCCAAAAGAAGGCGCCAGCTGCCCTTCGTCAATGCTTGTTCAATACCAATTGGAAATTCCACACAAACAAGGTACTTATAGGGGGCAACAAAGGAGACACTTACCCGGGCAAAACTCCTCTAAAGCCTTCTAGGTTCTATGTCCGCCTAATATGAACCATTAAGGATTAGGCCTTTATCGTTAAGGTAGTATTGCTTTAATCCGCGGACGTCGGGGCGCTTAA
>JAAYRS010000079.1 GCA_012518645.1 Bacillota bacterium
GGCAGCCGGAGCTTAATGGGCCTAAAACAGCGGGCGGCGGGAAATAATCCCCACTTGGTTCGAAGATCACTTATTTTTGGATTAAATTTATTTACTTAAAGGGAAATGGGAGTTGGAAACGTAATATAGGTTAAGGTAAAGTTAATTAACGGAAAGGAAGCTGCAGGGGCCCGGGGATCAATCCAAGCGGATTGGATAACTGCAGATTTTACATTAAGTGAATAGGAGGAGAGAAATGTCCAAGTATAGTCAAAACTGGGATCTGGAGAGCGTTTATCCCGGTGGCAGCAGTTCAGAGGAACTTTTGGAGCAGGTGCGCAAGGTAAAAGTGGGAATTGAAACCCTTCACGCTTACATCAAAGCACTCAGTCCAGATTTAAAAGCAGAACAACTGATTACTTTGGTTAATAAAATACAGGCCGTTATGGCCAATTTAGGACAGCCCTCCGCTTTCGTAGGTTGTTTGACGGCCCAGGATGTCCAGGATCAGCAGGCTCGTTTGCTGGAGGGCAATTTAAGCCAGATCAAAGCCCGCTTGTCCGTGGTTTTAACAGAGGTGGATCAACTGCTGGTAGCTGTTTCGCCGGAAAGGTGGGTTCGGCTTTTGGAGGATCCTCACTTAAGGGACCTTAGTTTTCCCCTCCGGGAATGGCGTTTAACGGCCCAAACTAAGATGCCGGCCCCGAAGGAGGCTTTAGCCGCAGATTTAGCCGTAGACGGCTATCATGCCTGGTCCCGATTATATAATACTGTGGTGGGGCGCATGAAGGTGAAAATAGAGCGGCGGGGAAAAATCAGGGAATTATCAGTAGGTCAGGCGGCCAACCTTCTCTCCGAGCCGGATCGGAATTTACGCCGGCTCGCCTTTCATAAACTAGAGCAGGCCTGGGCCCAAGAAGGCGAACTTTGCGCCAGTGCCTTAAACCATATCGCCGGTTTTCGGCTAAACTTGTATCGAAATAGAGGTTGGGATGATGTTTTAAGCGAGCCCTTGCGCTTAAACCGCATGCAGCGGGAAACTTTGGATGCTATGTGGTCTGCGGTGGAGGGCAGCCTGGATCATCTTAAAAAATATTTGAAACGAAAGGCTCAGCTTCTGGGCTTGGAGAAATTGAGCTGGTACGATCTGGAAGCACCTTTAGGGGAAGCCGCCAAGGGGATTTCTTACGATCAAGCCGCTGATTTTATTCTCGAACAGCTGGGCCGCTTTAGTCCCGAAATTGCTAATTTTACTAAGAACGCTTTGGAAAAAAATTGGATTGAAGCTGAGGATAGAGCCGGGAAAAGACCCGGTGCTTTCTGCACCTCTTTTCCTTTAAGCAAAGAGTCGCGGGTGTTTATGACCTACGCCGGTACTATCCAGAGCCTTGGTACTTTAGCCCACGAGTTAGGCCATGCTTATCACGGCTATGTTTTAAAAGACGCACCTTTTCTCCTGCGGCGTTATGCTATGAACGTGGCGGAAACTGCTTCGACATTCAGTGAACTTTTAGTGGTAGACGGGGCACTGCAGGAAGCTTCACCCCAAGAAAAAGTGGGTATCCTGGAAGATAAAATCCAGCGGGATGTAGCCTTTTTCATGAATATCAAAGCCCGTTTTCTCTTTGAAACAAGGTTTTACCGGGCGCGCCGGGAAGGCTTAATTGGCGTGGAGCAATTAAATGATTTGATGCTTCGGGCCCAAGAAGATGCTTACGGGCGGGCCTTGGCAGAATACCACCCTCATTTTTGGGCTTCTAAACTGCATTTTTACCTCAGCAGCGTTCCTTTCTATAATTTCCCCTATACCTTCGGCTACCTCTTTAGCTCCGGTGTTTATGCCCGGGCTAAAGCGGAGGGACCCGGATTCGCCTCCAGCTACAGAAGGCTTTTGGCGGATACGGCTAAGATGAACGTCGAGGATCTGGCCCGCAAACATTTGGGCGCTGATTTAACCCAACCGGAATTTTGGGAAGCCGCTGTCCAGTTAAGCAGGGATGATGTGGATCAGTTTCTGGCCATCACTTAAGCAAAGAAGCAAAAGTAACCCGCCGATCTCGGCGGGTTTTAATTTTGGAAATATTTTTACTGTCCCTGCTAAGGAAAAGCGTAAAGAAAAAGGGGAAGTTGATTCTCTTTCGCCGCGGAGAGAGCTATAAGATGCGGAAGCCCCCACTAAGGGTGCTTTTCAGGCTTAAGGGGCCCGGGAACTAAGGAGGATTTGGGGTTTGGAGAATGAAGTAAATAAAAAAGAAAAATAATCATGAGGGAGTGTAAACAGATGCAGATTCCTGTTCATAAAGCTGCGGAGTTAAAACCCAAACCTGATCAGGCTAAACTGGGATTTGGGAGATTCTTTACTGATCATATGTTTGTCATGGAGTACCGCGAAAACCAAGGGTGGCATCAAGCGCGTATTGTCCCTTATGCCCCTCTGCAGTTGGATCCGGCTGCTTTAGTGTTTCATTATGCCCAAGCAGTTTTCGAAGGCATGAAAGCTTTTCGCTCTCCCGAGGGCAAGGTTCTTCTATTTAGGCCGGAACAGAATATGCGCCGCCTTAACCGCAGCAATGAACGGATGTGCATACCCGCCTTTGATGAACAATTTATGCTGGGGGCCATTAAAAAACTGGTGGCCTTGGAAAAGGATTGGATTCCCACAGAATCGGGCACTTCTTTATATATCCGGCCCTTTATTATCGCCACTGATGCTGTTTTAGGGGTGCGGGCCTCCTCCAGTTATAAATTTGTGGTAATTCTATCTCCGGTAGGGCCCTATTACCCTGAAGGGATCAATCCCATCAGCATTCACGTGGAATGCCGTTATGTGCGGGCAGTACGCGGCGGCACAGGATCGGCCAAAGCAGCGGGGAATTACGCCGGGGGTTTAAAAGCCCAGGAAAACTCTAAAAAAGAGGGTCATGCCCAAGTACTTTGGCTTGATGCCTTGGAGCAGAAATACGTGGAAGAAGTAGGGGCCATGAACGTATTTTTCAATCTGGGGGGGGAATTGGTTACTCCCGATTTAGGCGATACGATCCTGCCCGGAGTGACCCGGGATTCCGTAATTAAGCTGCTGCGATCCTGGAATATACCGGTGGTGGAAAGGCGGCTCTCCATGGACGAAGTAGCAGCGGCCCAGCGGGAGGGCCGGCTGGCTGAGGCCTTCGGCTGCGGAACCGCTGCCGTTATTTCCCCCATAGGCAAGCTTTCTTGGCAGGGAACTACAATCAAAATCGGGGGCGGAAAAATCGGGGCTGTTTCCCGGAGGCTTTACGACACTATTACCGGGATTCAAAACGGGGTTTTGCCGGATCAATTTCAGTGGACGGTGGATGCGGAGAGCTAGAAAGATCAATTTTCTGCCGAAACTCGCTGGGGCTAACCCCGGTTAATTTCTTAAATATTCGAGCAAAATAATTCTGATTGTTGAAGCCTACTTGGAGAGCTATTTCTAAAACAGAGAGGGCTGGGTTCGCTAAAAGTTTCTTACTTTCTTTTATCCGCACTTCTTGGACAAACTCAGTAAAAGTTTGGCCAGTATTTTCCCGGAATAAAGCGGAGAAATAGGATTTATTCAAACCCAGGCTGCGCGCTGTGCTTTCCAAAGAAATTTCTTGGGCATATCCTGCGGAGATCATTTTAACAGCCCGCTGGACATGGAGACAGTAAGGGCGGTTGTTTAAGCGGGCCCATTCTGTCCGCTGCAGGTTGCGCAAGAGGGACACCAGATGGGGAAGAGCTTCAGGGGGCCGGTAACTCACACCGGCCTTTTTCTTTTCTTCAGAATGATAAGGACCCAGTATAAAAAGTCCGGCCTTCCCTCCGTGGGGGCAGATCGGGCAGAGATAAAAGCGCTTTTCTTGGTCCTGGCCGGGAAGGATTAGTTCTCTTTCCCGATAATCGTGAAACTGCAGCCCCAACTTCTGCGCTAAACTGCCTTCCCGCGGAAAGGTTTGATTAGTTAAGGCTGTGATGGGCAGTTGGGTGCAGGAATAAAAAAGGTGCATGGTTTGATCCAAGATTGTCAGCAGCCGGCACGGGCCCATAATTTCACCTCCGGGGAAAATGATCCAAAGATTGTGATAAAAATCTAAATAACCTGCGAGCAGGAAAATAACGGCTGTGCTACAATGAACGGGAATGACAACCATTATCTACTGTCTTTATTCCTGATTTTATAGAAAAAGGGCGGGGGTGTCAATCAAAGCTGGGCCAAATCGATTTAGGAGGGAAAACCAACGGGCAGTTATGAAACAGTTTCTAATTTTTTCCAGAAGGGGAAAGAACCGGTACGAGCGGGTGATGTTGCCGCTGCTACTGGTATTGAGCGCCGGGAGGTAGATCAGGCCATGAAAAAATTGAAAAAAGAAAAGAAGATCACCTCTCCCAAACACTGCTATTGGGAGTGGCGGGGAGAAGATTAGGGGTCCTTCCCTAAAAAACCAGGCTCAAAATCCAGATTACAAGCAGAAAAGGGGCGGCCAAAAGGCCAATGGGGATTAAGAGCTTTAAAAAAGCAAAACCAAGGCGGAAAAAAAGGATCAAGGGCAAAAAAAGCAGGAAGAGCAAGAAAAAGGGCCCGATGATTCCTAATATAATTAAGCCTACAAATCCCACTACAACCAGGGCTAAGAGGGAGATCAATGATTTAACCAGGGGGGAATTCCCATTCCCTTCGATTTCCCAAGTTTCCCCCCGGGGGTAGGTTCGCCCTTTGTTTCCATTGGTCAGGGCCTGGTAAAGAGCGATGCTTCCCAGGATAATTAAAATTAAAGGCCAGAATTTACCCGCCCGGGGCAGGAGGTTAAGGTTTTTGTTTAAAAAGTGAGCTCCGAAAATAATTAGGACTAGAGCCCATAAATTCTTAGATTCCATTTCAGTTCAGCCCCTTCCTTTATTTTGATTATAACAAGGGTCTCCCGTTTCGGCAATTCATCCCCGGCAGGTTTTTAATTCAGCCTTAAGGCGGAGCGGGATCAGCGTCGACAGCCCGGGCTGCCCGTTTTTAACGCATAATTTATCCCCCTGGGGGGATAGTGGGATTGAAAAGACTAAAAGGAGGGTTTTAAGTGAGTTTAGCTACCTTTAAAGTTACGGCGGAAAGTGAAAATCCAACAAAAACGGTGGTTCGAGCCGGTAATTTCGAAATGATTATTGATGAACCCAAGAATTTAAACGGTACCGATCAAGGCCCTAACCCCGTGGAATATGTTTTGGGCGCTTTGGCCGGCTGCCTCAACGTTGTAGGCCATGTAGTGGCTCGGGAAATGGGTTTTGAACTTAACGGCATTAGTTTTGAATTGGAAGGCGATTTGGATCCGGCTAAGTTTATGGGGAAAGCCACGGAAAACAGAGCCGGATACCAAGAAATCAGGGCTAAGGTCAAAGCTGACAGCAATGCTACAGAGGAGCAGCTTCGGATTTGGCTGGCAGCCGTGGAGGCCCGCTGCCCGGTTAGTGATAACCTCAGCCGCTCAACTCCTGTGAAAATAGTCCTGAACTAGAATTTTAGCACTAAAAAGGCTCTTTCCCCGAGGGGAAAGGGCCTTTTCAAAAGCTGCCTATAATTAAATCCTCCCGCTTTCTTTTGGGGACGTAATGGATCTGCTGAGCATCCCGCCAATAACGAATGTTTTCACCGGCGGCCTCAGTTACCTTTACTGTTTCCGCGGGGGTACCTAAAGCCAGGGTTAAATGAATTTTTAGGGCGGGGGACAGGTCTAAAAATTGGCGCAGGCGGGCCCGGTCGATACTGGCTAAAAGGCAGCCGCCCCAGCCTTGTTCGCGGGCTCCGAGAAGCAGAGTTTGGGCTGCTAATCCCACATCTGTTTCCGGCTCGCTATTAATTTCGGGGTCGCTGCAGATGATGATATAAGCGGTGGGTCTTTCTTCTTTGGCGGGCCCGGCCCAATCTTTTAAATAGGCCGCCCAGGTTAAACAAGAAAACACTTGCCCGCGCTGCTCCTCAGCCCGGACCAAAACATATTTCAAAGGCTGCAGGTTGCCGGCAGAGGGGCTGAAGCGGGTCAAACCCACCAATTCCTCCAGCTGCTCTAAGGATGGTGCCGGTTCTTGTTTGAAACGTCTAAAACTGCGGGTTTTCTTCACTAATTCCTTAAACACAGGACCATCTACTCCTTTCGTGTTTCAAAAATATCCTTGCTGGGTTCTTTTCCTCATAAGGATGTTTTTTCCTTCCGGAATAGCGGTGCCCAATTGCCAGTCAACGGAGGACTTTTTAGAACTGTGTGGAAGCTTTGTGTGCCCGGAAGGGCGTTGAACCGGGGGCAGCTGCTTTGGGCGGGCCCAATCGTCAAGGAGGGAGAAAAAGTGGCAGAAGTGTTAAAGGAGATAAAAAACGGGGTGGTTGTTTCCTGCCAGGCCCTGGAAGATGAACCGCTGCACGGTCCGATCTTGATGGCGGCTATGGCCCGGGCAGCGGCTCAAGGCGGTGCTTTAGGGATCCGCACCAACGGGGTGCAGGAAGTGGAAGTGATCAAGAAAATCACCGGCTTGCCTGTGATCGGCCTCCGAAAGGCTGCAGATCCAAAGGGGCGGATTTGCATCACCCCCTATTTAAATCAGGCTCGGGCCTTGGTTCGGGCAGGCGCAGATCTTATTGCCGTTGACGGCCGCCGTCAAAGGCCTTTTGGGGAAGATTTGGACCAGCTTATACCCCGGATTAGAAAAGAACTTGGGGTGCCTGTTATAGCTGATTGCGGAAGTTTTGCCGATGGGGAGGCAGCCTTGGAAATTGGTGTTGACGCCCTGGCCACCACCTTTGGCTTTAAAGAAGGCATCTGGGGGAGCGAGCCCGGGTTTGATCTTCTTGAGGCTCTGGTTCCCTTGGGATTTCCCGTTTTGGCGGAAGGCGGGTTTTGGCAGCCGGAGCAAATTTTACAGGCCCTGCGGTTAGGTGCTTGGTCTGTAGTGGTTGGTACAGCTGTTACCAGACCTAGAGAAATAACAAGACGTTTGGTCCGGGCCTGCCGCGGGCGCCGCCCGGAAAGCAAAGGAGGGGGTGGTTAAGGTGAAAGAAAGGAAATTAGGGATTAGTGTGGGGGATATCTTGTCTTTTGAGGTCTTTGCCGCGGTCAAAGTCGCTGCTGGTGCAAAGGGTTTAGAACGCCGCTTAGAACAAGTCAAATGGGGAACGCCGCAAAATCTCGATAAAATTCAAGAGGGGGAGTTTCTCTTTCTAGCCCTCCGCACCTCCGGGGATCAGCAAAAACTGGAGAAACTCCTGCCTTCCTTGGAGGCCAAAGGGCTGGCCGGCGTTGGTGTTCAGCTAAAAGAGGGTCTTTCCGAAATTTCGGGACCCATCCGGGAAATTGCGGATAGGCTTGGATTTCCCATTCTTCAATTTCCCGCGGAGTTGCCCATTTTAGAAGCTCTTCAGTCTTTAGTATCGGAGATTTTCCGGGTCCAAACGGCCCTTTTTAACCGGTCCGAAGAAATCCATAATGAGTTCATGGCAGTGATGCTGGAGGGAGGCAGTTTAAATCAGGTGGCCCAGGTGTTAGGCAGCTTTTTGAAAAAAGAAGTCCTGATTGTGGATAAACATTTCGAGGCCCTCAGCCCTTTATCTCCGGCCTGGGAAAAATGGCTGGCTGTAATTAACCGGGCCTCAATCAAGGAAAGCGAGGCATTGAAGAAATTAGAAGGGGAAAAGACTGCTTGGGTTATGCCTCTTTTAGCCGCGGGCAGCCGCCTTGGTTATTTACTAATCCGGTCCGGTCCGGCCGCCGATTTAGCAGTGCTGGATGAAATTGCTTTGGAACGGGCGGCAACCGTAGCAACCTTAGATATAATTTATAGGAGGGCCCTAAACGAAATCGAAAGGCGGTTTCGAAATGAATTTGTTATCGATCTAGTAGAAGGTGCTATTCCTTCCCGGGAAATCGCTGAAGAAAGGGCACGGGCCAACAACTGGGCCTTTAGCGAGACAATGCGCGTTTTTGTGATACGTTTAGCCGATCTGCGGGTCCAGGGCCAAAAGGATAAATTCTTAAGTTATTTGCGGGCAAATTTAAGTATCAAATGTATCTGCGGCGAACTGGGAAGGGATATTATCTTAATTTCCCCCGCCGGGGAAAAAGAACGTGATGTAGTTGGCTGGCTCAAGCGGCATCTGCCTCAATTGGAGAATCTTGCGGATAGTAAATTGCTGGTAGGAATCGGCCGTTCTGCCGGTGCTGTCCGGGAAATTAAGGCCAGTTATCAGCAGGCCCGGAGAACAGTGGATAATGCCCAAAGGATTGAAACTTTGGTTCAAATCGTGCA
>JAAYRS010000080.1 GCA_012518645.1 Bacillota bacterium
ATCCATGGCTCTGCCTTGGTTTAATGATGATGTACACCGTTTTGCTTATAATCCGGAAAAAGCCGTTGAACTATTGGCAGAAGCAGGCTATGGTCCCGGCGATATTAAACTCAGGCTTTACACCAATGAAAGCCCGGAGCGCGTCCGGATTGCGGAAATCCTGCAGTTTGAAGCACAGCAGGTAGGAATTGAAGTTGAGGTCACTGTCGAAGAGTGGGGTGCTTATCTCACCAGGATTCAGGAAACAGATGATTTCGACATCTTCATCTTAGGCTGGGCCGGACAGCTGGATCCGGATCGGGCTATGATCCGCCAGTTCCACACCGATGGAGCCAACAACTACGGCAAGTATTCCAACGAACGGGTAGACTACCTGCTGGAGCAGGGCCGCACGGTCCCTCCGGAATCTCAAGAGTCCTTGGATTTCTACGGTGAAGCTCAAGAAATTATTGTTTGGGAAGCCCCTTATGGGTTCATTAACTACTCAGAAGAGGTAGGCCTAATGCATCCTTGGGTGAAAAATTGGGAAGTCCACCCTTATAGTGCAGCTGCTTGGCAGGATGTTTATCTCATGGATAAACAGAAATAAATATCAAGAAACGGATCATTTTGTGGGATGCCGGGCCATGCGCCTGGTATCCCCTGTTTAGTAAAGGAGTGGGTTGTCTAGATGTTGCAATACATTATCCGACGCTTTGTTCAGATGATCCCCTTGTTAATTGGAATTTCTATCTTAGTTTTTCTCTTGGTTCACCTTTCTCCGGGCGATCCAATCCGCATGCTCTTGGGTGAAGAGGCAACCGATGAAGATGTGGCCCGCTTAAAAGCGGCTTATGGCCTAGACTTACCCCTCCCTCAACAATACTTGCGCTGGGCAGGATTGGCTATTAGGGGTGATTTAGGTAAATCTATCCGGCAGGGAATTCCAGTGGTAACGCTGATAATAGAAAGGCTTGGCGCTACTTTGGAATTAGCTTTTATGTCTGTTTTTGTTGCTGTTTTATTTGGGATACCCATTGGAATTTTTGCTGCCACCCGCCGCGGTACTATCTGGGATTATCTTAGTATGATTGTTGCTTTGGTGGGGGTTTCTATGCCCGGGTTTTGGTTAGGGCTGATGCTTCTTTCCTATGTGGCTTTAAGGATAGATTTTTTACCCATGTTCGGGCGGGAAGGTTCGGTTATCGGGGGTCTTTGGACTTTAATTACTCAATTTAGGGCCGATGAACTAATTAGCGGGCTGCGTTATGTCCTGCTTCCTTCTTTCGCTATTGGCACCAGTATGATGGCGATTATCACCCGGCTTACTCGGTCCAGTTTATTGGAAGTACTGAACAAAGATTATATCCGTACGGCCCAAGCAAAGGGGTTGAGCGGGAGAAGAGTGGTGGTCAAACACGCTTTGCGCAACGCCCTTATGCCGGTAATCACAATTGTAGGGATTCAGTTTGGGGCAATGCTTGGGGGCGCAGTTGTTACGGAGACAGTGTTTGCCTGGCCCGGGGTAGGGCGCTTGGTGGTCAACGCCATCAGCCAGCGGGACTTTCCCATTATCCAGGGAGGCGTTTTAATGATGGCCATCATTTTCACCTTGGCTAATCTAGCTGTGGATATTAGCTACGCTCTGGTTAATCCACGAATTAGATATGATTAAGGAGGCAGGAAGCCATGAAGCGATTTTTACGGAATAAAAGTGCAGTAACCGGAGCGGTCTTGATTGGTATTTTGATTTTTGTGGCTATATTTGCCGATTTCATCGCTCCAAAAGATCCTTACCGTATGAGCATTTGGGACAGTTACCGCCATCCGGAAGGGTTTTTCGGGGAAAACATTTTGGGCACCGACGATA
>JAAYRS010000081.1 GCA_012518645.1 Bacillota bacterium
CCGAGCCTCTTCCGCTAGGAGGACCCGTTTTTGCAAATCCCGGCGTTTTCGTTCTAAAAGATTCAAACCGGCTGGTTCCGAAACAAGGTCCCGATCGTCCCGCCTAACCATAATCACAAAGACAGCAGCTCTCTGCAGCAGACGTTCCAGCTTTTTGGCAATATCCAAGGCAATGGTTTTTTCCAAAATTCCTTGAGCGCTGACCGCCCCCGGATCAATTCCTCCGTGCCCGGCATCAATAACAATAATTTTCCCGGAAACTGCGGAAACCGGTTGAGCGCGAAAAACTACACTTAAATCGCTGCCGGCGGTGCCGAAATAAATACCCACCGCCAAACAAGTCAAACTCCACCCTAAAACCTGCTTAACAGTGAAAAACCAGACCCGCATAGAAACACCTCCACACCTAAAAGATTATTCAGGCGGGGAGGTCTTTACAACAAACAATAACCCTAAACCCGGACTTCCGCTTTAAAATCCTGCAGCTGCCTGCTAGATCGGTTAGAAACTTTTGCAGGCTTTTAGCCCCCTGTTTAACCCGGACGACAATAAGCAAACACCCGCCGCTGCGAAGCGCGCTGTAGGCTTCCTTTAACAACCGGTGGACCACAATTTTTCCGGCCCGGATAGGAGGGTTTGAAAGCACCCAATCAAACTTTAAACCGGGAACGGCCTCTAAGCCATCGCTGACCAAAGCGGTCGCGTTGCTAATTTTGTTTTCTTCTAAATTGCGCCGAGCCAGTTCCACCCCCCGCTTGTTGATGTCCAGGAGATAGACATGCCCATCCGGTGCCACCAAATCGGCAGCCGCGATACCCAAAGGGCCGTAACCGCAGCCCAAATCCAGGACCTGGTCCCCCGGCCGGCAGGGCAGGGTTTCGATCAGCAGGCGCGTCCCGAAATCTATTTTTTTCCGCGAAAACACCCCGGCATCAGTGTAAAAAAGATAGGTCCGTCCCCTTAATTCAGCCTTAAACTGAAAAGGATCGCCGGGGACCTTGGGTTCCTTTGAAAAATAGTGTTCGACCATAAAAATCAATCCTGTTTATCCAATGCCTCCAAGACCAGGCAAAGATGTTTTTCAATTTCTTGCAGCTCACCATCTTCGGCCCGGCTTAAAGCTTCTTCCAGGAGAGCCCGGGCTTCTTCGTAACGGCCTACCAGGTAGTAGCCGTAACCCAAGGTGTCAAGATTAGTAGGTTTCCGCTCGCTGCGGACAGCCTTTTCCGCCATTTCCAAGCCTTGGTTCAGATTAACTTCCTGCAAAAAATAAGTGTAAGCTAAGTTATTCAAAATCATCGGTTGATCGGGGGCCAGCATCAAGGCCTGTTCGTAGTTTTCCACTGCGCCGAGATAGTTATCAAGCTGACTGTAGGCATAGCCCATGAAAAAATAGCCCTGCCAATATTGAGAATCGATGCCCACCGCTTCCCTGTTGCGGTTAATAACACCCTGCCAATCCTCTAATTCTACTTCCGCTTCGGAGATGGTAATCAATTCACTCAGCCTCTGCAGAGAAGAAAGATCGCCAATTTCGTCCTGTCCCACTTCCCAGCCGCTGAATTCAATAATCCTGCGGCCCTCGGCTTCCTCGATTTCAATCCGCTCTACAACCCAATGTTCCCCCGTGTAGAGAAAAGTCACCTTAGCCGGCTCTAGGCCCGTAAAGTTTAGGTTTAATTCCAGAAAACTGTAATGATCCCGAAAATCAGGATCGAAAGTGTAATTGGCTACTGAAACCAAGGTTTTATCCCCGCAGCGAACCAAAAGCGGCAGTTTTGTCTGAGAATCCATCCAATAGATATGGCCCTCGTTTTCCCGATTAACATAACGATCGACAACCCTCTGAGCCAAGTTTTCCCGCTCAGCCCATTCCCAGGGCAGGGTAAAAAATTCCGCCAGTCTATAGATATAGTCGCGATAAAGGCGGAAGAGCCAGTAGTCCCCGGAAACATAGCTGCTTTTCCCCGAACCTAGCATTTGGACTAAATTATCGTAGCTGACAACGCGGCGCCACCCCTCGTCTGTTTGGTAACTAACGGAGAAACTATGGGGATAGTGAAGAGAAAAACTAGCTTCCAACAAAGGCTGTTCCTCTGCAGCTTTAAAATAACTGATCACTGCGGCCTTAGCTTGAGTATAATCGAACCAACTTTGGGGCTTAGCTTCGCTGTAAACCGGGGCAGACAGCAAACTTACCACCAAGAAACAGGCAATCAGAACGCCTAATTTTTTTCTCAAAGATTAATTACCTCCCTCCAACCCTTCCAGGATAGCTACGCCGGCGCTG
Organism: Bacillota bacterium; assembly: GCA_012518645.1. Lineage (GTDB taxonomy): Bacteria > Bacillota > Limnochordia > Darwinibacteriales > Darwinibacteriaceae > JAAYRS01. The sequence goes on from JAAYRS010000081.1 coordinate 2,291, forward strand.
GCTCCAATCCGGTCTGCCCCTGCCCGCAGCATAGCCGCGGCGGTTTCATAGTCTCGAATGCCTCCGGAGGCTTTCACCCCGAAGTCGGGACCCACAACCTCCCTCATTAGGGCAACATCTTCGACTGTGGCAGAGCCGGGCCCAAACCCAGTTGATGTTTTTACAAAATCCGCTTCGGCCATTTTTACCAATAAGCAGCCCCTCACTATTTGTTCCTTGCTTAAAAA
>JAAYRS010000082.1 GCA_012518645.1 Bacillota bacterium
CCCGCCATAACCAAGGGATGCTGTTCTTTTCGTTCAGCACTAAACCTGGGGATAAAAGCCAGATCCAGCATGTGCAAGATGTTGGTATAACTCAATTCGTATTGCAGGGTAAACCCCAAAAAATCAAACTCTGTTAATTCCCGCCCCGATTCCAAGCTTGTCAGGGGAATTTTGGCTTTCCTCATTTTATCTTGCAGATCAATCCAGGGTGCATAAACTCTTTCCGCCAATGCATCTTCCCTCTGATTAATCAGGGCATACAGAATTTTATATCCTAAATAAGACATACCCAGATCGTAAATATCCGGGAAAGCTAAGGCCACTTTTATCTTAGCCTGCCGCCAATCTTTATGCACGGCGTTTAGCTCGCTATTGGTGTAGCGGCCCGGTTTAGCCACATGCGGCAGGCAGGAGAGAAGACGGTGATCCATCTGGGCACACCCTTTCTAGACTGGAGCACTTCCATTATATCCTATAAACTACTAAATCCCCAACTTTTACAGACAGTCCTTGTTCCAAAAGGGCGCTGATAAGATCCAATTCACTTAAAAAACCGGTTATCTTACCGTCTAAATCAATAACCCAGACAAAATGATAGCGGGGTGGTTGAAAATGCCTTAATATTTCACCAAGCGACGTTTCCTTTGTAGCCACCAAATGTTCTGCACTAAGCACCCGTTTTAGGCGTAATTCTTGTTTTTTAGCAGTTAGGTAACGCATAAAAACATAGCTGGAAGTCTTTTGTTCCTTCCGCGCCGCCGAAAAAAGCAAAATCCCCGCTAAAGTGAAAATCAAGGAATTGGCCCAGCCCCGGTAAAAGCCCAGTCCCCCCCAAAGAACCAGGACCGCCGATAAACCCTGTCCAATTCTGGCCGCTAGATCCGTGGCTCTTTTAAAACCATGCCTGCGCACTAAAATGCTGCGTAATACTCTTCCTCCGTCTAAAGGCAAAGCGGGCAGTAAATTAAAAAAAGCCATTCCCCAATTAACCTCTATGAAAAAATCAAACCAAGGCGGGGGCAGGTTTAGGCGGGGCTGGATGAGAAAGCCGAGCGAGATCAGCAGAAGATTGCTAAGGGGCCCAATAACAGCAATTACCCACTCTGCTTCGGGATTCATTTGCAGAAGCGCATCCAGCCTGGCCACCCCTCCAAAAGGCAATAATTCCACTTCTAAGACATCCAGTTTATAAAGTTTGGCCAAAATTACATGGAATGTTTCATGCCAAAAAACAACGGCAAAAAGCAGCAGGGCTTGGGGAAGCAGCCCCAAAGCCAAAGCCGCAGCCAAAAGTAGAAGAAAAAAGGGATTCACTTTAAGAGGAATCCCAAAGTAAGTGCCTATCTGCATCTTCTCACCTGCCGGCAGAGACAGGAGGCAAATTGTCTAAAAATGAGCGCAGATCCCAATTACCTAATTTCTGCAAGAAGGGAACCTTCTCTAAAATCGGACGGAAAGAAAAATTCGTGGCAACCACAAAGAGGACATACTCCCTCAAAGGCTTAACAAACTCCAGATCGGTTTGGATTAGTCCAAAAATCAGCAAAAAAGTGCAGGCCACGATGATCAAATCACGCCAAAACGGCTTAACCATAACAGCACCTCTTTCAGCAATCCCTTTGATCCAAGTATATTAAAAGAAGTGCCTGAACATGAATGCTCTTATTCTTTCACCCTGCGCTTCACGTTCTTAATAGGTATATTGGCGATCAAGGCAACAGAATCATCTCCTTGATCAAAATTAACTTCTAATCCTTCTTCGTCAATCTCCATATATTTAGAAATTACTTGGATCAGCTCCTCCTTTAAATCTTCCACTAAACCGGGAGATAAACTAGCGCGGTCGTGCACAAGAACTAATCTTAATCGTTCTTTGGCCTTATGCTTACTTCCTTCAAAACCGCCAAAAAGCCTTCCGATAAACTCCAACATGCTGATCCTCCCCTCTTAGTAATTTCCATCTCCGCCCACAAACCGCCGCAGCCAATGAATAACCCTATTTTCCTGAAGATCCATAAGAGGTATTTCCTCGCCCATTAACCGGCGCACAATATTCCGGTAAGCTTGTCCCGGGCGGGATCTCATATTCGCCACCACCGGTTCGCCGCGATTAGTAGAAATAATGATACTTTCATCATCGGGAATCACACCTAAGATGGGTATAGCCAGAATATCATCAATATCCTCCAAATCCATCATATCGCCCCTGCGGATCATATCCGGGCGCAAACGATTGACAACCAATTTATGATCATATAATTCCGCAGCTTCCAATAAGCCGATAATACGGTCTGCATCCCGGACGGCAGAAACTTCCGGTGTAGTGATGACAATTGCCGCATCGGCCCCTACAATGGCGTTTTTAAATCCATGTTCAATTCCGGCGGGGCTGTCCACAATTACGTAATCAAAATCCCTTTTTAGCTGGTACATAAGTTTTTGCATCTGTTCAGGCTTGACGGCATCTTTTTCCCGAGTTTGCGCCGCAGGCAAAAGAAAAAGCCGCTCACCGTGCAGTTTATCTTTGATTAAGGCTTGTTTCAGCCTGCAGTGCCCTTCCACTACATCCAGAAGATCGTAGACAATCCGGTTTTCCAAACCCAAAACTACATCAAGATTGCGCAGCCCAATATCTGCATCCACCAGGCACACTTTCTGGCCCAATTCCGCTAAACCCACCCCTAAATTGGCTGCGCTAGTAGTCTTGCCTACCCCGCCCTTACCGCTTGTAACCACTAATACTTTTCCCAAGGCTAGCTCCTCCCTCAACCACTAGTTATTATAATTAGTGACCTGGATCCAATCTTCCACAACTCGAGCAATCTCCGGGCCAGAAGGCTGGAGGGTCTTTTCATCTGGGGCCCGCGATATATAATGTGCTATCCGCAATTGAGTCGGTTCTAGGCGAAAGGCAAAAACAGTCGCATCCGTTTTACCTTCGGCCCCAGCATGAGCCACACCTCGTAATGAACCCAAAACCAAGATATCACCACTGCATAATACCTCAGCACCTGGATTGACATCGCCCATAATCACTACATTTCCCTGATAATGCACACTTTGGCCGGAGCGGATCGTCCGGCGGATCAAAAGAGTATTTTCCTCCCGGTCCTCC
>JAAYRS010000009.1 GCA_012518645.1 Bacillota bacterium
AAATAATATAATGAACGGCATCAGCTAAAGTCAAGCGGCCTTCGGCGTCGGTGGAATTAATCAAGATATTCTTGCCTGCCATTGTTCCAATTATATCCCCGGGGCGGTAACCGCGGCCTGAAATCAGGTTTTCACAAGCGGCAACCACTGCCACCACGTTCAAGGGCAGCTCTCGGCGGGCAATAGCACTCATGGCGCCAATTACCGCCGCGGCTCCGCCCATATCGAATTTCATCGTAGCCATGCTGGCACCCGGCTTGATAGATAAACCGCCGCTGTCAAATGTAATGCCCTTGCCTACTAAACCTAAAATATCCTCTGGGTCTTCCGGATTGCCCAAATGGCGCATAATTATTAATTTAGGCCGGTTGGCACTGGCCTTGCCTACTTCCAAAAATGCTTTCATACCCAGTTTGACAATACTGTTTTCATCCAAGATTTCTACTTCGAAGCCAGAGCCTTCTCCCGCCTGCCGCGCTTTTTGAGCCAGCTGCTCCGGGGTTAGGCAGTTGGCCGGTTCATTTACCAAATCACGGGCTAAATTGGTAGCCCGGCCTAGAATGAGACCTAATTCCAGGCCCTGTTCCGCCTGGGCTAAATCCCCTTCTGCCACAGCCAGCTGGAGGCTGGCAAGGCTTACCCCTTTTTTTTCCGCTAAGTAGCGTTCGAAACGATAGGACGCCATTACGGCCGCTTCAGTTAAAACCCGGGCCCTTTCAAAAACAGGAAAAGCCGGCCCGGCAAGGGGGGCGATGGTCAAGTTCTTAACTTTTAACTTTTCTGCTTCTTGCAGTGCCTGGCCTAGGGCCCGGCGCATTTTTTCTAAATCCAGTTCTTCTGTTTTCCCCAAGCCCACTGTAAGCAGCCTTCGGATTTGGCTGTTCTGTTCGAATTGAAAAGAGCCCAGTTCGCCAAATTTCCCCTCTAGGCCCCGGGCCTTGGTAAGCTTTTCCGCCTGAGCGTTAGGCCATTCAATCTCTGCCAGATCATTCTCCGTAGTAAAAAACAAAAAATCAGTATCGAGCTGGGGGCTGTAAACCACCGCTTTAATCTCTAACACGACCTCATTCCTTTCTTTTAAGCTTACTTCCACTTATGAAATTAGTTCTTTCGACACTTGCCAGAAAATACCTTTAAAGCTTAAGCACAATCCCCACTAAGGCGGAACCGAGAATAAAAACTGCGGGATGGATTTTAGGAAACCTTCTAATTAAAAAGGCTAGGACTGTAAATAAAAATAGGGCCGGCCAGCGCAGTAAAGAAAACGGATTCTTGGTCCGGGCGTACAGCTGCAGATCAAAAAGGGATAAAAGCAATACTTCAAACATGGCCCCGGCTATCAAACCGGCTGTTGCTGCCCGAAGAGCATAAAATCCGCTCTGAACCAGCTGGGAACTTTGAAAACGGGCCATGAAAGAGGCAATAATTACGATGACAAGAAGAGAGGGCAAAACCAAGGACAATGTAGCCGCAACCCCGCCAAGAATTCCCGCCGCATTGTAACCGGCGTAGGTGGACATATTGATTCCAATCGGGCCTGGTGTGCTTTCCGAAATAGCGATCATATCTATTAGATCTTCCATGGTAAACCAATCATAACGAGAGGCCATTTCCCGTAAAAACGGAAAAGTTGCCAAACCGCCTCCCACGGAAAAAAGCCCTGTTTTAAAAAACTGTAGAAATAAATGCAGGTAAATCACGGCTTGGCCTTCCCCCTTCCCGCTGCTAAATTACCGGCAATTAGGGAAGCCAGCACGATCCAGAGAGGGGACAGGTTCAAAAAGGCAATGGCCGCAAAACTGACGATCATCCAAATTAGGCTAAAAGTATCAACTGCCCCCGCCTTTGCCAAACGATAAATTGAAAAAGAGACTAAAGCACAGACCGCAACCCTAATCCCTGCAAAGGCGTGTTCTAAAACGGCCAGCTCCATATATTGTTTAAGGATGGAAGCAACTAAGAGGATAATGGATATGGAGGGCAGGACCAAACCCAAAGTGGCGCTGACAGCCCCGGGCAGGCCGGCTTGAAAATAGCCGACAAAGGTGGCTGTATTAACGGCAATAATCCCAGGGGTACTTTGGCCTATGGCATAGTAATCTAAGAGCTGTTCCTCAGTGGCCCAACCTTTTTTTTGCACCACTTCCCGCTCTAAAAGGGGCAGCATGGCATACCCGCCGCCAAAAGTAAATAAGCCTAACTTAAAAAAGGTAAACATCAGCTCCAACAATTTTTGCAAAGAAAGCACTCCTTCTCCTACATTTAATTACACCTATTAAACCAGCTTTTGCCCACAATGAGGGCAGAATAAAAAGCCGGGATCTATTCTTTTCGAGCAAAACGGGCAGCGCAAAAGATGATCTTCAATTTTAATATCCTCAAGGGCCTCCTCTTCACCCCCGGCAATCCTTTTCCCCAGCTCCGAAGAGAGCTTCCTCCGTTCTCCGCAGCAGCGGGTTTCTAGAAAATAACGGGTATTCCAGCGCCAAAGGGGGATGAAAAAGAAATGCAGGTATTGGTATTCCTGAACAATGGCAAAACGGTCATAAGCACCGCAGATAGGGCAGCAGGCCCCCTGCCTGGTTTGGATCTTCTTTCTTTTGGTCCGTATCCCAAAAATCCCTATAAAAAACATCTAAACCTCCCCAAGCTCCTTCCCGGGAAAACACCTAAAATTTAATCGGCGGCATCCAGCAGCTCTAGTTTATCCCTCGGTGCCAATGGTTTACTATCCCCGTACCGCACTTGGCTCATGGTTAGAAAAGCCAAACCCATAAAAACCGCTGCATAGGGAAACAGTGTACGGTAACTGACATGTTCTAAAAAGAAACCGGATAAAATTGGGGTCACTATCTGAGCCGCCATGGAGGCTGTGTAATAATAGCCGGTAAAACGGCCCACATCAGAACCTTTAGCCATTTCAACCACCATGGGGTATGAATTAACATTGATTGCAGCCCAGCCAAACCCGATCAAGACCAATAAAACGTTAAGTAAAGGACTATAGGAAGTAAAGCTAAAGGCAGTGGCAAAACAGAGAAACATAAGAGTTATGCCGCTTAAAATCGTTGTTTTCCTGCCAATTTTAGAAGCAATAATCCCGGCGGGAACGAAGGCAACCACTGCGGCAGCTGTAGCCAGCATTAAACTGTTGGCAAAGCCGCCCCCGGCGATACCCAAAAAATCTTGCGCGTACTTTGAAAAAGCCGTTGTGACCGCATTATAGGACATAAACCAAAGAAAAATCGAAGCCAAAATTAAGATGAAACTGCGCCGGACCGCCGAAGCCATTTTTCCGGCCGGGCCCGCCTCTTTTGTTTCCTCCTGGGGCTTTTGGTATGCTTCCATCTCTACCTCAATTCTTTTTTCCTTGATCGTTAAGGACAGAATTAGAACCGCAGCAGCCATCACCCCACCCACTAGGGCAAAAAGAGGAAAATAATTAGGTTTGCCTGCCGCAGGCACCAAAACGGAAATGGCAGCAAGAGAAAAAATGGCACCTAAGGCACCCATCAGGTTGATAATCCCATTTGCTTTAGAACGCAGGGGTTTCGGAGTCACATCAGGCATTAAAGCCACTGCCGGAGAGCGATAAACACTGACCGCCACTAGGGTGACCATCAAGGCCAAAGCGAAGAAGGGCAAACTTACCGCATTATCCGCCCAGGGCAGTAAAAGCATGCTGACCACCGCCACGGCGGTGCCTACTAAGATAAAGGGCATGCGTTTCCCAATCTTAGTGTCCACTTTGTCGGAAAGCGCCCCAAACAAAGGCAGCATA
>JAAYRS010000010.1 GCA_012518645.1 Bacillota bacterium
ATCTCTCAATCGTATATCTCTCGGTTGGAAAAGAAAATCCTAAAAAAGCTGCGCAAAGAAATGAAAAAAATGGAGTAAAGCCGGCAATCTATTTGCGGCGCAAAAAAGCCGGTATATCTAATTCATCGTCCGTAAACGGGCGTATGTCTAAATCCTTAGTAATTGTGAACTTGTCCGCCGAAGGGGCATCAAACCCTGTAGCTATAACGGTGACCCTTAATTCTTCTCCGAGGCTTTCATCAATAACGGCGCCAAAAATAATGTTAGCTTCCCGGTCAGCGGCTTCAGCCACTATTTCGGCGGCTTCGTTAATTTCAAAAAGACCTAAATTAGAACTTCCTGTTAAGCTTAGCAAAATACCTTTGGCCCCCTCAATTGACGCCTCCAGCAGCGGGCTGGAAATTGCCTGTTTGGCCGCCTTAACTGCTCGATCCTCCCCGGTGGCCTGCCCGATTCCCATCAAGGCGGAACCTGCATTAGTCATAATTGTCCGCACGTCGGCAAAATCAAGGTTAATTAACCCCGGTACCGTAATCAAGTCGGAAATACCTTGGACACCTTGACGCAAAACATCATCCGCTATTGCAAAGGCTTCCAGCATAGAAGTGCGTTTTTCCACTACTTGCAGCAGACGGTCGTTGGGGATAGTAATTAGGGTATCCACTTTGCTCTTCAGGACTTCAATGCCGTTTTCCGCTTGTTCTTTTCTTCTCCGCCCTTCGAAAGTAAAAGGTTTCGTCACAACTCCTACCGTGAGGGAATTTAGTTCTTTTGCTATCTCGGCCACTATGGGTGCGGCACCCGTTCCCGTACCCCCTCCCATTCCGGCGGTAATAAAGATCATATCGGCCCCTTCCAAAGCTTGCCTAATCTCGTCCCGGGATTCTTCCGCGGAACGCTGGCCGATGCTTGGATCAGATCCGGCCCCCAAGCCTTTCGTAAGTTTTTCACCTACCTGGATTTTTTGGTGGGCTTCGGACATCCTTAAAGCCTGAGCATCAGTGTTTAGAGCTATAAATTGAACACCTTTTAACTCGGCGGCAATCATGCGGTTGACTGCATTACTGCCTCCACCACCACAACCAATAACTTTTATGTTCGCAAACTGCACATTTTCAAGATCAAATTCGAACATGGGATCCCCCTTTTCCACCATCAATTTACGAAGACTATTGTCTTTCTTTTCCACATCTAATTCCCATTTCCTCTAAATCAATCGGAAAACTACATAAAGCTCACAACGGGATTTTTTGGCACTCTTAAATCAATTTTCCGGGCATTTTTGTTTTGCAAAGCCAAATCCTCCAAAATTGTTTCTAAAAGAATAAACTTTTCTTCTAAATCCGCCAGTTCACCTACAACAATTTCCGTACCGCCCCGGGTTATAAAAGACCTTTCCGCTGCGTTCCATTCTGAAACAAACTCTCTTAAGTTATCCGGAATCGTGTTAAAAAGGCGCGCTGCAGCTAAAAGTTGTTCCGGTGAATCCAATTCAATATTGGTTATTATAGGCAGAGGGTAAACTGTTATACCTAAGGTAGGAGAAAGCAGGTTACCCTCCTTATCCAAAAGAACCCAACCGCCCGGCGAAGGAATCTGGGCTAAGGGAGCCCTTTCCTGGACTGCAATTCTGATCCGATTAGGCCAGCGCCAAATAACTTTTGCTTTTTCAATCCAGGGATGTTCCTGCAAAACCGCGGCAACCTCCCCCGTATTTAAGCGCCATACATTTACTGCAGGCAAGTCTAAAAACAAATCCAATTGTTCCGCATCCAGGTAAACTAGGCCTGTCCACTCCACGCCGGCCACTTCGAAGAACGAACTATTACTAAATAAATAAAGGGCGATAACAAAAGCCAAGACTAAAACGTAAAGGGCATTCCTGGTACCAGAAACATTATTTCTCACTTAACCCCCCCTTCCCAAGGCTTCTTTTAATCTTCGCACCGAGCAGGCTTAATTTTTCTTCCATTTGCTCGTAACCGCGATCGATATGTTCTATCCCGCTGATCGCGGATTCTCCCCGAGCAGCCAAAGCTGCCAGGACCAAGGCGGCGCCGGCCCTTAAGTCGCTGACAACAAGGTTGGCACCATTCAGAGGGCTGTGGCCTTGAATAAAAGCAGTATAATCCTTCACCTTAATGCGAGCACCCATTTTTTCCAGCTGGGGGATATACCCAAATCGTTGATTAAAAACAGATTCTCTAAGCGTACTTAGCCCCCCGGCTTGGGTGGCTACAACCACCAGCTGAGGTTGTAAATCCGTGGGAAACCCCGGATAAGGATTGGTGCTTACCTCAAAAGGCTTCAACTTGGCAGGTGAATGGACTGTTAACCTTCCGTTTTTAAATTCAATCTCCCCGCCTAGGGTTTTCACTACATCTAAGAGTGCACCCAAGTGCTCTGGAACTATGTTTTCCAGGGTTATTTCGCCTTGAGAAATCAAGGCCGCTAAGATATAAGTACCGGCCTCAATTCGATCGGGAATTACTTTAAAGTCCGCAGCGCCAAGATCCGTAACACCTTTTATTTTGATTAAAGCGCCGCCTGCCCCTTCTATCCGGGCACCCATTTTGTTCAGGAAATTTTGGATATCGACAATTTCCGGTTCCCGGGCCGCATTTCTGATTATAGTTTCACCCCGGGCCAAGACCGCTGCCATCATAATATTTTCCGTTGCCCCCACGCTAGGGTAGCGTAAAGTAATATCAGCGCCTTGCAAACGCTTAGCACGGGCTTTAATCAAACCATTCGTAGTCTCAATGACGGCGCCCATTTTCTCGAAACCACTAAGGTGAAGATCCAACGGCCGCGCCCCGATGGCGCATCCCCCGGGTTTAGCCACTTCCACCCAGCCTAGTTTAGCCAAGAGCGGACCCATAATTTGAATCGAGGCCCGCATCGATCTGACCAGATCCCACGGCGGCCGGCCTTGGAGAGAGTTAACCACCAAGTTTAACCGATTATTCGCCAATTCCGCTTCTACTCCCAGGGCCCTGAGAACTCCGCACATTGTGAGAACATCGGCGATTTGAGGAACATCTTCGATCCAAAAGATCCCTTGTCCCAGCAAGGAAGCAGCCATTAGCTTCAAAGCCGAATTCTTCGCTCCATTGACCTTCAATAGTCCACTTAAGCGCTGTTTCCCTTCCACTGTGAACTTGCTCATTAGACCACCTCTGCCCCGCTTCTACCGTTTATAGTATGCGGAACGAGGTGTTCGGTGAAAAAAGGCTTTTAGTCCGAACACTGCTTAGAAATATTCAATAAAACACCCACACTGATCAGACTCATTAAAAGGGAAGAGCCGCCATGGCTGATAAAGGGCAGAGGAATCCCCGTGACCGGAAGTGAGCCGGTGACAACCCCAATATTAAGTAATGCTTGAAAAGCTATTACTGATGTAATTCCAATGGCCAGCATAGTGCCGTATAGATCGGGTGCCCGCATGGCGATACGCAGACCGCGCCAAGCGATGATAAAGAAAAGCACTATAACCAGGAAACCCCCTAAAAAACCCAGTTCTTCGCAGAGAATAGCGAATATAAAGTCCGTGTGATGCTCAGGAAGGTAGGAAAACTTCTGCCTGCTTTTTCCTAAACCCAGCCCAAATAATCCGCCGGAACCAATGGCCAGCAAAGATTGAATTACATTCCAACCGGTATCAGTGGGATCAGCCCAGGGATCCAAAAAGGCAAAAATCCGCTTCAGCCGGTATTCTTTAAAAGTCACCAAGTAATACAAGAGGGGAGACGCTAGAACACTAATAAAGGCCAACTGGCCGAGATGGATCCCGCCGGCAAAAAGCATTACTAAAGTGGTAAACACCAAAGCGATGCCGGTACCAAAATCCGGTTCCATCAAGATTAGAGCAAATTGTGCCCCTAGAAAAACCAGAATCGGCAGCAATCCGCTAAAAAATTTACGCACGTTTTCCCGCTTATTAGAAAGGTAAACAGCCACATAGTTTACCATAGCAATTTTGGCAAATTCCGAAGGCTGTAAGTTAAAACCCGCAATTCTGATCCAGCGGGATGCCCCCGCAGTGTCTTTACCTGCAAAGAGAACCGCCCCTAGAAGAATGAAAGATAAAAGCAGCCCCGGCAGAGCTAAATACTGAAAAATATGATAATCAATCCTCATCAAAATAAACAAAAAAACAAGTCCCACTACAGCCAAAATAGTTTGCCTTTGCACATAATGATAGGGATCACCGTAATCAATTAAACCCATGACGGAAGAGGCACTGAACACCATGACCAGGCCGATGCTCAATAGAATGATAACGGCTGTAAAAATAATAATATCAGGTTTCCCATTTCTTCTAGACACGGCTGATGCCCCCTCCCTAATTTATATGCTACCAAAGAATGGCCAACAACCCAATTAGGGCAAAAACAAGTGATATAAGCGTGAAGCGAATCGTTACCTTTGATTCAGCCCACCCCAACAGCTCGAAATGGTGGTGGAGGGGTGCCATCTTAAAAAAACGCCGGCCCGAAAGCTTAAAATAAAGCACCTGAACAATTACAGAAAGCGTCTCAATAACAAAAAGGCCTCCGATAATTAATAGAAAAAGCGGGGTCTTGGTTAAAACGGCCAGAGTTGCCAAGGATGCCCCCAGCCCTAAGGATCCAATATCCCCCATAAAAACTTGGGCCGGGGATGCATTAAACCAGGAAAAACCGAGGCAGGCTCCGAAAAGAGAACCGGCAAAAAGAGTTAAATCCGGATAACCAAGGAAATGCGCAGCCAATCCCAAGGCCCCGGCGGCAACAGCGCCGCTGCCCGCCGCCAGCCCGTCCACACCATCGGTAAAGTTAACTGCGTTAGCCGCGCCAACGATAACTAAAACGGTAAAAGGAAGATATAAAAAGAGGGGCAGGGATACTGTCTGCCGGGAAAAAGGAATTAGAAGGTCAGTCCCTACCCGCGCCGCAGCATAAAAAGCAACCAAAATAGCTACTCCAAATTGGCCCACAAGCTTTTCCCGGGCCCGCAAGCCCAAGGATCTCCGGGCTGCCACTTTCAAAAAATCATCTATAAACCCTATTACCGCGAAACCCAAGGTAGAAAAAAGCATAATTGTTACATTGTGGCTTAAGGGTGAAAAAATAAGAACGCTGATGACAACAACAGCGATAATCAGAAGGCCCCCCATAGTGGGAGTGCCTGATTTTCCCAAGTGCGTGGCAGGTCCGTCTTCCCGCACCTGTTGGCCTAGTTTCAGCCGCTCCAGCTGCTTGATGGTAGCGGGCCCGAGGAGAAGGGAAATGGCGAAAGCAGCTAAAGCTGCGAAGATGGGCGTCATCCCCTTAATCATCCTTCGCCCCCGCCTTTCATCAATAATTCCACAATGCGCTCAAATTGTAGGCCGCGGGAAGCTTTAACTAACACTAAGTCGCCTTCTTCAGCGGAAAATCCCGAACCTAAAAATTCTTCCACCGATGAGTATGCCTCCCCTTTTCCGGCCCCTTCCTGCATTAAGGAAGCATATTTACCGACAAAAACCAGGCGATCCGCCCTTTCTTGGGCATACGAACCTACTTCGAAGTGGGCTTCATCTGCAATCCGGCCTAGCTCCAGCATATCCCCTAAAATCACGATTCGTTGCCCGGAACAATGCATATGGGCAACGGTAGCTAAGGCGGCTCTGGTTGAAGCCGGGCTTGCATTGTAGCTATCGTTTACTATCGTTACTCCTTGGGGACTGCGATGTATTTCTAAACGCATAGCACTTAAAGCTAATTCTTCCAAGGCATTAGCACCTTGTTCGAGGGGGACGCCAAGTTGTAAGCCTACCGCTAAGGCGGCACAGGCATTCCAAACATTGTGCAGCCCCGGTACCCCCAGGCGCACTTGAAGCTCCTTTTCTTCTACCCGGACCGAAAAGGAGGGATGGCCTTCTAAATCCAAATCAATATTGCTTGCAATCAGATCGTTGGCGACATCCAAGCCATAATAAACAGCTTTTCCGGAAAACGCCCGCGCTTGACCCCGCACAGAGGGATCATCACCGTTGAGGACAGCTGTCCCTTCGGGTCCCAACGCATCCAGCAACTCCCCTTTCGCCTGCGCAATATTGCCCATGGTTCCCAAAAGTTCCAAATGGACGGGCCCAATATTGGTGATTACCCCCAGAGTCGGCGGAGAAATTTCGGTGAGCTGCTTGATTTGGCCTAATCCCCTCATCCCCATTTCTATTACTAAAACCTGATGTTCTTCTTCTAACTCTAAAACAGTCAGAGGCACCCCTATTTCATTATTAAGATTGCCTACTGTACTGTGAACGGAATATTTTGAACCTAAAACCTGAGTGATCATGTCTTTGGTCGAAGTCTTTCCGTTGCTGCCGGTAACAGCAACTACAGGCACGGGAAACAGCTGTAAATAAAATTTGGCCAATTCCTGCAGGGCTGTTAAAGGGTCAGCTACCACCACAACCCCAGCTTGATCGTAACTACCTTCCTTTACTACGGCAAAACCGCCCGTTTTCAAAACATCAGGCACAAATTGATGCCCATCTACTTGTTTCCCCTCCAGGGCAATAAACAAA
>JAAYRS010000083.1 GCA_012518645.1 Bacillota bacterium
CCTTGCTAAATTCCCCGGCAACCCCATGCCAATCCCCTTGCCTTATATTCTACGTTCCGGTGAACTCCATCCTTCCATCCAGCCAATAAAGAAAAAACCGGGTAGCCCCGCTTAGGAACTACCCGGCGTAGATGTTTAACAAGCTGACTGAGTACTCAATAAGTTAACAAGTTGACGACAGGCACCGTAATCTTCTCTAAGATCACCCCTGGCTTCGTTTTCCCCCCGCGATCGTCTGAGAGCTTCATCATCATCAAGTTCAACAATAAAAGCCGGGATAGTATCCAATCCCAAATCAAGTGATGCCTTAAAACGGCACTGACCGGTCACATATTCATACTTATATTGTGCACCTTCGTCCGGATGAGGTCTAAGCGTAATTGGCTGATCCCCCCAATAACCGTGAGTTTCTATGGACTTTTTCACTTTTTCCACATTTTCTGAAACCCCAGTACGTCTGACATTTATACTGCTTTCCGGATCGATTTCGGTTAATTGTACCTTTTTAATGTTAATCACTGGTATCCTCCTTTTCTAAACTTTAATTTCCTCGATCTTGTAAACGAGGATATTGCCCCGGAAAACCATTTTCCTATTTTATATCTCGTTAAATTCTGTTTCCAATTGTGCCCAAGTGCCTGGCACCGCCCACCACATGCGCAGCTCAGATATTGCCTTATGTCTTAGAAACCCAATTGATCTGCCGCATAAGACGCCTCTTCGTTACTAAAACCTTCAAATTCCAGTTGCTCAATTAACCCTTTTCTAGAATAAGCCATAATTTCTAAATAGTCTTCAGCCTTTCTTACCGCCTGCTCTTTCCAGTTAACGTCTATTTTATCTACCGCATAGGTAGCGTCTTCTTTGCTAAAACCTTCAAATTCTAGTTGTTCGATTAGCCCTTTCCTGGAATGGGCTATAACGTTTAAATAATCTTTTGCTTTTTTTACCGCATTTTTTTGCGATACTGTTTGTTTTTCCTCTTTTTCCTCGACCCCTTGTGTCGGTTCTTCAATCTTAGTCTCCGGTTTTAGTTCTGCTACTTCTACTGGTTCAATTTCCTTTATTTCTGATTCCTTTGATTCTGGCTCTACCTCTGGTTCCCCATTCCCACCACACCCCGTTGTTATCAACAGCACTATTGTTAATAACAGTACCATAAACAATAATATTGTAGTTTCCCTTTTTTTCATGGGATACTCCCTCCCCTGTACATTTTTCCACAGCTATCCCTTAACACTCTAAAACAACTCGTCAAAACGACTGGCCTTAATCTGCATGGCGTTTCCCCTGCCGCCGCCGATCGGTATACGGTAGGCATGTTCACCCTTTTTGCGACTAATTGTTATGGAGTCCTTCCCCAATTTAATTAATTGCTGCGTTTCATCCCTATCAAGCAGGGCAAGTTCACTATCTGTAAGGCCCGCCACTCCGCAAACCAGTGCCAGTATTAAATTGTTACCTTCATCTAAAAGGGTTTGAATTTCACTTTTATCGCTATCGGTCAGATAAAATGACCAGCTATAATAATCTTCCGTTTTTGTATCTGTCTTAC
>JAAYRS010000084.1 GCA_012518645.1 Bacillota bacterium
AGCTGGAAAAGGATTTCTACGGAGCCAAGGCGCGGCCCAAGAAACCCTAGAAATTAAAGAGTTTCAAGGGTCGGAATATATCTTCATCCGCCGGGAAACTCGGGGCGAAGCAGCGGTTCAGATCTTAAAACCCGCATTGGAGAAGGTAATCCGCAATCTCAGTTTTCCTAAAAATATGCGTTGGGGCGACTATGAACTGCGTTACGCCCGCCCCTTGAGATGGATAGTGGCCTTATTTGGCCCAGAAACGATCCCGGTGCAAGTTGGAGCGGTAAACGGGGGAAGGATTTCTTCCGGCCATAGGCAATTAAGCCCGGAACCGATCGAGATTAAAAGGCCCGGGGAATACGTTTCCCTTTTAAAGGAACATTATGTGTTGGTCGATGCAGCCGAGCGGCAGAACACCATTTGGAATCAAATCGAACACTTAGCCCAGAAAAATAAGGGCCGGCTGCGGAAAGACAAGAGGCTGCTGGAGGAAGTAACGAACCTGGTGGAATACCCTACAGCCTTTTGCGGAGAGTTTTCCCAGGATTATCTGGAGGTGCCGGCGGAGGTTTTAATTACCGCTATGAAAGGCCATCAACGATATTTTCCTCTAGAAGACGAAACTGGGGAATTGCTGCCAAAGTTTATCGGCGTACGCAACGGTGCAGACAATCATTTGAAAAAGGTAATTAAAGGTAATGAAAAGGTGTTAGCGGCCCGCCTGGATGATGCCCGCTTTTTCTTCGAGGAAGATTCCCAAATTCCTCTGGAAGATAATCTGGAAAGATTAAAAGGCGTTGTTTTTCAAGATGGTTTGGGTTCAATGTTTGAAAAGGTGGAGCGGATTGTCCGCCTTAGCTCTTTAATTGCCGAACGACTGGGATTAGCTGCCCAAAAAGATAATATTCTACGCTGTGCCACACTTGCTAAAACAGATCTTGTCACCCAGATGGTTTATGAGTTTCCGGAACTGCAAGGTGTGATGGGCGAAAAATATGCTCTGCTGCAGGGAGAGGATCCCAAGGTAGCCTTGGGTATTAGAGAGCATTATCAACCGCGGTTTTCCGGCGATGCCGTGCCTGGCACGATAGAAGGAGCCATTGTCAGTCTTGCTGATAAAAGCGACACCCTTTTCGGTTACTTCGCCATAGGCCACGTACCTACCGGATCCCAAGATCCCTTTGCCCTCCGCCGCCAGGCTTACGGAGTGGTGCAGGCGCTAATTGAAAAGGATCTCCCCTTTTCCCTTCAAGATTTAATCGATCTTACTGCTCAATGCTATCAAAACATTACGCTTGCCCCGGAGCAGTGCTTTGCTTTGAAGGAATTTATTCTGGCTCGTTTGCGCGTCCGTTTGCTTAATCAGGGCCACTCCTACGATTTAATTGATGCTGTTTTAGCTTCGGGGGATGACCGGATTACCAAACTTGTGAAGAAAACCCAAACTTTAAGCCAATTTCAACAAACGCCGGATTTTAAAGATCTGCTGACAGCCTTTGAAAGAATGAGTCATTTAGCGGGTAGGACGGATCAGGGGGAACTAGATCAAACCGTCTTTCAAAAGGCTGATCGAGATTTCTTATCTGCTTTCCAAGAACTAAAACGCACTTGCCGGAAGCAGCTTGCCGCCGGCCGGTATGGGCAGGCCTTGATAAATTTGGCTAAGTTCAGAGGCCCTGTGGATCAATTTTTTAAAGAGGCCATGATTATGGATAAGAATCCTGCTATTCGGCAAAATCGGCTCACTTTGTTAAAAAGTGCAGTGGATGTGTATCGATTATATGGTGATTTTGGGTTGATTGTTGGAAATAAGTAAAGAAGCGGAACAGGGGAAGGATAATCACTAGTGGTAAAGAATATTAGTTTCTAGTGTTCCACTGTTTAAGAAGATTTAAAAAGAGTTTGCTGTGGGAATGTGCTCCCTATTGGGGAAAACATAGAATATTTTTTAGATATAAGGAGGATGCATTGATGAGCACTAAATGGGTTTACTTTTTCGGTGACGGCCAAACTGATGGCCAGGAAAATGACAGAAATCTAGTTGGTGGTAAGGGTGCTAACCTAGCAAAAATGGTCACCCTTGGCATTCCCGTGCCAAGCGGTTTCACCATAAGTACAGAAGCCTGCACAGAGTTTTACAAAAATGGAGAAAAATGGGTTGATGGTCTCGAGGAACAGATCAAAGAGAACATTGCCCGTCTAGAAAAGGCAATGGGTGCCAAGTTTGGTGATAAAGAGGATCCATTGCTTCTTTCTGTCCGCTCCGGTGCCAGAGTTTCCATGCCGGGTATGATGGATACCGTCTTAAATTTAGGTCTTAACGATGATTCGGTAGAGGGCTTGGCCAAAAAATCAGGCAATCCGCGTTTTGCCTGGGATTCTTATCGTCGTTTTATCCATATGTACGGCGATGTAGTCATGGGCGTAGAGCATACACTTTTTGAAAACGCCATGGACGAGCTGAAGGCCAGGGAAGGCGTCGAGCTGGACAATGAATTATCAACCGAAGCCCTTCAGGAATTAGTAGAGGTTTATAAGGGTATTGTTAAAGAATCCGCCGGCGAATTATTCCCGGATGATCCTTTTGAACAGATTAGAGGCTCAGTGGATGCGGTCTTTAGATCTTGGAACGGAGCCAGAGCCATTCGCTACCGTCAGCTCAACCACATTCCGCACGATTGGGGCACAGCAGTAAATATTCAGACCATGGTTTTCGGTAATATGGGTGAAGATTCCGGGACCGGAGTCGCCTTTACCCGCGATCCGGCAACCGGTGAGAACATATTTTACGGTGAGTACCTGATGAACGCACAAGGAGAAGACGTAGTAGCAGGTACCCGCACTCCTCATCCGATCTCTGATCTGAAAGAAGAGATGCCTGAAATCTACAATCAGCTGGTTGATATTTACAAAAAGCTGGAAGAACACTATCGCGAAATGCAGGACGTGGAGTTTACCATTCAGGAAGGCACACTTTATATGCTGCAGACCAGAGCGGGTAAACGGACGGCTACTGCAGCTGTTAAAATGGCCGTGGATATGGTTGAAGAAGGCTTGATTGATAAAAAGACCGCTGTACTCAGAGTGGATCCGCAGCAGCTTGACCAACTCTTGCACCCCATGATCGATCCTGATGCGAAATATGATGTGATCGGCACTGGTTTACCTGCTTCTCCCGGCGCTGCGGCCGGCAGGATTGTCTTCACTGCTGACGAAGCGGAAGAATGGGTTGAACGAGGGGAAACCGTAATCTTGGTCCGCCTAGAGACTTCTCCGGAAGATATTGGCGGCATGGCTGTTGCTGAAGGGTTCCTCACCGCCAGGGGCGGTATGACTTCTCACGCTGCAGTAGTGGCGCGGGGCATGGGTAAGTGCTGCGTGGCGGGATGTGCTGCGGCGCAGATAGATTACGCCAACAAGACTCTTACTTTTGGTGAAACTGTGCTGAAAGAGGGGGACTGGATCACCTTAAACGGTACGGCCGGTGAAGTAATTGCGGGCAAGATACCGATGGTAGAAGTGCAAGTGGAAGGTAGCTTTGCAGTTTTGATGGAGTGGGCTGACGAATTCCGGGTCTTAGGTATTCGCACCAATGCTGACACTCCCAATGACAGCCAAGTGGCTTTAGACTTTGGAGCCGAAGGAATTGGCCTCTGCCGTACAGAGCATATGTTCTTTGAAGGTGAGCGGATTGCTGTAATGCGCCAGATGATTTTTGCACAGGATCAAGCTGGGCGTGAGAAAGCCTTGGAGAAACTGCTTCCTTACCAAAGAGACGATTTTATTGAGATCTTTTCCACTATGAAAGGCCTTCCCGTAACGATTCGCCTTCTCGATCCGCCTCTTCATGAGTTTGTACCTCAAGATCAGGCTACAATCGAAAGGCTTGCCCAGGAAATGGGACTTTCCAGCAGTGCATTAAAGGCTCGGATTGATTCTTTAGAAGAAACTAACCCAATGTTAGGTCACCGCGGCTGCCGGATTGGAATTACCTATCCGGAAATTTACGCCATGCAGGCTAGGGCTATCTTTGAGGCCGCTGCAGAACTAACCAAAAAAGGCGAAGAAGTGTTTCCAGAGGTAATGATTCCTTTGGTGGGCACTTTAGAGGAACTTGAAGTAACCAAGAAGATCTGTGTAGATGTAGCGGAAACCGTAATGAAAGAGAAAGATGTGGAGTTCAAGTATCTAGTTGGGACAATGATTGAGGTACCGAGGGCTTGTATTGTCGCTGATTCCGTTGCGGATCAGGCTGAGTTCTTCTCCTTCGGCACGAACGATTTGACCCAGATGGTCTTTGGCTTCAGCCGTGACGATGCCGGAACCTTTTTGCCTGAATACATTGATCAGGGAATCCTGGAAAGGGATCCTTTCCAAACCTTAGATCAGGTTGGTGTAGGCAGTATGGTAGAAATGGGCGTTGAAAAAGGACGGGCAACCAATCCGGAGCTAAAAATCGGTGTTTGTGGTGAACATGGCGGGGATCCCGCTTCTGTAGAGTTTTTCCATAGGGCCGGTCTGGATTATGTGAGCTGCTCACCGTACCGAGTACCTATTGCCCGTTTGGCTGCTGCTCAGGCTAATATCAAAAATCCTCGCTAATTTCGCAGGAGCTAAGTAAATAGGGGAGGAAATACCTTTCCTTTAGGGAACCCATACTAAAGCAGTGTGGGTTTTCTATTTTAAAAACAGACTGCTACAGGGTTTAGGGGGTGGAGTTCATTCGCTTTTCAAACGAATGGATTGAAAAATTGAAATCGTCCGTTGATATTGTGGAGATCATCGGCAGGCACGTGGATTTAAAACCATCAGGCCGTAATTTTGTTGGCCTTTGTCCCTTTCACGACGAAAAAACTCCTTCTTTTTCCGTAAATCAGGAAAGGCAATTTTTCTATTGTTTTGGCTGCAATACCGGAGGCAATGTGATTAATTTTATTATGCTCATCAAGAACCTTTCCTTTCCGGAGGCGGTCCGGTTTTTAGCCCGGGACAGCGGTATTTCCCTTCCCCGGGTTTCCCCGCAGCAGCGGCGGCAGGAAAAGAAAAAACAAATGCTGCGCAGTATCAACGAAGAAGCGGCACGTTATTTTTATCGCAACCTCCGCATTCCGGCCGGAGAAAAGGCCCGCCAGTATTTAAAAAAGCGCGGTATTGGGGAAGACTTAGCCCGGCAATTTTTTCTGGGGTATGCCCTAGACAGCTGGGACGGCCTAGTTCGCTTTTTGGAAAAAAAAGAAATTGATTTAAAAGCAGCGCAAGAAGGCGGTTTAATAATTAAAGGGGAAAAAGGGTATTTTGATCGGTTTCGCCAAAGAATAATTTTTCCCATTTGCGATCATCTGGGCCGTTTTGTCGGATTTGGCGGCAGAAGCAGCGTCCCCGGGCAGCCCAAGTATCTAAACACTCCGCGCACGGCCCTATTTAACAAAGGATCTACAGTGTACGGCTTAAATTGGTCTAAGGATGCTATTAAAAAGCGCAATCAGGTAATTGTTGTGGAAGGCTACACCGATTACATCAGTTTATTTGCTAAAGGGCAGCAAAATGTTGTTGCGTTACTGGGTACCGCTTTCAGTCCCGCTCACGCCAAACTTTTACGGCGTTTTGCCTCCAATGCAGTCGTTGCGTTTGATGGGGACCAA
>JAAYRS010000011.1 GCA_012518645.1 Bacillota bacterium
AACCCCATCCTCTATAGTGGGGTGGCGTTTACCGCGGCTGTCATCCCCCAGTCCCCCTAAGGTCACTCCATGAAAAATAGTTACATCATTACCAACTTCAGCGGTTTCCCCTATTACAACCCCCATACCGTGATCGATAAAAAAGTTTTTCCCAATCTTAGCACCGGGATGGATTTCTATACCCGTAACTTTTCTAGCCCGCTGCGAAATACACCTGGCTAAAACATAGCGGCCTTTTTGGAAAAGCCTATGGGCCAGGCGGTGATATATCGACACTTTAATGCTGGGATAGCAGAAGAGGACTTCCAGCATGTTCTTAGCAGCCGGATCCTTCTTTAAAATATTTCTTGCTTCTCCCCGGATAAAATCAAGCATTATTTCCCTCTCCTGTAAACAAGACAGTGGAGAGATAGCGTTCTCCAGTGTCCGGTAAGATAGTAACCACCCTTTTGCCCGCCCCCAGCCTGCGGGCAATTTTCAAGGCAGCATACACATTGGCGCCCGCGGAAATTCCGCAAAAGATTCCCTCCTTTACGGCCAAAGCCCGGGCGGTTTCATAAGCAGCTTCATCTTCCACGGGAATAATTTCATCGAGGATACTCCGATCCAAAATTTGAGGCACAAAATTGGGTCCGATCCCTTGGATACCGTGGGGCCCGGGATCTCCTCCGGAAAGGATCGGCGATTTTTGCGGTTCGACAGCGATTATTTCTGTATTTTTATTCTTTTCCTTAAGCCTACGCCCCACCCCGGTTATAGTCCCCCCAGTGCCCACTCCTGCTACAAAAGCATCCACAGATCCGCCCAGATCCCTTAAAATTTCCACACCGGTGGTCTCGTAATGTGCCCTAACATTGTTTATGTTAGTAAACTGCTGGGGAAGGAAATAACCGCGGCGGGCAACAAGATCTTCCGCTGCGTCCAGCGCTCCGGCCATTCCTTTTTCGCCCTCTGTAAGCAAGACCTCTGCACCGTAGGCGCTAAGCAATTGGCGCCGCTCTATGCTCAGGGTATCGGGCATCACAAAAATTGCCCGGTACCCTCCGGCCGCGGCCAGCATAGCCAAGGCTATGCCTGTGTTGCCGCTGGTAGCTTCAATGATAGTTCCCCCTTTTTTCAAAATCCCCTCTTTTTCGGCGGCCCTAATCATAAATAAGGCCGGCCTATCCTTAACACTGCCGGCAGGGTTAAAGGATTCTAACTTAACCCAAACCTCCGCTTCACCCGCCTTGGTAAGCCGCTTTAAAGGCACTAGCGGAGTGTTCCCAATCAGCTGATCAATTCTGGCAGCTTTAATTTTAACCTCCCCCTTTCCTAATCTATGCCTTGGGTCCTAAAAAGAACAAAACGGCATAGCTTTTCAAGCTACACCGTTTGCACAATTTTAAATTTACTTTTTAAGATTGTAAAAGACATCCATGCCGGGATAATCCGCTGTGAAATCTAACTCTTCTTCAATCCGCAGCAGCTGATTGTATTTAGCAACCCTATCGGTGCGGCTGGGTGCGCCGGTTTTGATTTGCCCCGCATTAACTGCTACAACCAAATCGGCGATGGTGGTATCTTCCGTTTCTCCGGAGCGATGGGAGATGACGGCCGTGTAGCCCGCTTTTTTAGCCATCTCCACTGCGTTTAACGTTTCAGTCAAAGTTCCTATCTGGTTCACTTTAATTAAAATCGAATTGGCAATGTCCCGTTCAATACCGGTTTTAAGCCGCTCTGTGTTAGTCACAAAAAGATCGTCCCCAACCAGCTGGACCTTTGTTCCCAAGGCTTCGGTAAGCTCTTTCCAGCCGTCCCACTCGTCTTCCCCTAAAGCATCTTCTATGGAAATCACCGGGTATTTCTCCACCAACCCTTCATAAAAGGCGATCATCTCGGCGGTGTCCAAGACCCGGCCTTCGCCTTTGAGGTGGTATTTACCATCTTTCATTAGTTCAGTTGCAGCCACATCCAAAGCAATGAAAAGATCCCGGCCAGGCTTGTAACCGGCCTTTTCTATAGCCTCCACAATAACTTGGATGGCCTCTTCGTTTGATTTAAGGTCAGGAGCAAACCCGCCTTCATCACCTACAGCGGTGTTTAAGCCTCTTTTCCCAAGGACCGCTTTCAGGCTGTGAAAAACCTCAGCGCCCATTCTTAAGGCTTCCTTGAAATTTTTGGCCCCCACAGGCATAATCATAAATTCTTGGATATCCACGTTATTATCGGCATGTTCGCCGCCGTTGAGGATATTCATCATGGGAACGGGTAACTGAGAACCGTTGATTCCCCCAATATAGCGGTACAAGGGCATTCCCAGCGATTGGGCCGCGGCGTGGGCTACTGCCAGGGAAACTCCTAAAATAGCGTTGGCACCGAGCTTGCCTTTGTTTGGGGTACCGTCTAATTCAATCATGATACTGTCAATACCTATTTGATCGGTGGCATCCAGGCCTACAATTTCCGGGGCAATAATCTCTTCCACATTTTGGACCGCTTTCTGAACTCCCCGCCCTAGATAACGGCTTTGATCGCCGTCACGCAATTCCACCGCTTCAAAAGCACCGGTGGAAGCGCCGGAAGGTACTATCGCCCGCCCAACAGCCCCATCTGCCAGATAAACTTCTACTTCTACCGTGGGATTTGCCCTTGAGTCCAAGACTTCCCGGGCAATTACATCATGAATAACCATTTAGATTTCCTCCTTTAGAATTAAGCTTTTCCCCGTCATTTCCTGCGGTTGGGGAATGTTCATCAATTCCAACAATGAAGGGGCTAAATCCGCTAAAATCCCGGATCTGAGCCCATAACTCTTAGGGGCATTAAAGAGCCAAACCGGAACCTGATTTAAGGTGTGGGCAGTATGCGGCTCCCCTGTTTTGGCATCTACCATCTGTTCGGCATTGCCGTGATCAGCTGTAATCAAAGCAGAACCGCCTTGTTTCTTAATAGCTTCCAAAACCTGGCCCAAACCCTTGTCTACCGCTTCAACAGCCTTGACCGCAGCGGAAAAATTCCCTGTATGGCCCACCATATCACAATTAGCATAATTAAGCACGATAAGATCATAAATTCCCCGTTCAATCTCGGCCGCAGCCCTTTTGGTAACTTCGGGGGCACTCATTTCCGGTTGCAGATCATAGGTGGGGACCGCGGGGGAAGGTACTAAAATTCTTGTTTCCCCGGGGTTTGGTTTTTCTACCCCCCCGTTAAAAAAGAAGGTGACATGGGCATATTTCTCCGTTTCTGCAATGCGCAATTGCGTTTTACCCAGACTTGCTAAGTAGGCGCCTAAAGTGTTTTCCAGTTTTTGAGGGCCAAAGGCAAAGGGCACCTCCAGTTCAGCATCATATTGAGTCATGGCAGCATAGAATACATCCGGTTTCTGCCGGCGTTTAAAACCGGAAAAGTCGCTATCGACAAACGCCCATGTTAATTCCCGGGCCCGATCGGCTCGGAAATTGAAAAAGAAAACACTGTCGCCGTCCTTAATTACTCCCCGGGGCCGGCCCTCTTTGGTTAATACTGTCGGTATTACAAATTCATCGGTTTCACCTGCGGCGTAGGCGGAATTAATGGCAGCGGCACTGCTGCCCGCCGTGCGGCCCACACCCATTAAAGCCTGGTAGGCCTGAGCCACCCGCTCCCAACGCTTATCCCGATCCATGGCATAATAGCGCCCGGAAATGGTGGCAATCTGCCCTACGCCGATTTCCTCCATTTTTTGTTCCAATTCAGCTAGGTATTGGTGGGCGCTGCTGGGCGGCACATCGCGGCCGTCCAGAAAGGCATGCACAAAAACTGAACTTAAACCCTGATCTTTAGCCAACTGCAGTAAGGCATAAAGATGTTCAGTATGGCTGTGCACCCCGCCCGGCGAAACCAGGCCCATCAGATGGAGGGAACCTTCTTTCTCCCGAGCCTTCCTGATAGTTTTAAGCAGTACTTCGTTTTTAAAAAATTCTCCGTTTTGAATTGCCTTGGAAATGCGCACCACGTCCTGGTAGACAATCCTGCCGGCACCAATGTTCAAATGGCCTACGTTAGAGTCACCCATTTGGCCTTCCATCAAACCCACACTATCCGCCGAGGCAGATAAGACGCTATGGGGAACGTGGCTGTTAAGCCACTCCACGGTGGGTGTCTTTGCTGCGGAAACAGCGTTGCCTTCCCGCTCGGGGCTTAAACCAAAGCCATCAAGTATAATTAAAGCTGTCGGTATTTTCATCTCTATCACGTTAAAATTTCACAATTCCCGCAAAATCGGAAGCTTTCAGGCTGGCGCCGCCCACTAGGGCGCCGTCAATATCGGATTGCTCCATAAACTCCGCCACATTGCCGGGCTTCACACTGCCTCCGTATTGGATGCGCACCTTGCCTCCCAGTTCCGGAGTGTACATTTCCCCCACTGCCCGGCGGATAGCGCTGATCACCTTATTAGCATCTTCGCCGTCAGAAGTCTCACCGGTGCCGATGGCCCAAATGGGCTCGTAGGCAATAACAACGCTGGGGATCTTTTCTGCTTCCACCCCGGCCAATCCTTCTCTTACTTGACTTAAAACAACTTTTTCCGTCTCTCCGGCCTGTCTTTCTTCTAAAGTTTCACCCACGCAAAGAATGGGTTTTAGACCGAATTCCACAGCTTTCAATAACTTCTTGTTTATCAGCTGGTTATCTTCCTTAAACAGCTCCCGCCGCTCGGAATGGCCCACAAGCACATATTCGCAGCCCACATCAACCAGCATACCCGGGGAAATTTCCCCTGTATAGGCGCCTTTTTCGGTAAAATATAGGTTTTGGGCACCTAGTTTCACTTTTTCCAAGCCCAGGGCATTTACAGCGGATAAGGCCGTAAACGGAGGGCAGACCACAACTTCTACCGGACTGTCCGCGACCTCTTTTTCCAGTTGGCGGCACAGCTCCACAGCTTCGCCCACAGTTTTATTCATTTTCCAGTTCCCGGCAATAATTGGCGTACGCATGAAATCACCCCTCTTTGTCATTTAAAGCAGCTACACCCGGCAGGACCTTACCCTCTAAAAATTCCAGGGAGGCACCGCCGCCGGTGCTAACATGTGCCATTTGAGCACTTAACCCAAACTGTTCTACAGCAGCAGCGGAGTCTCCCCCGCCGATGATTGATACAGCCTTGGAATCAGCCATAGCCCGGGCAATTGCCTCTGTACCCCGGGCAAAAGCGTCAAATTCGAATACTCCCATGGGCCCGTTCCAAACCGCTGTCCCCGCCTGCTTGATCACTTCGCTAAACTTCTCAACACTCCGGGGCCCGATATCCAAGCCCTCCCAGTCGCTGGGCATTTCCTCAACACTGACAATCTTATGTTCCGTATCGGCAGCAAATTCCTTTCCCACCACTATATCCACGGGCAGCAAAAGCCGGACGCCCGCGGCTTCGGCTTTGGCCGTTATTTCCCGGCAAAAATCCAGGCGTTCCGCATCTAAAAGCGATTTTCCAATTTCGTAGCCCCGCGATTTAAGGAAAGTGTAGGCCATACCTCCGCCGAGGATCAGGCTATCGACCCTTTCCAGCAGGGATTCAATTACACCGATCTTATCTTTGACCTTGGCGCCGCCTAAGATGGCGACAAAAGGACGTTTTGGATCCTCGATGGCGCCGCCGAGAAACTCTAATTCTTTCTGCATTAAAAACCCGGAAACAGCCGGCAGGTGTTGAGCAACACCCACTGTAGACGCATGCGCCCGATGAGCAGTCCCAAAGGCGTCATTGACATAAAGATCGCCCAATTCCGCCAATTGGCGGGCAAAGGAGGTTTCGTTTTGTTCCTCTTCAGCATAAAACCGGACATTTTCCAAAAGAAGGACATCACCGGGTTTTAAAGCTGCCACCGCTTCTTCTACAGCCGGCCCCAAGCAGTCGTCGGCTTTAGCTATGGGCTGATCTAAAAGTTCCCCAAGGCGCTTAGCAACCGGATCCAGGCGTAATTCTTCCACAACTTTACCCTTAGGGCGCCCAAAGTGGGACATTAAGATCACCTTGGCTCCGTGTTCTAGTAAGTACTTGATACTGGGCAGAGCCGCCCTGATCCGCTTATCATCTGTGATTTTACCTTCTTGCATGGGAACGTTAAAATCCGCCCGCACTAACACTCTTTTCCCTTGGACATCTACATCGCGAATTGACTTCTTAGCCACAAAAATCCCCCTTGTTCCAGTAGGGGAGCCCCCGCAAGCGGGGATTCCCCTGCTGCTTTCAGTTATTTACGAGACTCCATATAAGTGATTAAATCACCAATTCTCATGGCATAGCCCATTTCGTTGTCATACCAGGAAACAACTTTGAGCATATTATCTCCCATGGTCTTGGTGAGAGGAGCATCAATAATCGAGGAATAAGGGTTCCCGCGATAGTCAACAGATACCAGCGGGGCCTCTTCGTAAGCGAGGATACCCTTGAGGGGCCCTTCCGCCGCCGCTTTGAAGGCTGCATTGACTTCTTCGGCAGTGACAGGTTTTTCAGTTTCCACAACTAGATCCACAACACTGACTGTGGAGACGGGAACACGCATAGCGAAGCCGTCTAATTTACCCTTGAGTTCAGGCAAAACCAGCCCGACCGCTGCGGCGGCCCCGGTTGTTGTGGGGATAATGCTCTCAGCTGCAGCCCTCGCTCGGCGCAGGTCGCTGTGAGGCATATCCAAGATCCTCTGATCCGAGGTGTAGCCGTGTACGGTTGTCATCAGGCCTTTCACAATCCCAAAGTTATCGTTGAGAACTTTGGCGAAAGGAGCCAGGCAGTTAGTGGTGCAGGATGCGTTAGAGATAATGTGATGATTGGCCGGATCATAGTCATCTTCGTTCACACCAAGGACTACAGTAACGTCTTCATCTTTGGCAGGAGCAGAAATAATAACTTTTTTAGCACCGGCATCGATATGCCATTGGGCTTGTTCCCGCTTGCGGAAAATACCCGTTGCTTCCACAACATATTCTACGCCGAGTTCGCCCCAAGGTAAATTTTTAGGATCCCGCTCAGCCAGGACCTTAACTTTCTTACCGTCCACAACAATATCATTGCCCTCAACCTTGACTTCAGCATCGAAAATACCGTGGTTTGTGTCATACTTCAACAGATGCGCCAGAGTCTTGGCGTCCGTAAGATCATTTACAGCGACAACCTCAAAGTCCGGATTGTTGGCCACTCCCCGGAAAAACAGACGACCAATTCTACCAAACCCGTTAATTCCAACTTTGACACCCATGAAAAATTCCTCCTTTTATTTGATTTCTTTTAGTGTCATTAACCTCCGGGCAACCCCTTCATCGGTAATGCATACATCACAATACCCCCTGGACAAAACAGCCAACACCGCCCAGGCCTTATTAGATCCGCCGCCTACGGTCACCACCAAGGGAATGCCCTCCAAATCTTTTAGGCGCAGACCCAGGGAGGTGGTGCTGTAAACGTTGCGGCCCTGGGAGTCGAAATAGTAACCGAAGGCCTCTCCAACTGCACCGTCCGCAATCAGCTGCATAATAGTTTCGTCGTCCAAATCCCGCCTTTTAGCCATCTCTTCCGCGGTGCCGATTCCATGAAGCAAGATATTGGCCCGCCGGCCCAGAGCAATCACTTCCCTAATGCGCGGCTCGTTTAAGATTTGATCCAAGTTGCACGGCAAGACTATCTCGGGAGCATGCAAGAGGCGGTAGCTTCCCCCCAAGCCTTCCGCCATGCGCACCGCGATGGAATTGGCCTGGATTTTAATATCTTCTCCCAACCCGCCCCGGACAGGCACCACGGTGATCTCCCGCTCCTTGCCTTTCAGCGGCAGGGAATCAGCGACTTGGGCCAAAGTTGTCCCGCCGGTTACCGCTAAGATATCTCCCTCTTGGAGCACCTCCTGCAGATAACGGGCTGTAACCGCGGCCAAATTCTCTTTAACGTTAGGATCCCGATAGGAATCGCCGGGGACAATAATCATCCGCGGCACCCCGAGGCAAGCTGCTAATTTCGCCTCCAGGGAATCTAAGTTGTGAAAGCCCCGGACCATTACCTGCAGCATTTCTAAGACCTTTCTCCCCTGTTCCGATAGTTCAACTCCCGCCGGGCTGCTGTAAACGAAGCCCAGTTCCCGCAGAAATTCCAACTCTCCTCGGATAACCCTTTCTGAGCAATTTATTTGAGAAGCCAAATTTCTCCGCCCTACCGGCGCCAGATTTTCAATGGCCTTCAAAAGTGAATAACGGCGTTTTAAAAGATTTTCCAATTCCGGAACAACTTGCTGCAAAATATTCAGATGGTCCACATTTAACTTTCCTTCCCTTTTGGGATCATAATTGTCCCTCCGGTGAATTTGGTGTCCCGCTCTACCCATACCTTCTCTTCTTATCAAATCAAACCTCTAGAAGTTTTTGTTAAAACTTTGGGTTTAAATTTTTAAGCTGTTCAGCCTTTGCCCTGATCTGCCTTAACCGGTAATTAACACCGGATTTGCTCATTTTCGGCGCCATTAGATTGGCTAATTCCTGGAGGGAAGCATAAGGATTTTGCACCCGCAATTCCGCAACCATCCTCAGTTTGGGAGGCAGCTGCTCCAACCCGATTCTGTTTTCAATCAAACGGATGTCCTCCAGCTGGGTCAAAGCTGCGGTTATAGTCTTGTCCACATTGGCAGTTTCGCAGTTTACCAAACGATTAATCTGATTACGCATTTCTTTCAAAACGCGCACATTTTCGAATTTCAATAAAGCAGTATCTGCACCCACTAAATTAAGAAAATTAACAATCTGCTGGCCGTCTTTCAGATAGGCCAAAAACGACCCCTTCCGTTGAATAAGGCCTGCTCTGATAGTCAGCGAATCCATGGTTTCTAAAATTTTGTAGGCTAGAGAACTTTGTTCGGTTGATATTTCCAAATGGTAGGTTTTTTCAGGATTAGTTACTGATCCCCGGCTGAGGAAGGCCCCGCGCAAAAAGGCGCGGCGGCAGCATTTCTTGCGCAAGATTGGCCTTTCTTGATCCATCTTTTGCTTTTTAAAATCCCCGTAAACCTGTTCCGCAGCAGAGGAGCCCAAAACCCTTACAGTATATCTTTGGGCCCGCCTGGTGCGGGATCTGATAAATAAGACTTGAGTGGGCAGTTGAGGATAAAGGCCCTGTACTAATAAAAGAATTTTCCGCGCCACCAAAGGAGAGGAATTATTGAAATCAAGGTATTGATTGTTTTTGCCCAACAAAAACCCATCCAACTCATACAGCGCACTTAATTCAGCTAAACGGCAGCAGCGGGCAGTGGGAATCACCCGCGCTAATTCGTTCCGCGTTTCCTCAGAAAAGGACATCTTTAGGCACCTTCTTTCTGTCCTAAAATCCAGATCCGAACTCTCCATTTTGCGATCTCTGCTTTAATAATCACGGGGTGAGCTAAGCTGTTTTTAAACTTAAAATCAGTATAAGGCCAAGCCACGGCCGCATCCAGCCCGTGTTGAATATAACTGGGGGCCATAGAGTGGATGCGCCTTTCCACAACTTCCAGCCGGGCTTGGCGCACCGCATTATACAATGTAGTAGATGATTGGCAGATGCCCCCGCCCACGCCGGGGGCCACAGTCTCTCCTAAAATAATGGGGGCATTGCGGTAACCCCGCTCTTTTGTGCGCTCACCGACGATTTCGTTAAAGGAAAATATTTCCCCGGGCAAAAGCAGGGTGTTATTCACCGCCAGCAGAGATAAGCGAATGTTTTCAACCCGATCGGGGCTGCCTAAAAGCGGTGTGGAAAAATCCCCCAAAATGTGGGTCAGAACCTCTAGGTGTTCAGTCAGTAAAAAAGGGACAACTTCGATAGCCCTTAAGGGTACTTTAGTGCCCGCCGGCGAATTAATTACTTCCTGGACAATCTGATCAACATCGAAATAAAGGCCGTTGCGGTGGGGAATGATCTGCCCCGAATCCTTGTCCACGCCCGCTTCTCTGGGAACACGCCCAGTTTGGCGCGCCATCTGCTCCACAATTACCCGTACTTCCCCTTCGTAATAATATTCCATAATTTGATTTTCTAAGAATACACCCTGCTTAACCCCAAAACAGCGCCGGTGCACGGTCCGAAAAACAGTGGGAACACCCCAGCCCAGGGTGGAGACCACAAGCACAAGGGCAACTAATCTGCGCATTAGATTTCCCTCCCTCTTAGTTTATTCTAACTAAGAGAGAATTAAAACCGGCTTAGGGCCCACTGCGATCTTTGGAGTAAACGCCGATCAAGGACATAATCTCCCGGGCCAAACGAGTGCTGTCATGCCGGACCAAATCGGATTTATCTAAAAAGTCGCCGCAGCGGATCTTAAGATCCAAGTAGCGTAAAACCTGCCAATCTACTAAAACCGGGTAGGATCCCTGCTGCGCATATTTTTGAGCCTGCGCGCCGGAAATACGAGTCTGGTTAACTAAAGCATAATCTAAAATTGGTTGGTTTCCTGCGTGGGCTAAAAGAGCGCTAATATGATCGCCTGCACTTAAGCCCTCAGTCTCCCCGGGCTGGGTCATTACATTGCAAACATAAACCCGGAGCGCAGAGGTGCGAAGCAATGCATCTACAATAGGCTCCACCAGCAGGTTTGGAATAACACTGGTATATAAGCTGCCGGGGCCCAAGACAACCAGATCCGCCTGGGCAATAGCTTCTAAAGCCTCAGGTAAAGCCCTGGCCCGGGGAGGGTCCAAGAAAACGGAAGCAATTTTTTTGCCCGCTAAAGGAATTTGGCTCTCCCCCAACAGCCGGGAGCCGTCCGTAAAATTGGCCCCCAATTTTACGGTCTCCAGAGTGGAAGGCAAAACTTTGCCCCGGACAGCTAATACTTTACTGAACTTCCGCACAGATTCTTCAAAGTCGCCGGTGATATCAGTCATGGCAGCGATAAACAAGTTTCCGAAACTATGCCCTTCTAAATCCGAACCCCAGGAAAACCGATATTGAAAAAGTTTTTCCATTAAAGGCTCTGTATCGGCCAAAGCGATAATCGTATTGCGAATATCCCCGGGGGGCAGAATCCCCATTTCCTCCCTAATCCGCCCGGAGCTGCCCCCGTCATCAGCTACAGTAACTATAGCTGTGATATTGCTGGAGTACTCTTTTAAACCCCGCAGCATTGTAGCCAGGCCAGTCCCGCCCCCCACGGCGACAATGGACGGACCCTTTTGCAGGCTGCGCGATTTATAAACGTGCTCCGCCAGGCTGGAAACTTCCTCCGGTTGAATAGCTGCAATTAAGGAGCGAATACCGTAGCGGATGGCAACACTAATCCAAAGAAGGCCGAAAAGAATTAAAAACAGGCCAAAAAGCCAGGAGTCCCAGTCCCAACTTTGAATCAAAGTGAGCAGGTGCCGCTCTAAAATCGAAAAGACCGGGGCGTTTAGAAGGACCGCGGCTCCCGCAATAACCCAAATAACGCCAAAGGCCAATAAAGCCAGCCAACGTTTGACGCCCATCCCGGGGTAAAGCCATTTAAATCTGTTCAAGGCAACCCCTCCATTGGATTATAATTTCCCCGCTGCGGCTTGATCCACTACCACTGTTACCGCCGGATGCAGCTGCAAAACGGAGGCGGGCAAATTTTCCGTGACCGGCCCTCGCACAGCGCCGCGGACAGCTTCCGCTTTACAGCCGCCGTTGGCTAAAAGCACAATGTTCTTAGCATGCATAATTGTCTTAATTCCCATAGAAACGGCTTGGGCCGGAACCTCTTTTTCGGTGGCAAAGAAACGGGCGTTGTCCCTTAAAGTGCTGGCAGAGAGAGAAACCACCCTGGTCCTGCTGCCAAAATTACAGCCCGGTTCGTTAAAACCGATATGTCCGTTGGTTCCAATGCCCAGAATTTGCAGATCAAGGCCCCCTGCTCTTTGGATCAATTCTTCGTACCGCCGGCATTCTTCCGCCAGATCCGGGGCGGTGCCCTTGGGAATGAATGTTCTTTCGGGATTTAGATTGACTTTGGAAAATAGGTTCTTTTGCATGTAATAATGATAACTGGCCGGATGATCCGGTTCTAAGCCAACGTATTCATCCAAATTGAAAGTTGTGGCGCAGCTAAAATCCAATCCCTTTTGATAATACTCCCTTAAAAGATCATAGACACCCAAAGGCGAACTCCCCGTGGCTAAACCTAGGACACTGCTGGGCTTAGCCTTTAGTTGGTTCCTGATAATCTTGGCAACTTCTTCACTGACCCGAGCATAATTATTCACAACAATGACATTCATACTGACGACCCTCCCATATTATTGTTGTTACAACAATCCCGCTTAAGTCCTCCGCACCGCCGTTAATCACGTTCTTGCCAATTTAATATAGAATAAATATTAATATAACTTGTATATTTTTGCATAGATGCTATAATAGTCCTTAAAAGCAAAAGAAAGGATGTTTGCTGTGAAAAAACTGACTGCTTTAGTATTAAGCGCACTTTTATTGTTCAGCCTTTCCATCCCGGCCTGGGGCGGGGGAACCCTGAAAGTGGGGACCGAAGCCGGCTTTATGCCCTTCGAATACGTCGATGAAAAAACCGGGGAGCTGTTAGGTTTTGATATGGATTTAATCCGGGCTGTGGGAGAAACTCTTGGTTTAAAAGTCGAAATTGACAATATTCATTGGGATGGCTTAATTCCCGCCTTATTAAACAAAAACTATGATGCCGTCATTGCCGGAATGACAATTACGGAAGAAAGGGCTGCCAGCGTCAATTTTTCAGAACCCTATTTCGAATCTGTCCTGACTATTGTTATCAAAGACCAGGATCAGGGCCTGATCAAAGGAACAGAGGACCTAACGGGCAAAATAGCAGCCGTCCAGATTAATACCACAGGCGATTTTGAAGCTACGGATTTGGCCGAAGCCGGAGCTTTAAAAAGCGTGGCCCGCTTCGATACTGTACCAGATTCCATGCAGGCCGTTTTAGTCGGTGCAGCGGATGTGATTTTGGTGGATCTTCCAGTAGCAAAAAGCTACTTAGCCGCCAATCCCGGTGCGCCCCTGCAGCATTTGGGACCTATTACCGATAACGAATTCTATGGTATCGCCATCCATAAACAAAACCCCGAACTGCTGGAACAAATCAATTCTGCCTTAAAGCAGCTGCAAGCAGACGGTACTTATGATCAGATTTTTGATAAATGGTTTGGCACGGAATAACCATTAGAAATAGGCAAATTTAGGAGGAATAGTCTTGGAATTTCGCTGGAGTTTGGTCTGGGATTCCCTGCCAACGCTGCTCACAGGTGCTAAATTAACACTGCAGTTAACTTCTGTCTCGGTCTTTTTCGGTATTATTATCGGGACCTTTGCGGGAATTGCCCGTTTATCGAAAGGGCCCTTCCGTTACTTAGCAGCGGCCTATATAGATGTAATCAGGGGTACGCCTCTTTTGGTCCAAACCTTTATCGTCTTTTATGGAATCCCAGGCTTGATCCAGCGGCCTATCCCCGCTTATGCGGCCGCGGTTCTAACTTTAAGCATCAACAGCGGCGCCTACGTCGGTGAAATTGTCCGTGCGGGGATCCAAAGTATTGATCCGGGCCAAACAGAGGCAGCCTCTTCTCTGGGGCTAAGCGCTTTCCAAACCATGCGCCACATTATATTACCCCAGGCCTTCCGCCGGATTATACCGCCGCTGGGCAACGAATTTATCGCCTTATTAAAAGATTCGTCCCTAGTTTCCATCATCGCCTTAGAAGAGTTAGTTCGCAAAGGCCAGATCATTATTGGACGTACTTTCCGGCCCTTTGAAGTCTGGCTGGCGGTTGCTTTCATCTTCTTTATCATGACCTTTGCCATCTCCCGCTTAATAGCTGTAATAGAAAGAAGGATGATGCCCCATGCCTAATACCCCAATCCTCAGTGTTCAAAACCTTTTTAAATCTTTCGGGGATTTGACCGTGCTCCAAGGGGTCTCCCTGGAAATTAACCAAGGCGAAGTCGTGGTTATAATCGGGCCTTCCGGCAGCGGGAAAAGCACCCTTCTGCGCTGCTTAAATTATTTAGAAGAGCCTTCCGGCGGAACCGTTTATTTTCAAGGAAATCCAATCAGGCCCAGGCAGAATCTAAGGCGCATCCGGCAGGAAATTGGCATGGTGTTTCAAAATTTCAACCTTTTCCCCCATTTATCTGTGCTTAAAAACATTACTTTGGCCCCGTGCCTGGTCCGCAAAACTGCCCCGGAAGCCTCCCGGGAACAAGCCCTGGAATTGCTGGGCAAAGTGGGGCTGGAAGAAAAGGCCTCCAGTTACCCAACTGAGCTCTCAGGAGGCCAGCAGCAAAGAGTGGCCATCGCCAGGGCTTTGGCCATGAACCCCCAAGTCCTTTTATTCGATGAGCCCACCTCCGCTTTGGATCCGGAAATGATCAGCGAAGTGCTTGATGTAATGAAAGCCCTAGCCTTAGAAGGCCAGACAATGGTTGTGGTCACTCATGAAATGGTCTTTGCCCGGGAGGTGGGCCAAAGAGTCCTTTTTATAGACGAGGGCGTTATTGTGGAAGAAAATTCACCCGGCCAATTATTTCAAAACCCCAAAAAAGCACGGACCAAAAAATTTTTAAGTAAAATTCTTTAGCCCCCGTGCCTTTTCAAACGCCAATCCGGCCCTTGTAAAAAAAGGTGAAGATTATTGCCCAAAATCCGGGAAGAGATCCTCATCCCCACCCGTTTTTCCAGATCGCTCAAATTATAATTCGTAGTAAAGACTGTAGGTTTCAAATTCGTAAGGCGCCCATTTATAATAATCAACAATCTTTCCAAAGTCCAGCCCGTTTCCCGTTCGCTCCCTAAATCATCGAGAATCAAAAGATCCGCCGCTAAAAATACTTCCAAGGAAACTGCCGTCCGCCGCATCCGTTCCAAAAGAACGGGGACGTGGGCGAAAGCTACTGAATATTTATCCTTGAGGCTGTTGCCTATGGCTGCAGCCAAGTGAGTTTTCCCCGTTCCGGCGGCACCGTAAAGTAATATCCCCTGGCCGCCCTCAATTTTTCGGAAATTACGGACAAAAGCGCGGCAGCAATCGTAAGGTTTTTGATTGAATTCAACTACCTTAAAATTAGTAAAATTATGGCGGCGCAGTCCTTTAGGCAGAGGATCCGCAGGCCTTGTAACCAAGATTTCTTTTTGGGTCTTCCTGCTTAAAGATCTTTCTTTCTTGACGCAAGCGCAATCGGAAGACAGCCACTGGCCTTTCCTAAAAACTCCGGGGAGGGGAAAAGGGTGTGCCACATATTTTTTCACACGCACCTGCCCGCAGCCGGGGCAAATGTTATGCTTAAAAAAACTCCGCCGCAGCCCATATTCACTCATCCAAGAACGGGAAGAAATCTTTGTCTTGCTTCGAAGGTTTACTGTAGCTAAAGTCTTCCCGCCTAAACTGCGTTTTACCGTAAACACTCCGTTCCCTCCTTCTGTTTCGTTCCTGATCTGCCCAATAATCGGAAAAACTCTCTTCCGTGGTAATGTTGTGGCCTAACCAATCTTCGATAATGCGATAGATATAATTGAACGAAATATGCTTGTCCTGCCCCTGCTCCCTGCTCTTTCTTTGTTCTTGTTTGGCTCGTAAAATGGCACAGCCGATAACAAAAGGACTCATGCCTTCATCCCGGGCAAAATATAACTTTTCCTTTTGAGCACTGGAGAGAACCCCCATTTTCCGTTGATATAACCTAAAGACATCCTTCATATCAGGCTCCGTCATTGTTCCACCTCCTTAGATGATAGGCCGCTCCAAACAAAACAGCTATACCCAGCAGGGAAATTAAACCAATTTTTATCCAAAGCGAAACCTTAACACCCGCAACACTAACTGGGCTGAGCACACCTCGGGCCAGTTGCCGTTTTTGGGTTTTCCATCCCCAGCGGGGAGCCAAAAGGTCAAAAACGGGCGGTCCTTCACCCCCCGCTTGCCATAGCGAATTATCTCCTAAGGGGCGCCAAGAGCCGGGGCTTAAACCGTCGAAAGATCCGACCAGGACATAATAACGCCAGCGCCGGCATTCGGGCTGCCCTGCTAAGAGGCCCCGCTCCACCTTAGCCCGGATCGTTTTACCATCAGCCTGCAGGGAAGAGCTAACACCCTGATCATACTGCCGGAGACCTTGGGAATCCCAGGTAAAAAGGCGGGTTTCGTTAAAAGGGGCAACCGATAAACGCACTTCCCAGCCATATTGAGGACGGGTCCGCAGCCGCCAGCCTCCTAAAATAATATTCTCGTTCCCACCCGGAAAGGAGGTATCCATATATACTTCCAGACGCTGATGAAAATAACCTTCCGGGGCCTGGAAAGGGTTGGTAACCGCGGGGAACTGAAAATCAAAATAAAAGTGGGTTTCATCAGCGGACACCCTGAATTTTTGCAAATCAAAAAGTCCGGCCGAAAAGATTTCATGGCCGGGATAAGCCAAAGCCCCCGCCCCCCAATCGTCACCGGCAGGATCCTTCATCTCAAAAATTATTGTACTTTGGGCCCCGGCGGTACTAATCCCCACCAGAAGGATTAAAAAGCCAAACCACACTATGCGCAAGAGAAATCCCCCTTGAAATAGTATGGCGCCAAGGACGCTTCTATGTCAGATATAAATTCGTTCAATACGATTACTAAGCATGCAGGTCACTTCGTAATTTAATGTGCCCATGCGCCGGGCCCAATCGTCGGCGCTAATCTCACTATCGCCGTTAGAGCCGATGAGGATGACTTCATCCCCGATTTTGACCGGCAGATCACCCACATCAACCATAATATGATCCATGGTTACCTGGCCCACAATAGGGCAGAAAGTATCTTTAATCAGGACCTGCCCCCCGTTTCCGAGCCTGCGCGAAAGTCCGTCTGCGTAACCAATAGGCAGCACAGCGATGGAGGTCTCTTCTTTCGTTATAAAAGTGCTGTCGTAACTAATAGCACTCCCCGATGGCACCGTTTTCACAAAGGCCACCTTGGTTTTAAGGCTGAGGACCGGTTTAAGCTTTAAAGGCCGGCGCTGATCAGGATAAAGACCGTATAAGGCTAAACCCACCCGGACCAGATCTAAATGGGATTCGGGGAAGAATAAAGTGGCGGCAGTATTGG
>JAAYRS010000085.1 GCA_012518645.1 Bacillota bacterium
AGAACATCATATTTTCGGTTCAGAAGAAGCCTGGTGGGAATTCGTCCGCGGCTTAGCAGCCAACGAACCCATGTATGTAGTGTCCTTCGGACCCTGCACCGGCCCTGTTGCTTCTGGTGAAGCCCTTATTAGTATCGCCATGCCTAAAGATATCGTTACTTTCTCTCCGGCCCCGCTGGACTGGGCACGGGTAGAGCCAATTTTCGGCACGCCTCGCGGTATTGCACTAGCGGCTAACGCATCCCACCCTAACGCAGGAAAACTATTTATCGACTATTGGCTTACTGATGAAGCAGCCTATGTCTTAGCCAAAGATGTAGGAGAATACGTACTTGCTCCGGGAATTTACCCTGATATCGGCGGTATTGAAGATGCAACAGTGACGCCCTTACGGACAATGTCTGATGAAGAAATAGAATATTGGGGCGAAGAATTCGCTCGCATCTTCCGCTAAACGCTTATATTTGATTTGAGCGTTTATCTTTCTCTATGACGAAAACGATGCCCGCGACTTGTCGTCGTGGGCATCATCTAACAAAAAGAGTGCGAGGTGAGTTTATTTGGAAATCCGAGTTGAAAATATTGTTAAAACCTTCCAGTCCTCGGAAGGCCCCGTTACCGCCCTGGATGACGTAAGTTTAACCGTCCCCAGCCGAACAATTATGACCCTCCTCGGCCCCAGCGGGTGCGGTAAGACAACATTGCTGCGTTGTGTTGCAGGGTTGGAAACACCAGATTCCGGTAAGATTACTCTAGGGCACACCGTAGTTTGGGCCAAAAAAAACGGTAAAACCACAGTAGTGACACCGGATAAACGCGGCTTGAGCATGGTTTTTCAAACCTATGCCATTTGGCCGCACATGACTGTCTTTGAAAATGTAGCCTATCCCTTGGAAGCCCAGGGAATGTCCAAAGCGGAAATTACCTCCCAAGTAGCTAAAACCCTTAAATTTGTGCAATTAGAAGGTTTCGAACGCAGGCCGGTCACTGCTTTAAGCGGGGGCCAACAGCAAAGGGTGGCACTGGCGCGGGCTATCGCACCGGAACCGCAGATTATCCTACTTGACGAACCTTTGAGTAATTTAGATGCTAAACTTCGGGAAGAAACCCGAGTGGTTTTACGCAGCTCCCTTAATAAGTTAGGGGTCACAGCCCTTTACGTTACCCATGATCGGCTGGAGGCCTTTGCGCTTTCCGATGTTGTGGTGGTAATGAAAGACGGAAAAATTATGCAGCAGGGAAGCCCTGAAGACGTATATTTCAGGCCCAATAGCCGTTTTATTGTTGATTTTATCGGAAAAGCGAATTTTATTAATGGTTCAGTCCAAGAGGTCAAAAAGGAACATATATTAGTGGATACGGGCCTAGGAACCCTTCTTTGCCAATTCCGCGATGATGTGCAGCCGAAGCAAAGAAGTACTGTTGCCATTCGAACAGATTTTGTGGAAGTTGTTCCTAAGGGAAAAGAAAACAACGTTGCGGAGGAACTTACCCAAAACCTGGTAAGCGGCGTGGTAGAAAGGGCACTCTTTTTAGGCGAATACCGCGAGGTAAACGTCCGTGTTGCTGAAGAGACTTTGACTTTTAGGCTGCATCCTACTATTTCAGTTGATGAAGGGGACCAGGTGCAACTGTTTCTAAACCCCCAAGGCTGCCACTTCCTATTGTGATGGCGGCAAAGTGCTCGCAATTGAGTCTAGAAAGGAGAGTTGACACTTGGATCAATCAAAATCAAGACTGATTACACTTATTTTGGTTATTATCGTCGGAGCTTTGACTCTCGGGCCGGCCACAATGTTAATCATCGGCAGTTTCTCCGAAGGGTTCGGTGCTTTTGGCACGCTTACATTCGAAAAATATGCCCGAGTTTATAGTGACCCGCGCTTATATGGCGCCCTGCGCAACACATTGATTTTTACTTTTGGTTCCGCCATTCTCGCTACCACGCTTGCTTTTGGGTTAGCGTACCTTAACCACCGCACCGATGTACCCTTTCGCGGTCTACTTCATTTAATTCCAACCATCCCCATGATGATCCCCCACTTAGCTTACGGTGCCGCCTGGGCCATTCTTCTAAATCCCAGCAACGGTATTGTGAACGTCTTTCTCAGGGATGTACTGGGGCTTGGAATAATCAATATCTACTCCTTACCCGGTATGGTTTTTATTGAAGGGTTGCTGGAGCTGCCCATAGCTTATCTCGTGATCGCTCCGGCAATGGCCTCGTTCGATGCCACCATGGAAGAAGCCTCTTGGATCTGTGGTGTCTCCCCGCGAAAGACAATGCGTAAAATTACCTTAAAAATGCTGCTTCCAGCTATTTTGGCTGCGTTGACCTTGGCTACCGTGCGCAGCCTCAGCGCCTTTGCCATACCTTCTGTACTCGGGTTTCCCAACCGAATTGATGTTTTGACAACATTTGTTTACCGGCTGGTATCCACAGGACTTTTCCCCGATTACGGACGGGCAGCTGCAGTTGGTGTTAACGTTCTTGTATCGGCAGTAATTTTAGTCTTTGTTTACCGTCATTATACTGCCACAGCGGAACGATTTGTCACCATTGGAGGAAAAGGTCACAAAATTCACCGCATGAAGCTTGGAAAAATGCGCTTGCCCATGGGCATCTTAGCCCTTTCTCTAGGTATCCTTTTAATTATCGTACCTGTGATTGTCCTAGCTTATATATCCGTTGTCCCCTATATTATGCCTCCGGGCCCAAAAGCCTTCAGCATGCTCACTTTAGCAAACTGGAAGGCAGTACTAAGCGAAAAGATAACCCTAGTGGCCTTCCGCAACAGTACTTTCTTGGCCTTGGTTGGAGCCACAGTGGGGATTCTGCTCTCCACCGTCGTTTCTTATGTCATTGTTAGGATACGCAATGCCGGCAGCACAGTTTTGGAAACTTTGGCTTTCGCTTCCTTTGGTTTCCCAGGATTAATCATCGGCATCGGGTTTATGTGGGCGTTAGTGCGGACCAGTCTTTACGCTACAATTTGGGCACTCCTCGTCGGTTATGTCGCCACCTATTTACCCTTTGGCATTCGGCCTCTAACCAGTACGTTTATCCAGATTGACACCGATTTGGAAAGTGCATCCTTAGTCTGCGGCGCCGGTCTTTTCAGGACATTCCGGCGTGTAATTGCGCCTTTGGCGCTGCCGGGCATTATCTCCGGCTGGACAATGATGGCCATTATGTTCGTACAAGAACTTAACCTATCCGTAATCTTGGCCAGGCCCGGTACAGAGGTATTGTCAGTCCTTACCCACAGGGCTGTTAACGATGCTTTTTGGGGAAGAGTCGCAACATTGGGAGTAATTATGATCGCTCTTTCCGCAGTTTTACTCGGCCTAACCCGTATTTTCACCCGTAAATTTGCTTCCTAGACCCACAATGTTTGGAGGGAATTGATTTGGCAAAAACTCATCATTTTGTTCCCGAGCGTTACCACTTGACACTGGGCAGTCATGAGCCGGTACTTGTTATTGCGCCCGGGGATACTGTTTTAACCAGCACCGTGGACGCCTCAGGCTGTGATTCCACCGGCGAGAAGGTCGTGGGGCACGGTAATGCCCAAACGGGCCCTTTCTACATCCAGGGAGCCGAACCCGGAGATATTCTCTCCGTTAAGTTTGAGCGGATCTGGCCTAACCGGACCTACGGTTATTCCGGTTGCGGCCTATCCTCCAATGTGGTTGAACCGGCCTACGTCAGAGAAATCCCAGGAGAAGGAGATCGCTCCATTTGGAACATAGATCTTAAAGAAGGTACAGCCACGCTGCAGCGCCCCAAGGTAAAAATCGATCCTTTTGTAATCGCTTTAAATCCAATGATGGGCTCTTTTGGGGTTGCCCCGGCAGGCGGTCAAGCTATTTCGGCCCGCACCGGGGGAAATTACGGGGGCAACATGGATTATCGCGGCGTTGTACCCGGCACCACCATTTATTTCCCCGTTTTTGTAAAAGGTGCCCTTTTCCACGTTGGTGACGGGCACGCCGCCCAAGGCGACGGGGAGATCTTAGGACGCGGGATAGAGGTATCCGTGGACGTCACGTTCAGCGTCGATTTAATTAAAAACGGCGGTGCCCTTTGGCCTAGAGGTGAAAATGAAAAAGAGATCTTCACAATAGGGAATGTACGCCCGCTGCATCAAGCTTTACAGCATGCCACTACGGAAATGCTGCGCTGGCTGCAAAAAGATTTCCAAATGGATGCCCCTACTGCCCACATGTTATTAGGCCAATACGTACGCTACCAGATCGGTAATGTTTTCAATCCGGCCTACACGGTTGTCTGTAAATTAGAAAAGAAGTACCTTCCCTAACGAAGAGTAGAAAAAACGGAAAAAGCCGGGACTTCCCCGGCTTTTTTTGATCCCGGAAACCTCCCCGGCCCCTGACTTTAAGAAACCAACTTCTCAATGAGGATCTTTCCCGGGCTTAAACCGCTATTCGGGGGCAGAAATGGAATTATAGTTTTTTCTTCACCGCCGCGAATTTCCAATTCCGATCAAAAAAGGACTCTTTACTTCCTTGCTGAATAACTTAAGTAAGGAAAATCGAATTTTTAAATAGCGAGGTGAATTAATGCGTAAATTATTGGCAGTTTTGACAGCGCTATTACTAGTTGCCAGCCTATTTTTAATTATGGCCAGCACCGGCCTGCTTCCTCGAACCAAGCGGGCTCTTGCGCCGGACGGTCCCAATCGGCTGGGTACATCCTTTCTTGTGGAACAGTCCCGGGAACAAGACTACACAGCGGCTTTAAAAGGGAGGCTTTCGATTCTTAATCCTTTAGGGAAAATCGAAGTGATCGGAACGGACGGAACGGAGATAACATTAAAAGCAGTAAAAAAAGCAAAGGCTTTCAGTCTTGCCGGAACCCGCCGGCTGCTCGATCATATTGCAGTGGAAATAGAATATGAGCAGGAAAATACTAAAATAACGGCTCAAATACCAAAAACGGCCCCCAGAGAGCAGGCTTGGATCGATCTCTTTTTGGAAATTCCCACAGAGTCAAGTCTGGATTTACATGCCCGTTTAGGAAATATTACCGTGGAAAACATTAAAGGGGATTTACAGGTGCTAAGCAGTTTAGGCAATGTCGAGGTTTCCGACTTTAAAGGAAACGCTGCTATAGAAGCATCGCAGGGTGATCTTAACCTAAAAGATTGCCAGTTCGCGGAAGAATTGATCGCTAAGGCCCATTTGGGAAATATTGAGATTTGGGGGAATTTAGCCCGGGCCAATGTACTTACCAACAATTTGGGAAATGTAAACATAGGCCTCCCCGAAGATCAATCTTATTTACTTG
Organism: Bacillota bacterium; assembly: GCA_012518645.1. Classification (GTDB taxonomy): domain Bacteria; phylum Bacillota; class Limnochordia; order Darwinibacteriales; family Darwinibacteriaceae; genus JAAYRS01. The sequence continues at coordinate 5,312 of JAAYRS010000085.1, forward strand.
AAGGGACTATTAATTTAGGTGGGTTTTCATCCCAAATCCCCTTCCAGGGGCGGAAAACGAAAAGTTTAATCCAAGGTATTATTGGAAGCGGAGAACGGCGCGGCACCTTGGCCGTTCAGTTAGATCTAGGTTCCTTAAGCTTTGAAGCAATGAAATAAAAGGAGGATGCTAAAATGGACCACACTATCGTGGGTATTCTACTGTTGAATCTGATTTTCTTTGCTTTGACCATTGTTTTAGTTCTTGCTTTGCGGTGGTTCACACACAGGGAACGCATGGCTTCCCTGGCCCAAGGCGTTTCTTTGGAGGAGCTGCTGGATAAAGGGCGCAGCCCCGAAGATAGAAACAAATTATTTTTAGCCGTCGGTTTAATCTGTACATTGGTGGGGTTGGCCTTAAGCCTGGGTTTGGCAACGCTGGGCCTTGGTCCTTGGCTTTTGGCGGGCTTAATACCTTTTTTCACCGGTTTAGCTTTAATTTTATTCAGCCTAATTGTACGCCCGGAAAAACCAAAAGAAAAATCGGAGCCTTTAGTAGAACCCCAGCGGGAACAAGATGAAGTTTCATACACAGCGACGAGCAGCGAGGAAAATTGGGTGAAAGAAGAACAAGACGAGGAAAAGGAGGAGGACGACGTTTTCTTTTAAGAGAAATAAGAGTCTTTAAAGCCAGCTTTCTAGGGCTGGCTTTTTTCTTTTTCCACTAAAAGCCGGGGAATATCCACAGCATGATCCGCTACTAACACCAAAGCCGCCTCCCCGGTAAACTTGGGGTCGGAAACGATGGTAAAATCAAGACCTTTTTTACGGGCTTCCACTATCAAGGGCATTGCTGCACGGCGAGCACTGCGGTGAATAACAAGTTCCACAGCTCGTTTATCTGCAAGGGCTTCAGCCATGACCGCCAGACCTTTTCGATCCAGTTGATCAAAGGAAAGGGCCTCGATCACTCTTTCCCGGAAAAAACCTAGGAATCTTTGTTTTTCTTCCCGATGCAATTCAGGTGCCCCATGGATTCCTACCAAGAGGGCTTTTTCTAAATCATCTTTATTGTTAAAACCATTCACAATTAAGCCCCCCTTATGCAAAAACACCCACCGACCAGTAGGTGCCCTTTTACAATTATAGTCTGGATGGTGCCGGGGGAGGGACTCGAACCCTCACGGGCGCTTAGCCCAACGGATTTTAAGTCCGTAGCGTCTACCATTCCGCCACCCCGGCAAGCTATCCAAAAAATATTATAGACTATTTAGCACTCCTAGTCAACAGTTCAGCGGCAGCATAGCCGAAACCTCCTTTTAGAGGCTGTCCAATTTCTAAATCCCTTATTCCTGCCCAGCCGCTGCAGCCGGGCAGCCTTTGACCGCCGAAAACCAAAGAACCTTTTACTCTATGTATGCCCGGCACCGGCCTTCTGCACAGAATAAAGGCTTGGAGATTAATTCCACTACCTTTTCCCCGATTATATTTTCTTTGTTCACCAGTTGATCCGCTAAATGGCAATGCAGGCATTTAACGCCTTCCAAATTCCTAATTCCCCCCACGCCCGATTCAGCAAGAACCTTATAGCGTTCCGGGTATTCTTCTTCAATCCGCCGCCGGACTTCATCGGGAATGACAGTTAAACGGCGCTGGGCGTAACTGCGGTGGTTTTTTTCCACCTGCCGGGCAAATTCCGGATCTTCTTGAATCATATCCTCAAAGCGGGCTATATAGCCGGCTGTTTCCAGTAGGGCCACCTCCTTACATAAATAAGGGCAGGTGAGCCAATACAAGGTAGGAAAAATTTCAATCTGCGATAATTCCGCAAACACCGGCCGATTAGTAATCACTTGGGGAAAACCGTACACACAGATTTTACTCACAGCCAAAAGGCCGCGGGGCTCCCTTCCCAACTGCTGCTTGATAACTTCCCTTGTTTGATCACTTATTTGCCCATACTGCAAAAAACCACACCCTTAGACAAATACACACCCTCTAGGGGGGTACACTGCCCCCCCTAGACGGTGTGTCTTAAATTTACAAGTAAGACTTTCTTAAAGTTTTACCGTGCGCCCCTGCCCCCCCGCTTCGAATCTTGACTTTTTTTGAGAGCCTGCTGCCTTTCATCACTATCTTTGAGAAACCGTGAAAGACGTTCTTCAAAATCCACAGCACTACTCCTTCTGCGGGGATTGTGACGTCTACGTGTTCTTTGAGGGTTGGCCTGTTTAATGGACAAGCCTATTTTCCCCTCTGAAATATTAATGACTTTTACCTTCACAGTATCATTTTGGTTTAAAAAATCATTAATATCCCGCACATAGGCGTCGGCTACTTCAGAAATGTGAACTAAACCGGTTTTACCGTTGGAAAGTTCCACGAACGCACCAAAATTGGTTATTCCCGTAACCTTCCCCTCGACAACATTGCCGACCTCGATTGCCATACGTTAAAAAATTCCTCCTCTTGAATTTTGCCGTTGCAGGGCACGCGGCTAATATATATTATATATTATTGACATTTTTGTGTCAATGCGCTTTAGGAGACCGCAAAGGCTCCCGGTGCCGGGATCCTTTCCGCCTACCTTTTTTTAACGTCCAATTCGAGATCTTCCTCCAAAGGTTGAGATAATATATATACTGTCTCGCCCGGCTTAACTAAGCCTAGTTCTTCCCGGGCCACCCGCTCCACGTTTTCCAAGCACTGCCAGTTGGCAATTTCCTTTTCCAGCTCCAAACCTCGCAGCTCCAAAACTTCCAATCGCCTTTCTAAAGCAGTAATCTCCTTTTTTAAGCGGTAATTAGCGACGGCATTTTTAGCAAAGTTTAAACCGACCCAGAGCAGAAGAACAAAGCCGAGGATAATCCAAGGCGGAAATCTGCGCTTTTTGCCTCTTTCGTCCCGAGCCATATCGGCAACCTCCTAAAAATACATTCCTCCTTTGCCGCCGATTTCCTGCTAAGATTCTATTTTCTCCAACGCAGCCTTGGTTTCCACCTCTTCCGGACTCTTTCCCCCTTTCGACCAGAACTGAATCTTATTTCTTGGATTAAAACCAAAGGAATCGAAAGCAGCCAAAGCCCAAAAGTTATCACAAGATTAAGAAGCATACTGCCTAGCCTCACTATCCCCAATAGGAGGGTAATCATCATCTCACCCAAAAAAAGTTTATAAAAGAAAAAACCTAGGCCTAGGCCGACAATTACATAACCGCGCAATTCCCCCCAATTGGCCAAAAGCAAATAAAGCAGTAATAAGGGGGTGAATAAAGCCCAAAAGAACAGATCCAAAAGCGGGGTGCTAATCACCCCCGGCCTCAGCAGTCCCCGGGCTACCCGAAAAACATCAAAAAGGATCCCTAAGGATACCCCGGCTAATAATACTATTCCGAAGGAATAAAGCTGTGCACTCAGCGATTCCACATTGATCCCCTCCCCGGCGGGATTCGAACTTATAACCCTAGCGGAAGAGTTTCGCCAAAATACTGCGACTTCGTTTGCTCAAGGAATCACCTAAATATTCTACCGAGCGAATGTATCCGTTGACCAGAAGATTCCCCTTCTCTAAATTCAGCTCCTTAATGTGTAATTCCTCACCTTGAACAATCAAGCCGCCCAATTCCGTATCCAAAACAATCTCCCGATCATCAAAACTTTCCACATGTGTTACTCCGTCGAGAGTCAACCGCTCCCGTTCCACAAGAACAAGCTGATGGCGAAGGCTGTTCAGTCTTCTTTCCTCCATAAAAGACACCCTCCCTGCCCAGTCTTTGTTTTATCCTATGCGGGGACGGACCTTTCTAGAATTAATTGTAGATCTTTCGAATCTTAACCCCTTGGAAAAAGCTTGCTACGATTTCCTCGGCGGATTTTCCTTCCACAGCCATTTTATAGGCATCCCACTGGCTTAAACCCACTCCGTGGCCGTATCCGGAACCGCTAATTTTCAAGCCCGTTTCCGAGAACTCAAATTGATCTAGTAAAGTGGATTTCATTTTAGTGGAGCCCATTGCCAAGCGAAAATCCTGCCCCGAAATTTCTTTTTGGCCTTGAGAACCTTGGATTTTTATCTTGGTGACCCGGTTAGAAGGGCCCCGTTCGGTTATCTTAATAGCCTCGATCCGGCCTAAACCCAACCCGGCTTGGGCCAAAAGTTGGCTTACTTCTTCCGGATTATACTGCACAGTCCAGTTCTTGGCTTCTTCGTCCGCAAATTCGTTTGGCGGCAGTTTGACACTTTTGGTAAAAGGCGGTTCTTTCCCTTGGTAATCTAAGCCCTCCTTGGCCCGAGCGGTCATTCCCCCGGAATAGGCGTGGAACCAGCCCCGAACAAAACGGTTGTCGTAAGTCATGACTTTACCCCTAGTGGTTTCCGCTGCTTCTTGAATCTTAGCTGTAACCGCCTGGGGGTTAAAAGCTTGGGTTTCCTCTACAGATGTGGAAACATCCGCCCCGTACTTATCCTTGACCCCCCCGGCAACCATAAAATCCATGGTAAAACTGCGGGCTAGAATAGCCTGAGCAGCATATGCTTCCAAGGGCCAGTCAGGAAACATCTCACCGGCTACTACCGCGGCAATGTATTCTTCCAAGGGCATTTTTTGTGTTTCGCCGCTTTCGTTGATATAGACTGTGAGCTCCGGTTCTTTTTCCAATTGGCGCACAATATTACGGTCATGGCTGGACCAGCTAATCAGCACAACGACCATGGCAGCTAGAACTAAAACCAACCCAAGGACAATCCCCCGTTCTTTGCTGATGCGCATAATTATCCCCCTTTAATTGCTTTTTAATAGTTTTACCCTTATCCGCGGCAAAAATCTGCGAAAAGGTGGGTAATATCTTTGTTTGTGGGGAAAATATTACCACTGTAGCAGGAGAACCCGAA
>JAAYRS010000086.1 GCA_012518645.1 Bacillota bacterium
GGAGACCGGTGCTCTGCCAATTGAGCTACTCCCCTGCGGCAACTATAATAATAGCATAGGAAGGGATAAGGGTCAACTCTTTTGGGCAGGATTTTCTGCTTTCCTGTCTAAATAGATAGCTGAAATACATATTAAAAGGAGTGGAGTTCTTGCCAAAAAAGACCCTAGGAAAGGTACCTGTAGGTATCTCGAATCGCCACATTCATCTTTCGCAGCATGATTTGGAGAAATTGTTTGGCCAAGGCTACGAATTAACTGTCCGCAACGAATTGACCCAAACTGGTCAATACGCGGCAGAAGAGACAGTGGAAATTAAAGGCCCCAAATCTTCGTTTAAAAATGTAAGGATTTTAGGGCCTACCAGAAAGGAGACACAAATAGAAATATCCCGAACCGATTCCTTTGCTTTGGGGTTAAAACCGCCCATCCGGGACTCGGGCTGTTTGCACGGATCTCCGGGTATAACGTTAATAGGCCCTCGGGGGCGGGTTAATTTGGATCATGGTGTGATTATAGCCCAGCGCCATATTCATATGACTGAACAGGATGCAGAATCCTTTGGACTTAAAGATAAGGATTTAGTTTCAGTACGGGTGCCCGGAGAACGTGCTCTTAGTTTTGAAAATGTCTTGGTTAGAATCCGTAACGATTTTGTTTTGGAAATGCACATTGACACTGATGAAGCTAATGCAGCTTGTTTAGAAAATGGCCAATTGGTGGAAGTATATCGCTGATTTAGTCAAGAAAGGGTGATTTTGTGGATTTACAAAAAATTGCAAATGTGGTCAGAGGACTTTCAGCAGACGCAGTTCAAGCTGCAAAATCAGGGCACCCCGGGGCTCCTTTGGGTTGTGCAGAAATTGGAAGTGTTCTTTTTTTTGATACGCTTAAACATAGCCCCGCAAATTCAAAATGGCCCAACCGGGATAGATTCGTTCTTTCCGCAGGGCACGGATCCATGCTTTTATACTCTTTACTGCATCTAACAGGGTATCGCCTCACACTTAGCGACCTAAAGGATTTTAGGCAGTTGGGATCAAATACCCCCGGTCACCCGGAATACGGGGACACCGATGGGGTAGAGACCACAACCGGCCCCTTAGGGCAGGGTTTGGCCAACGCTGTAGGTATGGCTATAGGGGAAAGGATGGCGGCTGCTCGCTTTAACCGCCCGGGATATGAAATTGTCGATCATTACGTCTACTTCCTAGCTGGCGATGGTGATCTTATGGAAGGTGTCAGTGCCGAGGCGTCATCCTTGGCAGGCCACTTGAAACTGGGCAAATTGATCGGCATTTACGATTCTAATCAGATTACTATTGAAGGATCAACCGCTTTAACTTTTACCGAATCGGTCCAAAAACGGTACGAGGCCTATGGCTGGCATGTCTTAAAAGTGGATGGCCACAACATTGGCCAATTGCAGCAAGCTTTGGCTGAAGCGAAGAGGGTTTTAGACAAGCCGTCACTGATTATAGCCAATACCGCTATTGCCAAAGGGGCTCCGGGCAAAGAGGGTACCGCTGCCTCGCACGGTGCTCCGCTAGGGGACGAAGAAATCCGTAAACTTAAAAAAGGAATTGGCCTGCCCGAAGAAGAGCATTTCTTTGTACCTGAGGATGTTCAGCAATGGTCTGAGGAAATCAAAACAGAAGGCCGGAAATTAGAAGAAAAGTGGAATACACTTTTCAGCACCTGGGCCCAAGAATTCCCCGAGTTAGCGCAGCAGTGGGACAATTGGAGTAAGAATAAACTGCCGGAAGATTTAGGGGAAAGTTTAAATCTGTTCTCGAAAGAAACTAATCTTGCGACCAGGGCGGCCAGTGGCCGAGTCTTAAACGCCTTGGCGGATAAAGTCACTAATTTAGTTGGGGGTTCAGCTGATCTAGGCCCTTCTAATAATACCTATCTCGAAGGGAAGGGTAACATTGCGCCCCAGGACTTTAGCGGACGCAATTTTAATTTCGGGGTAAGAGAACATGGTATGGCCTCTATTCTAAACGGGCTTAGCCTCTACGGGCTTTTCCGCGTTTTTGGCGGTACTTTTCTCGTTTTTTCGGATTATTTACGGCCGGCCATAAGGCTTTCCGCCTTGATGAAGCAGCCCGTAATCTATATTTTAACTCACGATTCCGCTTATGTTGGGGAGGACGGCCCAACCCACCAGCCGGTTGAGCATACCGAATCGCTGCGCTTGATCCCCAATTTACGCGTTTATAGGCCGGCCGATGCAGAGGAAACAGCTTGGAGCTGGATTGAAAGCCTTAAAAAAACAGACGGCCCCAGCGTACTTGTCCTCAGCCGTCAAAATCTTCCCTTTATAGAGAAACCGAAAGGTTGGGATTTTAATAGGGGCGGTTATATCATCAGGCGGGAAAAAGGGGAATTGGCTGTAATTCTGGCGGCCTCCGGCAGTGAGGTAAGTTTGGCTGTAGAGAGTGCCGAAAGACTGGAAAAAGAGGGCCTGGGGGTTAGAGTGGTTTCCATTCCCTGCCGCGAACTGTTTTTGGAACAGGATGAAATGTATCGAAGGGAAGTAATTCCGGAAGACGTGCCTACGTTGGCGGTTGAATTTGGAGTTGGCTGCGGCTGGCACCAGATCAACCCCGGAGGGCAGGTCCATATTTACGACTTGCGGCGTTTTGGGGCCAGCGGGCCTGGTTCGGAAGTCGCGGAATATTTAGGATTTAGTGTTGAAGCCCTAAGCAAACGAGTTTTAGAAGTTGTAGCCCGATAAATTCTAAGGGGCCGCCGCAATGGCGGCCCCTATTGTTTAGCTAATAATCTAATGGGGGAAAGGAACCGTGTGAGTGATACTGACCTTGCTGGTATTGGCTTTGGGACGGGAATTGGCTTTGGTAACCGGAGAATTTCCGATGTTGGCTGGAAATTTGGCTGGATTGCTCCGGCTGTAATGTATACCAACCTTTTTCAAACATAAGGTTAAATAGCTGCCGAGCAGTGTGATGGGTCTCGTTTAAAACCTGTAGAATATCGCGATAGAGGTGTTGATGGCTTGTTTCACGAACAAAAACGTTGAATCCATCGGTTAAATATTTTTCTGTGGCCAACATATCGTTAAGGCGATCGCGATCGTTAAATTCAGCATTTTTAGAAAAACGGGCACTGGGATTTTTAACCGTTGGGTTAGAACCTCCGCTGTGCTGACTTTGGTTATTCATTTCATCCTCCTGTCTATTGTTGATAATGAGGGTATGCGCGGTGGCTGTGATCGTGCTGTGTCGAGGTGAGGTGGTTTAATAAAACATCGTAATGAGTTTGGTGTAGGCTGCTAACCTGTTCGAGTTGATGTTTAATTTGCTGATCAGAACACTGTTGTGCCAAATGGTAAGCTTTTTTAGTGGCCAAAAGCTCCCAAGCCAGTGCATCTGTAAGGTAGGCACAGTCTTTAGTTGACAGCATTCTCGGGGGTTGACTCATGCGTTGTTGCGGGCTAAAATATTGATCCTGATGCATTTTATACCTCCTTTTAATCCTCACAGTAATATATTACCCGGCTTAGCGCGAAATAAACTGGAAATGAGAATTTTTCCGGAAGGAAGAGGCAGGCAGGTGTCGAATAAATCCTAAGCGACTTACTTAGGAATTTTAAAAGGTGAGTTAGCAAGGACTAAGGAGGTAAATTATGAAAGGATTAGCTAACAATCGCAAACAAAGACAGGAAACCCTCAAGGAAATAATTAGGGATCTTCATGCGGGAGCCCAGGTTGAAAAAATTAAAGCACGTTTTGGAAAACTAGTGGATCAAGTGGGACCCACTGAAATAGGAGAGCTGGAGCAAAGCCTAATTGATGAGGGCTTAGCTGTGGAAGAGATTCAAAAACTCTGCGATATACATGTGGCGATTTTTAAGGACTCTTTAGAGAAAGAAAGAGGTGGGGAGGAAGCTGAAAAAATGTTTGAAGAAGATCCTCTAGCCGGCTTTCAAGAAGAGAATGAAAATACCGCCGGTTTGGTGCAGAAAATTAGGGAAATAGTCGAACAGCTTGCGGATGTAAGTTCCGGAAGCGGATTTAGAGAACTAGTGGAAAATTGGAGCCTTAAACATCAACAGCTTTTGAAAGTAGAGGCACACTATTCGCGTAAAGAAAACATCTTATTCCCTTACTTGGAGCGTCATGGGATCAGCGGCCCGCCTTCAGTTATGTGGGGTATTCATGACGAAATCCGGGCCTCTTTGAAAGACATTAGCACCTTGATTGCCGATCTGCGTGAATCAGGGGAAGCGGCGGACCAGTTGGAAATAAAGATCCCGAAATTAGTCTTGCCGGCCCTTAACGAAATCTCTGAGATGATTTATAAAGAAGAAAAAATTCTTTTTCCCATGTGCAAAGATACTTTATCCCCGCAAGAATGGGCAGAAGTTAAAGCGCAGTTGAAAGATCCGCTGGCAGCCGTTAAGAAGCGGGAAGCCTACCCTCAGGCGGGTCCCGATGGCCGAATTGAACTGGAAGTCGGCAATTTGACCCCCGAGCAAATCAATCTTGTCTTAACTCATCTTCCCCTGGATCTTACCTATGTGGACGAAAACGATGAAGTGCGCTTTTTCTCTTTGGGGCCGGAAAGGATTTTTGAAAGGACCAGAGCAGTAATAGGCAGGAAGGTACAGAACTGCCACCCACCGGCTAGCGTGGGGGTTGTAAATAGAATTCTGGAAGAATTCAGAAGCGGGAGTAAAGATAGTGCTGATTTTTGGATAAATATGAAAGGCCAGCTGATTTACATCCGCTATTTCGCTGTCCGGGACGGAAAAGGAATTTATCGGGGGGCTTTAGAAGTAACTCAAAATATCACCGAGATTCAGGCTATTAGCGGTGAAAAACGAATTTATGATTATTAAAAGAGTGAGAAATAATCTTTCTTGGCTTGGTTTAAACTAAGCCAAGAGGGATTATTCTACTAATGAAGAAAAAGAAGGCAGAGTTGGTTAGGAAGGATTGGTAGAGATTCCCAAAATGTTAGTATTTATGGATGTGGAGACCACTGGGCTGGATGCTGCTAAGGAACGAATTATTGAGGTCTTTCTGCTAGCGATCCATCGCTCGGGATCGGTAAAAGAATACGAGACCTTGATTAACCCCGAAAGGCCCATCCCGCCAAAAATAACTGATTTAACTGGTTTAACCGATCAGGACGTGGCCCAGGCACCCCTAGAAGGAAAAGTTGCGCCCGAAATCCGTAACTTTATTGGCAATGGAACACCTGTGGCCCATAATTTACCCTTTGATCGCCGTTTCCTAAACGCCCTGTTTCAAAGGAACAAACTTTTAGAAATGAATGCAGCCGGCATAGACACTTTGGCTTTAAGCAGGGAACTATTTCCCCGCCTCTGCATTTATCCCCAAGGCGGCGGGAGCCACCGCCTCGGCAATTTAATGTACCATTTTAATTTAGAAGATTCTTACGCTAATGCTCATCGAGCGAAGGACGATGTCTTACTGCTTGTGGAGGTCTTTCGCCATTTACAAAGGTATGCGGCGGGGAAGCTTGAAACATATCCTCCCGCAATGACACATGGGTGCCCAGTCTGCGGGTCTGCGATGTATGTGGAATTTGAAGAAGGAAAGAAAGTTTTAAGTTGTAGAAAAGAGCCTTCCTGCCGTGTCAGATTGGTCGTTTAGGGAAGTTGACTTATACCTCTATGGGGTATATAATATTGATGGATTAGAATTAAGGAGGGTTTTCAATGGCAAAACCGATTACAGTAGAAGATAAAAATTTCCAAAGCGAAATTCTTGATCACCAAGGTGTAGCCTTCGTGGATTGCTGGGCTGCTTGGTGTGCACCCTGCCGTATTTTGGAACCAATTGTGGAAGAACTGGCTCTTGATTACGACGGGAAGGTAAAAATCGCTAAACTGAATGTTGACGAGAATCAACAAGCTGCTCGCAACTACGGTATCATGAGTATCCCCACCATGCTTATTTTTAAAGACGGCCGCGAGGTTGATCGCTTAGTTGGCGTTATGCCCAAGGAATTGATCGCCCAGCGTTTAGATGAATGGATCGCTTGACAAAGCCAGTAAGGTAGGATAAGATTTGGTTAGTGGCGCGGGGTGGAGCAGTCAGGTAGCTCGTCGGGCTCATAACCCGAAGGTTGTCGGTTCAAATCCGGCCCCCGCAACCATATCTCTGGCTGCAAGACCGGTTTGGAAACCGGTCTTTTTTGATGAACAGATTGAAAACGGAGGTAACAAGATGCCTTTACCTGTAATAGCTGCCATTATTGTTAAAAAGGAGCA
>JAAYRS010000087.1 GCA_012518645.1 Bacillota bacterium
TGTTTTCCATTCCCAGACGATGATGCTTCCGTTTTTGGCCCCGCTGGCCAAATAGCGGCCATCCGGGGAAAAAACCAGACATTTTACCGGGCTATAATGGCCCGGAAAGGAAGTAACAAATTGGCCGTCAGCTGCCCGCCAAACTCTAATTGTCCAGTCATCGCTCCCACTGGCCAGGTACTGATCATCGGAAGAAAAAGCAAGGGCTCCAACTCTTTGGGTGTGAGCACCGAAATAAAGGTTAGGCTCCCATTCGGAAAAATCAATTTCAGCCCTAGCCTCAGCGCTAAAGACAATCTCTTTTCCTTCTTCTGTTTCCTGCCGCGCCGGGCTGAAGATGAACCCATCTTTATGGGGGACAACTGTAACTTCGCCTTCAATAGCGGACTCCCAAGACCCGTTTTGATCCGTTTCTACAGTGCAGCAGTCATCACCAATGATCATTACACTAACTCCGGCCAAGCCGGATTTTGGATCACCGCTGAGAATAACTCGGCCGGAAATAACGTTACCGGCTTTTGGCCGGCAACCGGCGCCTGAAATTAGCAGGGCGGTTAAAACAAGCAGAGCCAGGGCCCGAGAACATCCCTTTCCCCTCACCGCGGAACACCTCCCAGGGTATCTTCTTTTTAGTTACAGTTCTGAGCCAACCCCTTAATATCCTTTTTATCTTCCAGAATATTCTGCGTCTTGCAGGGGCTCCGCCTTCTGTCGGCCCAAGGGGAATTACGGTAATTGCAACCTTCCCTATTTTCCCCTTCACATTTGCAATTTCCAAGGCCAAAGCTCTGCTTGGGCTTAAATTATGATACACTATTCTTGAGAGTAATATAAACTATTAGCTTAAAACAGGAGATACGGAGGTTAAAAATGAGAATTCAATTGGACTGCATTCATTGTACTTTAAGGCAAGTTTTAGAAGCCGCCAGGTATGCCAGTTCTGATCCAGCTGTGCATAAGGAAATCATCCTTAAATCCCTCGATTTGCTGGCGAATTATGATTTTTCGGAAACCCCGCCCACTTTGGGAAGGGCAATAAACCGCTTGGTCAGCGAATACACCAATAATGAGGATCCCTACCGGGAAATCAAGGCTCAATCTATCCAAATGGCGCTGGAGGTTTATCCTGAACTCCAAAAATTCGTCAAGGAGCAGGATGATCCGCTCCGCGCCGCAGTACACATCTCCGCCATTGGCAATTTAATCGATGCGGGGGCTTATGCTGACCTTCACCTTTTCGACCTAAGATCAAGATTAAAAGGGGAACTAAAGAAAGAGTTTGCCTTGCTGGATCTAGAAGAACTTCGCCGGGATCTGAAGACAGCCCGGACAATATTGATCCTTGGGGATAATGCCGGGGAAACAGTCTTAGACCGGATTTTAATTAACGAAATCAAAAATAGCGGTGAAAACAAGCCGCAAATATATTATGGTGTGCGCAGTGCCCCCGTAATTAATGATGCGACCTGGGAAGATGCGGTTGCCTCCGGTTTAGACCAAGAAACAACTATAGTGGAGACGGGAAGCACCACGGCAGGTTTTATAGAAGCTGAGGCAGACTCGGAATTCCTCAAATTGTATTCCCAAGCCGATTTGGTTATCAGCAAAGGCCAAGGCAACTATGAAACCCTAAGCGAGTCCGATCAGCGCACCATCTATTTTATTTTAATCGCCAAATGCCGCGCCGCGGCCGATGATATCGGAGTTGGCTTAGGTGACTACGTACTTTTAAAAAAAAGTAACTAGCCCGGGCTGCCTAAGGAAATTACTATAAAATCCTGCAGCCCAAAGTGTTTTTTGCTTCTTTCAAGGCAAACTTGTGGGCTTCTTGATCAAAAGAAGCAACTCCGCCTTCGTACAAATTTACTTTGTAGTTAATATTTCTAGCATCCGCCGCGGTGTAAAGAACGCAGATATTGGTGTTCACTCCAACTAGAGAAAGCTCATCCACTCCCTTTTCCCGCAAATATAGATCTAGATCCGTACCAAAAAAAGCACTATACCGCCTTTTATAGATAATTTTATCTTCCGGCCTTACGTCTAGTTCGGTGATAATTTCACCGCCCGCAGTACCGGCCACGCAGTGAGGTGGGAACATATCAAATTCCTTATCATCTTTCTTATGGCGATCACAAACATAGATAATGGGGTATCCGTCTTTACGGTACTTTATAGTTTTCTGGGCAATAAAACTGGTAATTTTCAGTCCTTCCTTTCCAGTGGGAAGGGCACCATCCTCATAAATGAAATCCTTTAACATATCAATTACTACCAGAGCCCTCATAGCCACAGCCCCTCCTTCTTTAGAATTATTTCTAAGGATCTTCCTGAAAATCCATCTAACTCCTTCTTCTACGCCAAAAATCTGCAGCTAATTAGAGCGACAACAAGGATCTTAGCGGAAATATGTGGTAAAATTAGGGAACTGCAAACTAAAGGAGATGCCGAAACAATGAACGGCTTCAAAAAAATCCGGTTTCTTTTATTTTTGATTATCATCCTGCTTTTTGCAGCTGCAGAAGCTGCTGCCTCCCCCAAGTATCTTATTTTCCACGTTGATGCCGTTTCCTTAGACCGATTTTTAGAAGAATTGGATGCGGGAAATATGCCTCAAGTCCAAGCCTTCTTCGCTGAAGGTGCCTCTGTTTACGGAGCACTCAGTTTATGGCCCGGCGGCACGGAAGTGATCTACCCCCGCCTTAAAGAAGGTTGCAGTAACGCTGAACATCCCTATGTAGGCTGGCAATTTTGGGATGCAGATCAAGAACGTTGGGTCCCCAACCTAGAAACGATCTGGAACATGTTTTTCGCTTTGCCCCGCCGCTCCCGCATGTTCAGCATTTATGCCCATCCTCCCCACCTGGATTTCTTGGCCGGGATGGCTATGCAGAACGTACCGCTTTTGTTTAGGCAATACGATGTGCTGGAAGTCTTCTGGTTCAGCACCGATCATGCCGGCCACATCGGCGGCAAAGGGGCCCATTCGGCGGCTTTACACCGTTTTGACCATTACTTCGGGAAATTGGCGGCTAGTACTGACCTAAGCGGGATCAACGTTATCCTTTATTGTGATCACGGCCTAACATTCCCTGCCGACGGATCTAAGAAAACCGACCCCAAATACATTGTCCCTTTCAACAAAGCAGTGACCAAACTGTTGGGCAAAGAACTTTATAAAGCCTATTACCCCAACGTATATCTCCGCAAGGCGGAAAACGCTCCGAAAGTGGCTTGGAAACTGTTGGAAAATGTAGATCTTGATTGGGTTTTGTACCCAAAGGATGAAAACACTTTGATCATGTTACATCACGAAGGCAGGGCCACCTTGCACGGCCGGGGCAAAGAGACCGCCTACGTTATAGAGGAAGGGGCGGATCCCTTTCATTACGAAGAGCTGGGCTGTCAAGGAGAATACCTAAACCCGGATCAATGGTTGGCCTTAACTGTAGACAGCACTTATCCCGGCGCGGTGCCCAACATTTGGAATCTGTGGCGCAATCCTAACTCCGGGGACGTTTTAGGCATTCTCAACCCGCCCAAAGTGGTCTTGACCGCCTTTACCAACAGCCAAAGCCATACCGGATTGGCCCGGACCGATCTTTTAGTCCCGATTTTGTTTAAAGGCCCAAATCTAAAGCACATGGACAAGGTGAAGACTATGTGGCTTCACGAGCTTTACACCCGTTATGTCCCGGGCATCCCCTTTGATCGCCTCCCTAAGCGGGAAGAGCACAAGCTGTCTGTGGCTGTCCCTTTTCACGCCGGTTCTTTGCTAGCGGATAGCTGGGGGGAATTTAAGTTTTCCCCCCTTTATCGTTTCCGCTTGGGTGCAAATTGGCAGGGATCCGAACGCTCGTTTTTCGTCCAATACGATCTCCTGCGTTCCTTTTTTTCTCGCTGGTGGCTGGGCCTGGGTGTATATTATCGTGAAAGCGATGGCCGGGAAAAATGGAGTTTTAGTCCCCGCCTGGAGCTTGAATGGCAGTATAAGCGCCTTGGGGCGAATTTCATTTGGGATTATTCCCCGGAAAGAAAGTGGAGGCTCCAACCGGCACTGCGGCTGTTCACAGACGATTACCGCTGGTCTCTGGAGGCAGCCCCTTGGCGGATAGGCTTAAGCCATTATTGGTAAGTAAGGCGGGATTGGCGGCAGACCTTTAGAAATTAGCCGCCAATTCCCCGCTGTTCTAATTTATGGAGAGAAATTAGGCTGGGAATATTAGAAAGAGCGCCAACGATGAACAAAAGAATCCAAACTGTAAACATAATCTCCCAGCCCTTGATATTAATAAGGAAACTGCTCACTAAAGCAATCAGCCCTGAACCCACATAGGAGGAAAAATCCAGAAAGCCCGCTAGGGTCGAGGTCTTACTGGCGTGGGCAAAACGAAGGGGGATAGAGGAAAGTAAAATCACATCTATTCCGTTAACAATACTGGCGCACAGGCCGAGAAGGATACTGAAAGGCAGGATAGAGCCTAGGTTGGAAGTGAATTTAACCCCCAAAGCCAAGCCAATGCCCAATACGAAAAGGACGATCAATACCAATTCGTCTTTGCCCTGCAAATGATGGTGGATCCAGGTGGCCAGGGCAATACCTAAAAAGCCGAAAAGAGGGACTATTAAGGAGTAGGTTGTGGCCGTCCCTATGGGCTGGTTGAAGTTTTGGACAAAAAGCATTGGCGTCCACAAAACTATGCCGTTTTTGATCATACCCAGGATGACAGTGGTCACCCCCAGGAATAAAAAGGAGGGGGAGCGCAAAAATTCAATTGTATCCCGCAGGTATTGGGAAAGGACGGGCTCTGCGTCTTTTGGGCCCTCTTCTTTCCAGTTTAATCCTGCTTGACGCGGATTCTCCCGAATCAAAATCAGCCAAAGAATTGCCTGCAAAGTAAGAATCCCGGCGGGGATCAGAAAGGCAAATTCCCAGCGTTCCAAGACATTTAAAGTCCAGCCCAAAACAAACCAAGTCCCCAAGGAACCGGCTACCAAAGAGGTGCATAAAAACCCCGAAACCCTATTTCTTTCCTCCAAGGTAGTCCAATTGGAGGCTGTCTTTAAAATAGGGCCCCAGCCCATGGATTGAAAGATCCCGTTAATACCCCAAAATAAGATCATAGTCCAAAGGGAACTGCTTAAGCCAAATAATAAATTCATTACTGCTGTCCCCATTAAACCCGCAAAGACGAATCTGCGCGGCGGCAGCCGATCTCCAAGCATGCCGTTAATCAGCTGGCCAAAGGCATAGATCCAAAAAAACGTACTGCTTATCAAGCCTAACTCAACCGTAGTCCAACTAAAGTGTTCTGCAATAAAGGGAAAAGCTATTGATATATTCAAACGGCCAAAATACATGAGGAAATAGGTTGCCCAAAGAGTGCCCAGAATTCTTTTACGCCATTTTCTTAAAAGAAAATCGGATTGCTCCACGCAGTCTTACCTTCCTTGTCTATTACTTCGATCCTTACATATTTTTCATCTCCATGGACAGTATAGGCGGCTTCCCTTAATCCTTGCTCCCCTTCCTGGTGAAAACTGCGCCCGCGCCGTTCAAAGGCAACGAAATGAATTGAGCGCGCAGAAGAACAGCGCACATAAACCTGATTGCCCCGAAGACCATAGGCTTCGATAATCGGGCCGTTGGAAGCATAAAAATGGCCCTTAACCAGTGCTGCCCCGATACTGGACGGACTTAGCTCCGATGCATTAACTACAACCCACCCCCCGCCGTAGTCCTCCACAAACTGATGGGCATCGTCTGTAGCTACTCCCCAGATTTTGTGGCCCTGCCGCAAAAACGTATCCCAGTAATAGGCGCTGCTGCCCCCGGTGTTACTTTCTAAAGAACAGGTGTGGTTATATACTTCGATAGCATTAAAGTCACGAAGATCGGCAATATCCGCAAAAGTCTGGCGCGACCATACCGGATGGCAGTATATTGTAATAAAACCCCGTTCTTTAAGATCACTGACAATATCCTGGGCTCCTTTTAACCCCTTTAAACTGCGATTATCATATTCTTTTAAATGCAAGTCATCCTGAAAATCCCGGGCCACTCCTACAATGTGATGGACGCGGAAAGGACCTGAACCGGAATCGTCGCTTTCGATCTCGATTCCAGGGATTACCAAAAAGTCCTCACTATTAAAAACTGTCCAAGAAGAAAATTTTTCGTGTTCTGTAAAGGCGCAAAAGTCATATCCTTTTTCCCGATAAATTCGAACCACTTCCCGCGGTGCTAACTTTCCGTCGGATTCGTTAGAATGGGTGTGTAGGTTCCCCTTAAACCACGTTTTTTCTATAGAAAACATTTCCAGATCTTGCAATTAATTCGCTCCCTTCCCATTACCTTCAATTCTTTAGCCAGCAGCCGAGCCTCAACTATCTCGAGCCTGTCCGGGGCAGTCCTTCCCCTTGTTCCAAGCCCTTTAGATGGGACGCATCGGCCAAATATGCGCACCCCCAATTTTCCCCGTCCCAAGTAAGCAAAGTACAGGCTGTGTTCTCCATGGACAGTTCCTCCAAGGGTTCCAGGATTGTTTTTAAGAAAATGCCCATCAAAAGGCCGTGGGCCACTACAATCACCCGTTGGCCCTGGTGAGCATCGCGGATTTGAGCATAGGCTTTTTTGGCCCTTCGAAGCAGGGCTTCTTCCGTTTCCCGGCCAACCTCCGGTGCATCGGGATCGGGATAGCGTTCCTGCGCTTCTTGGAATAAAAGGCCTGTGCGCTTACCTTGGCAGCGCTCTCTTAATCCGGAAGAAGTGCGGACAGTAAGCCCGGTATGTTTGGCGATGATTTCCGCTGTGCGCTTAGCCCGGCTTAAATCGCTGGAATAAAGTGCAGACCAGGATTCCTCTTGCAATCTTCGGGCCACCAGTTTCGCCTGCCTCAATCCTAAGGGCGACAGCTGCGGATCAGATTGGCCTTGGACCCTGCGCTCCGCATTCCAAACACTCTGGCCGTGCCGGACCAAACACAGTTCTGTAATAGGTTTTTTAGTACTTAAAGACAATGACTACACTCCTTGCAAGTAATAATGGGGGCTTTCCCTTTTAAATATAATTCCTATTCCGGCCCCTTGGGGGATCTTCGCAATTTAACGGCTTTTACCTCTTCCGGCCCTAAGATTAAATTCAGCGGGCCTATTTTTTTGTTTTCCGGTTAAATTTGACTTGACCCTCTTCCAAGGCCGCAGTTATATCCCGCCACATAGACCATTTTATGGCCGCCTCGTTCCTTCTATTATACAAAAGATAGGCCGGATGGAAAGTAACCCCAACAGCAGCACCTTTGAAATCATAAACCTTGCCCCTTAGTTCTCCCAGGCTTTTACTTTCGGTGTTTAGTATGTATCCGGCCGCGGTTCTACCAAAACAAATAATTGCCTTGGGTTGGACAATTTCTATCTCCTGATCGAGAAATAAACTCCCGCACAGCCTGGATTCTTCTTTGGTTGGAGTCCTATTATTAGGCGGGCGGCACTTGACTACATTGGTAACATGGGTTTCCCGCCCCCGCTCAAAACCCAAGGCTTGAACGATCCGATCAAAAATCCGGCCGGCGGAACCCCGAAAAGGTATCCCAAGCTTATCCTCCATTTTGCCCGGAGCCTCAGAGATAAACATAACTTCGGTTTTCCGGCCCGCTTCCCAAGGAACGACTTGTGTGGCCGCCTCTTTTCTCAGATGACATGCACTGCATTCTTTACACTTTTGGTATAGTTCATCCAGAATCCCTGCCCACCCCTTTCCTTGATGCTAAACCTATTGAAAATAAGGTTAGTTCATTGCTCATACTCAATAATAATTACCTTGACCACCCTCTTAACGAGATCCTTGCCGCTGCCGAAAGTTTCCACATCGTCATTGAGAGCGATATTTGAACCGCCTTCCCCGTAAATCTCGTAAATTTCTTTTGGGTTTCTACCTTCATCCAATTCCTCAGTCAGCGGCATAAAAGAAAGCCAAAGTTCTATTTCTTCTTCCTTTTCAGGTATCTCTTCCCGGAATTCCCACAGTTGATTTTCGACAGCTGTTGCCCCGGCAATTAACCGCGTTTTTTTTCCCCTCTTTACTGGGGCAAGTTCATAGACTAAACTGGCTCCGTCGGGCAAATCGGCGGTACCGTTTACCTTTAGCCCGGAGCTGTCCCAGACAGCATTTTTAATTTCTAAGTTGACCCGGATCTCTTCCGCTTCTTTTTTCCGGCAGCCCCCTGCAACTGCGGTTAACAGAATTAAGGCCGCAAATAAAACCCTATATCTCCGTTTTTTTAAAAAACCAATCCTCATTTACTTTGATCCCCTTTAATAGCTTTCTAACCAAAATGCATTTCTTTGATCCTATCTTCTCCTCTGGATTCAGAAAACCTGTTTAACTTTAACACGCTCTTGTCCCCAATTTCAAAAATCCGGGGAAACGAGCCTAAAGCACTTTGGCCTGCCAGCGGTAAAGAACGCCAATTAATTTACGTACGTAAGGAAGGTTTAAGTTGGATTGTCAAGAAGTTAAATAACAACACAATTATGAGGAGGTTTTCTTGAATGAGTAAGTTTGTCAAGTCCACTGTAGTGGTATTTTTATTGTCCTTGCTGCTTTCCGCCTCCCTCGCCGCCCAAACAATCGATGTGTATAGTATTATGCCGGAGTCTTTCGCCACCCCGTTTTTTGAAGAATTTACCAAAGCCACGGGCATTAAAATTAATTTTGTCCGCCATTCCGCCGGGGAGGTACTGGCTAAGCTGATTGCTGAAAGAAACAATCCCCGGGTAAGCATGGTTTTCGGGGGCCCGGCAGATACATTTGCGGCTGCCATCAGCGAGGGTGTCTTAGAGCCTTACGCCCCCGCCGAAGTAGAGGCCGTACCGGCTTTATACCGGGATCCCCACAACTATTTTGTGGGTATCGGGCTAAACCCCATAGTGTTTTTAACTAACAAAGAGTTTTTGGAAGAGAACCAAATGGAAGCCCCCAATTCTTGGTATGATCTGCTCGATCCCGCTTACGCTAACGGTCTCCAAATGGCAGATGCCCGGACTTCCGGGACGGGATTCAACCGGATTGCCTCCATTATCTACGCCCTGGACAGTGAAGAAGAAGCCTTTGATTATATGGAGAAAATGCATGAAAACGTACAAGTGTACACTAAAAGCGGCGGCGGAGGTACTGTCCCTGTAGCCACCCGCCAAGCCTCCAGCGGCGTTTTCTTCCTAGTGGACAGCATTGAGACCGTAAAAAGAGGCTATGATGTCGTCATTAGTTTCCCTAAGGAAGGTTCGGTGGTTTCCATTGAAGCCATGGCCCTGGTAAAAAACGGCCCTAATCACGATTTAGCGAAACAATTTATGGATTGGCTGGTAACACAGGAAGCACAGGGCATATTTGCAGAATACGGAATTGGGTTTTTACCCACTAGGCCTGATGCTGCTGTTTCCGAGTTAATCGATATTGAAGGTGCCCTTTTCTTCGATCTGGACTTAGAGTGGGCTGGGGAACACCGCCAGCGGCTGATCGAAAAATGGGTTGATGAAATCGTTGGATTTTAAAACCGCAACATTGCCCTTCGCTAGATAATAAAAATTGGCTTGGGCCGGGCCGGTACTAGCCCAGACCAAGCCAATTATATCTTCTTTATCATGCCGGCAGCAAAAGGAGTGGAAAGGAGACCAACAATGTCAGCATCTTCAAATAAGGGCGGGCTGGGCGTGCAGCCAAGTACTGCAGCTTCCCCCGCCGGGCGGCGGATAAACCTGCGCAAATATAATCCCCTTGCCCTTTCTATTTCCGTTATTCTTTGGGCTGTCTTGGGCCTATTTATACTTTATCCTCTTTATAAATTATTGCACCTGGCTTTAATTAGAGACGGTGCCTTAAAATTCGATTCTATTGCCCGTATTTTAAGCAGAAAAGGCAATCGGTTAGCCCTTTATAATAGTCTAAAACTAGGAGTTTTTGTGGCCTGCCTTTCAACTTTTATCGGTTTTATTTTCGCTTTCGCCCGGACCAGGGCCAACCTGGCCAGAGGCTGGCGCTGGTTTATCGATGCTATTATTATCCTGCCCCTGATCTCGCCTCCGTTTACTTTGGCTTTAGGCATGTTATTCGCCTTTGGGCCCACGGGTGTTTTAACTTACAAGCTTTTAGGGATTCAAGGCGCTAGTATTTACGGGATGTGGAGCACAATTTCGGCAGAGACTTTAACCTATTTCCCTCTAGCTTATATGACTTTAGTGGGTGTATTAGAAAACATAAACCCCAGCCTAGAGGAAAACGCTTTTAGTATGGGCGGTTCCCGCCTTCATGTTTTCCGCACCATATCCCTGCCGTTATCAATCCCCGGTATAGCCAATTCTTTATTATTGGTTTTTTCCGCCTCACTGGCGGATTTCGCCACACCCCTTGTTTTGGCGGGGCATCAATTTCCCATTCTGCCAACCCAAGCCTATTTGCAGATTACAGGCCTGTTCGATTTGCGGGGCGGAGCCGCCCTTTCCTTTATTTTACTGGTGCCTTCCCTCTTGATCTTTATTTTACAGCACTATTGGGTAAGCAGAAAACACTATGTAACGGTTACCGGCAAAGCCTCCTCAGGGACTCCAACCCGGCTGGTCAGCCCCGGGGCCCGTTATCTTCTTTTGTTTGTCTGCTTAGCCATGTCCGCTTTTGTGTTGTTTTTGTACGGGATGATTGTCTTTGGCTCCTTAGTTAAAGCCTGGGGCGCCAATCACGAGTTCACTTTAGTCAACTACCGCTACTTGTTCACCCACGGTTTAAAATCAATCAAGGATACCTTGTTTATAGCTTTTATTGCTATGCCTGCCGGGGGGCTTTTGGGCCTGATCATCGGTTACTTGGTAACTCGCCAAGAAATTCCGGGCAAGCGCCTTATGGAGTTTGTTTCCTTAATCAACTACGCCCTGCCCGGCACTGTAGTAGGTATCGCCTACCTTCTCGCCTTTAACGATCCGCCAATAATGCTGACCGGAACCGCTACAATTTTGATTGCAGCCTACGTATTTCGCTATAGCCCTACGGGTCTGAGGGCCACCATTGCAACTTTGCAGCAGATTGATAAATCAATTGAAGAGGCCTCCACCAGCCTTGGTGCCAATATGCTGACAACACTGCGAAAAATCACAGTGCCTTTAATTTTACCTTCCTTATTCGCGGGCCTTGAAGTGACTTTTACCCGGGCCATGACAGCAATCAGTGCTACCATCTTTTTAATTTCAGTCAATTGGACTTTGATTACGGTCAGGATCTTGGAAAGCGCCACCGAATTGGAATTGGGCAACGCCGCCGCGTTTTCCGTTTTTGTGATCCTCACCGTTTACTTGGTTACTAACGCCCTGCGCCTCGTTTTACGCCTGCTGGGCTTAACTACACTGCAAGAAAAAACCGCTCTGTATTGATTTGGAAAGGGGAGGACCAATTGAAAAAACAACAACCAACTTCAATTAGGTTGGAAAACATAAGTAAAATATTTTATGACCGCTCCCGCAACGCCGAAGTCCAGGCCATACGCCCCTTAACGCTGGAGATCAAACCTGGGCAGCTGACCACGTTTTTGGGCCCTTCCGGTTGCGGTAAAACTACACTTTTGCGCTTAGTAGCGGGATTTGAAGAACCTACAACCGGAAAAATCATTATCGGCGGTTTAGATCAAACCAACATCATGGCCAACAAGAGGGATATTGGTTTCGTCTTTCAAAACTATGCCCTCTTTCCCCACATGACAATTTACGATAACGTTTCCTATGGGTTAAAACTTAAAAGGCTTAGTCCCTCCAAAGTGAAGGAAGCAGTAGGCGATGTTCTGGAAATAGTGGGCCTAAGCGGTATGGAAAAACGCTTTCCAAACCAGATTTCCGGGGGAGAACAACAGCGGGTTGCCTTGGCCCGGGTCATTGTCACCAGGCCCAGGGTACTGTTATTTGATGAACCGCTTTCCAATTTAGATGCCAAGCGCAGAATCCAGGTACGGATGGAAATCAAAGAGCTGCAGCAAATGTTATCAATTACCAGCCTCTATGTAACCCATGACCAAGAGGAAGCCTTAGCCATTTCTGATCAGATTGTGGTCATGAATAAAGGTACTATTGAACAAGTGGGCACCCCCCAAGAAATCTATTCCAGGCCCAAAACAGTATTTGTGGCAAATTTTGTAGGTAAGACGAACGTGTGGGCCGTCCGGATTAAGGATAACCGGAATAATGTAGTAGAACCAGAGCGGGGAGGACCCGCCTTTAGAGTGTTGGAGAGCTTAAAAGGATTTGCAAAGGGGGAGAAGGCCTTCGCTCTAATTAGGCCGGAGGCCGTTAAAGTCGCCCCTTTATCCTCAGCAGAGCAAGAACACCTGCGGGGGAAAGTGCAGGCACTCACTTACTTGGGTGAAAAAGTAGAGTATGATCTGGAAGTCGGCGGTGAGAAGATGAAGGCAGTAGTCTATGATCCGCAGCCGAAAACCGTCTTTAAGCCGGGAGAAAACGTAGCCGTTATTCTTCCGGAAGAGCGGATTTCAATCGTTAGCCATTAGCACCCGCTACCCTTTGAGCCCGGTACTGGCAAAGGTACTCATAATCTGGCGGTGAGCAAGCACATAGAGGATTAAAGCGGGAATTACACCCAGAGAAGAGGCGGCCATCAGCATTCCCCATTCCGAACCGCCTTCGGCGTGCATAAACTGCCGCAGCCAGATAGGCAGGGTCATTTGTTCCGGTTCGGTCAGCACTAGAGACGGCCATACATATTGGTTCCAGCCATTGACAAAAAAGAGGATCGCCATTGCCGCAATCACCGATTTCAAGGACGGTAAAACCACTTGGATCAAGACCCGCAGCTCGTTGGCCCCATCAATCCTGGCAGCCTCAATCAATTCTTCCGGGAACGTCCTTAGATGCTGCCTCATCAGAAAAATGCCGAAAGCGTTAGCCATTTGAGGCGCCACGACCGCAAAAAAAGTGTTTAAAATATCCCAAGCAGACATCAGTAAATAATTGGATACCATAATCACCTGAATTGGAATAAACATTGTAGCTGCGCAAAGGTAAAACAAAGGCTCCCGCAGGGGAAAGCGGAATCTAGCAAAACCGTAGCCGGCCAGGACACTGATTGTTGTCTGGGCCAAAGTCGTGGCGGTTGCCACAATAAAAGTATTATAAAGGATGCGGGGGATCGGAAAACTCTCCCAGAGGCGGATAAAGTGACTGAAGGTGGCTCGGCGCGGAATAAACCTGATCCCCGCAGCAAAAATTTCTTGGGAAGGTTTAAATGAGGTAGATAACATCCAAATTACCGGGACCACTGCTATTACACTGAGCAGAAAAAGAATAATGTACCAGACAACCCTGGTAAGGGGGGAACTTTTAATACCCCACTCACCTACTTCCCGCCTATCGTTCATCGTAGGACACCACCTTCTCCGAAAGCCACATTTGGAAAATCATCAAAACAAAGAATATCAAAAATACCGCAATGGCAATAGCCGAGGAATAGCCCACTCTAAACCAGCGGAAGGCTTGGCGCCAAATTTCGAAGACAATGTTTGTAGAAGCATTGACAGGCCCGCCGCCCGTCAAAACGTGAATTGGGGTGAAAACATATTCTGTAGCCATGGATAAAGTCGATATTAATATGAAAAATATGGTCGGCGATAGTAAAGGCAAGATCACATAAAGCCAAAGCCCGAAACCATCTGCCCCATCGACTTTACAGGCATCTATAACTTCACCGGAAATACCCCCCAGCCCCGCCAAAAGCAGAAGCATATTATAACCGAAGGCTTTCCAGCCTACTATTATGACGATGGCCACCAAAGCAGTCTTGGGAGAAGAAAGCCAGTTTAAAGGAGCCAGGCCCAGCTCTTCCCAAATTGTGCCCAGCAAACCGCCGATGGGATTAAAAACCCACAGCCACATTACCGAAGCGATTCCTAACGAAACTACGGTTGGCGAAAATAGGGTTACCCGGAACATTTTTCGAACCCTATTATGAACGTAAGTCATCCCCGCCGTTGTTAGAATCGGCAGCAAAATAATTATTCCAATTAACCAGACCGCGTAAAGAGCCGAATTCTGGAGGGCTTTTCCCAAGGCGGGATTTTCGAGCATTTCCAAATAATTATCCCAGCCCACAAACAGCCGCGTTGGGCTGACCATGTTCCAATCGTGAAAAGAAAGAATCGCGGTATGGATTAGAGGCCGGTAGACAAAAACGGCAAAAAAGAAAAGAGCGGGACTGACCAAAAGCAGCCCTTTCAGGGAATTACGCGTTTTTAAGGATAGCTTGGAAATCACCGAAAGTCACCTCTTTCTCGCCCAAAGGACCGACCCGGGACAAGCCCGGGCCGGATTTTTATATCTTCACAGCTAGTTTAACAACCGCTCCAGGCGGCTTTGGGCATTTTCTAGGGCAGCTTGAACCGGTTCACCGTTTAAGATGGCCTCTCGAGCCTCCACTAGGACCTGTTCGGCCTCAAACCCCCTTGGTCCGGGAAAGGGCAGCCAAGCAACCGCGTTGGGCAGTTGATCCAGGGCAGCCTTAGTTAAGGGATTTTCAGCGAAATAATCGGCGAGATATTTGGGATCATCCTGAACACCTTGGGCCAAGGGCAAATAACCTGTATCTAGGACCCAAATTGTCTGGCCTTCCTTGCTGGTGAGGAATTTGATAAATTCATAAGCAGCCTGCTGCTGCACTTCGTCTTTGGCGAAAATGAAAAGGGCGTTGCCGCCGGAAGCAAGCCGGCGCTGTTTATCCCCCCAGGATGGGAAAGGCCCCGTTCTTAGATCAAAAGCGGCCTGGTTAGAAATGGTTTTCATAGCGGCAGAGGTTTTTAAATACATGCCCAGCCTGCCGCCCATAAACGCCTGCTCCTGTTCAGTATCGGTAACTACCGGCAAAGATTGGTCCTCAATTGCCATCTTCTGCCAGAGTTCGTAGACCTCCACCACTTCCGGGGAAGATACTTGGGGCAGCCCTTGGGGATCGAGGATCCAGCCGCCGTTAGATTCGATCATGCTTTGAGGCAGCCAGTTATTATTAGGCTGAACTTGAATCCCTAAACCGTATTCGCCTGTTTCCCTTTTAATGGTTAGGGCAGCTTCCCTAAGTTCGTCCCAGGTTCGGGGAGGCTGATCCGGATCCAAACCCGCGGCCTTGAATAAATCTGCGTTGTAATACAGAACCGGAACGGAAATAGCTAAAGGAATGGCCCTCTGCAACCCGGTGCCATCCTGCCCCAATCCGGGTATTCCTTCGATAAAGCTCTCCAAGTAAGCTGCATAGTCCGGATCTGTTGCGGCGAAGTCCGCAATTAGTTTGTGGGGGAGCTGTTCGAAAGCAAACAGCCGGAAATTGTACCCCACCTGGGCCACAGCAGGAGGATTGCCTGCAGCTATAGCCGCCTGCAGATTATTCAGCAAGCCGCCGTAATCCCCTTCCTGAAACCGTTCGATCACTTTTATATTAGGGTTTAACTCCTGAAAACGTGCGACAGATTGTTCTACAGCTTTTGCTCCGAGTATAGCTGAATTGATGTGCCAGTATTCAATAGTGACAACATCTTGGGCGGACACCGAGAAAGCCAACCCAAGAATCAAAATCAACATAAACACTTGCTTAACAAGGGTTCTCACAAAAACTGATCTCAACTCTATCTTCCTTTCACGTTATTATTGAAGCAACTCCATTACTTTTTGCAGGCATTGATCAACGTTATCAACCGGATGAAAGAGCATTAAATCCCTTCTGCTGATTTGCTCCAACTGCCAGGATTTAAGCGCCACTACAGGGATATCGTATTTCAAAGCCAAGGCAATCTCAGCTAAAGTGCCCATCTCACCTCCTATGGCTACTAAAATCCGCGAGTTAAGGACAATAA
>JAAYRS010000088.1 GCA_012518645.1 Bacillota bacterium
CCGGCCCCCGCCTCCGCCGCCGCACACTTTGGCCGCGGCTTTAACAACCTGCCCGGCATGAAATCCTTTAGCCTCCAAGGGCTTAGAGACCATACTTAGGAATAATACTTTATTTTCGCGGCGTGCACCAAGTAAGATTAGGGCCGGGCTTAATTTATCCCGCAGGTAATCGCCAACCTTCCGTAAGTCTTCGGGATTATCGACTTCCACCTCGGAAGCCAAAAGGGAAATACCGTTTATCTTTTCGGCTTGGGCCAACAGCGGATCCAAGCGGGAAAGGATATCCCGCTGTTTAAAAGCGGCCAGTTCTTTTTCCAAATCCTTATTCTGCTGCATTAAGCTGTCAATCTGCTCCGGGAGCTCCTCAATCCTGCCTGGCAGCCTGTCTTCCAGCGAAGCCAAAACACGCTCCCAATTGCGCACATACTGCAAAGCCTTCGCGCCGGCCAAAGCCTCGATCCTACGCACACCGGAAGCAATACTGCTTTCCGAAATAATTTTAAACAATCCGATCTCTCCTGTAGCTTGAACGTGTGTCCCGCCACAGAGTTCTAAAGAAACATCTCCAACTTGAATCATGCGGACTTCTTCCCCGTATTTTTCCCCAAAAAGGGCCTGGGCACCGCGTTTTTTAGCCGTATCCAAGTCCGTAACACTCGCTTTTATAGATACGTTTTCCAGAATAATTTTATTCACAGAGTCCTCAATTATTTCTAATTCTTGGGCTGTGACAGCTTGAAAATGGGTGAAATCAAAGCGAAGCCGATCGGGGCCCACATAAGATCCCGCTTGATTGACATGATCTCCTAAAACATCTTTCAAAACAGTATGCAGCAAATGGGTTGCCGTGTGGTGGCGAGCTACATGCCGGCGTAATTCTTGATCGATACGGGCTTCAACTTCACTGCCGGCCGTAAGGAAACCCTCCAGGACCACACCAAGGTGAATAATCAAACCCTCTACCGGCTCTTGTACATCCTCAATGCGGGCCTTGCCTGTCGCCGAAATCAGAAAACCCTGATCCCCTACTTGCCCCCCGCTTTCGGCGTAAAAGGGGGTCTTCCTAACAATGATAGCAACTCGGTCACCTTTGGCGGCTTGATCGACCTGCACTCCCTCTACCATAATTGCCGCCAGCTCCGTTTGGGCCTCAAAAGAACTGTAACCTGAAAATTCGACCGCGAGAGCCCCGGCCAAATCCTTATAAACCTCCAGGCTCCGATCTAGATAACCGTGGGCTGTTCGAGATTGGCGGGCCCGCTCCCTTTGGGCCTCCATTGCCTTTTGAAACCCTTTTTCGTCGATCCGGAGATGATGTTCCTCCAAAATTTCCCGAGTTAATTCCACTGGAAAACCAAATGTATCATATAATTGGAAAACGGCACTTCCGGCAATTTCAGTTGCCCCCGCTTGTTCAGCTTTTGAAACCAAATCTTGAAGCAGGCCCATTCCTTGATCCAAGGTTTGGCTAAACCGTTCTTCTTCCAGTCTGACCACTTTATGAATATAATCTTCCCGTTCCCGGAGCTCAGGATAAGCCTCCCCCATTGCGGCAATAACCAAGTCGGCCAGAGGGATTAGAAAGGGTTTGTCCATATTTAAAAGCCTGCCGTGACGAATTGCCCGGCGCAAAAGACGGCGTAAAACATAACCCCGCCCCTCGTTGCTGGGCAAGACTCCGTCCCCAATCAAAAAAGTGAGGGCCCGGGCGTGATCGCTGATCACCCTTAAAGAAAGATCAACTTCAGGCTTCTGTCCGTATTTAACCCCGGCAATCTCAGCAGCTTTCTCTACAACAGGTAAAATGTTATCAATTTCGAAAATGCTGAGTTTCCCCTGTAAAAGGGCTGCAACCCGTTCCAAGCCCATGCCGGTGTCAATGCTCTTGGCCTCCAACGGTATATATTTGTCACCCTCCTGATGAAATTGAATAAAAACTAAATTCCAAAACTCTACATAGCGATCACAATCACAGCCCGGTTTGCATTGAGAGCTGCCGCAGCTGTATTCCGGGCCCCGATCGTAATAAATTTCCGAACAAGGGCCGCACGGCCCTGCTCCGGTCTCCCAAAAATTATCCTCTTTTCCAAGGCGGACAATGCGATCCAGAGGTAAACCAATGGAATGGTGCCAAATTTCTTCTGCTTCATCGTCATCTAGGTAAACGCTCACCCATATTTTTTCTGCCGGAAACTGAAGGTAGTCAATTACAAACTCCCAAGACCAAGCAATAATTTCTTTTTTAAAATAATCGCCGAAAGAAAAATTGCCTAACATTTCAAAAAAGGTACCGTGGCGATCTGTTTGACCCACATTTTCAATATCATCTGTTCTTATACATTTCTGGCTAGTGGCTATGCGGGGATAAACCGGCTTTTCCAACCCCAGAAAATATCGTTTAAAAGGAACCATACCAGCTACCGTTAACAATAAGGTGGGATCGTCATGGGGAATTAAGGAAGCACTCGGGAGGACACGGTGATCTTTTTCTCGAAAAAACTCCAAAAACATCTCTCGGATTTCATCAACTGTAAAACTGTTCATAACTGCCGCTAACGCGGATCACCCCTGTTTCTGCATATACCTCAATATTATCCAAGGAGCCCCTGCTTGTCAACAGAAGGAAAACCTTCGAAACTTTCAATTCAAAGCAATAATTCCGGAAGTTTGATTTTCTTACCAAACAAGCACTTTTTTCATCACGGCATTTTAAAGGAATTGTTTTTTGAAGAAGCGGGAAGGGCAGTAAAGTAAAATTGGCTTCACCTAATGAATTGAAAACCTATGCACCTGGCTTGATTATTGATTTACGGAGCAGACAATTTCCGTTTAAAAAAATACTGAAGCAGGACTCTCAGCACCGCTGCCAAAGGTACGGCTAGAAGCATACCCGCAATACCCATGACATGCCCTCCTACCAACACAGCGAAGATGATAACCAGAGGGTGAAGCCCCACTCTGTCGCCGATTATTTTGGGGGCAATAATATTGCTTTCCAGTTGATTGGCCGCCAGAAAAAGAAGTAATACCCAAAGCACCGTCAAAGGCGATTTTAAGAAAGCCAAAACGGCGGCGGGAATGAACCCGAGAATAGGCCCTAGATAGGGAATAAGATCAAACAAACCGGCAATAAAACCAATGAATAAGGCATAGCGCAGGCCCAAAACAGCCAATCCACCGTAGATTAAAAGCCCGACCGAAAAGGAAACTAAAATTTGGCCCCGAAAAAAACCATGCAAAGCTTGATTAATATCCCTTAAAATGATGAGCACTTCCCCGCGGCTGGACGCAGGAATATACTGCAGGGACCTTTCCCGCAAGCGTTGGTGATCCCGCAAGAAGTAAAAAGCTAAAATCGGAGATAACAACAGAAAAACTAGGTGCGCCAACCCATCTAACAATGTTTGAGCAGCGCCCCCCGCTAGGTTTTCCAAGGCTAACTCCATCCGCTCCATAATGATCTTTAGAGCATCCTCAATAGTCCCGGGCAGCTTAATTTGGCGTAAGTAAGAAACAGTATTTTGGCCGAAGCCTTCCCACTGTTCAGTCTGGGCCGGTAGTTTTTTCAAAAGTTCATCCAATTCCCGGGCCAGCCGGGGAATGAAGAGCCAAAGAATCACTCCCAAAAAGACCCCAAAAAGGGTATATACCAAAATTATGGCAGCCGTTTTGGGAACACCCCGATTCTCAAAGCTGATGATTAATGGGTAAAGCAAATAAGCGATTACTATTGCAAATAAGAAAGGGGTCAGTATCGATCTGACCCGGTATAGAAACAAAGATAACCCTATGATAACAAGTCCCCACAAGATTTTTTTAGGCATTTCGATTAATCTATCCAGCTCATCAAACCGCGGCCAACGGTTGCCCGGGCCCTTTTTAGCACCGTGCGCCCCGTGGTGCGCATTTGCCTTGTAATGATACCTTTTTTTACACTATTACCAAGAAAAACGCCGACAGCCAGTCCCACTATTCCGGCACCAATCACACCTCGGCTATTGGACACAAAATCACCTCGTTTTAGGATTCTAAGAACTAGTTTCTCCAAAACAGGTGAAAAAAATTAAAACGATTTAAATTTAAGAGGCACTGCTTTGTTTGAGGCGGTAATCGGCGATGGCTGCCTTTAAAGCATCCGCGGCCAAATTAGAGCAATGCATTTTCAAAGGGGGTAAACCATCCAAGGCTTCAGCAATCAAATTATCGGTAATGTTTTCTGCTTCGTCCAAAGTTTTGCCTTTAGCAATTTCTGTAATCATACTGGAAGTAGCAATCGCAGCACCGCAACCAAAGGTTTTAAACCTTAAGTCACTGATAACACCGTTTTCCACTTTAATCCATAACTTCATTATATCACCGCAACGGGCATTGCCTACCTCGCCGATCCCGTCAGCTTGACTCAGCTCACCCACATTGCGCGGATTTCGAAAGTGATCCATAACCTTTTCCGAATACATTTTTCTTCCCCCTATGCTTGATAAAGCGGCGACATTTCCCGTAAACGATGGACAATCTCCGGTATTTCTCCTAAAACATAATCCACATCGGACTCAGTAGTTTCCCGGCCAAGAGTAAGCCTTAAGGAACCGTGAGCTATCTCGTGAGACAGCCCCAAAGCCAAAAGGACGTGAGATGGTTCCAGGGAACCGGATGTACAAGCCGACCCGCTGGAAGCAGCAATGCCGCGCAAATCTAAGTTTAAAAGCAACGATTCCCCTTCGATAAATTCAAAACAAACGCTGACATTATTAGGCAAGCGATGCACTCTGCTTCCGTTGATCCTGGTAAAGGGTATTTCCTGCAGGCCCGCAAACAAGCGGTCCCGGAGCCTTGCGAGACGCCGGCTTTCCAGCTCCCTTTCGGCTGCGGCCAGATCAAGCGCCGAGGCCAAACCCACTATGCCTGCTATGTTCTCCGTACCCGCCCGCCGTCCCCTTTCTTGAAATCCGCCGTGAACCAAAGGTTCTAAACGAACACCTTTCCGTACATAAAGGGCACCAACGCCTTTGGGCCCATAAAACTTGTGGGCAGCCAAAGAAAGCAAATCAACATTTAATTCGTCTACATTCAGCTTCAGGATGCCCGCAGTTTGGACCGCGTCCGTGTGGAAAAGAGCACCATGCTCCTGAACCAAGGCCCCAATGGCACTAATGGGCTGGATCGTGCCAACCTCATTATTGGCATGCATAACCGAAACTAAAATAGTATCCGGCCGCAGAGCGGAGCGGACCGCTTCCGGATTTATCCTTCCCTCGGAATCCACGGGCAATACAGTAACTTCATATCCGTTTTTCTTCAACCAGAAAACGGAATCATAAGCTGCGTGGTGTTCGATTGCAGTTGTCACAATATGCCTGCCTTTTTTTTGCTGGGCTTTTGCTGCGCCTTTCAAAGCCAAATTAATTGCCTCTGACCCACTTCCCGTAAAAACAATTTCCTCGGCCTGCGCCCCCAAGATCTCGGCCACGGTATCCCGGGAGCGATCAAGCGCTTGGCGGGCCCGCCTGCCCCATCCGTAGACACTGGAGGCATTACCAAATTCTTCGGAAAAATAAGGAAGCATTGTCTCCAAAACTTCCGGCCGAAGGGGGGTTGTAGCTGCGTGGTCCATATAAATTTGAGTCATTCCCTATCATTCACTCCCAATTTCAAGGCGTCCTGCCGTAACGTTTCCAAGGTAGTGCTGTCCAGCACTGATTCCATGCTTTTCTGCAGTGAACTCCACAAATTGCGTAAAACACATTCCGGTTGATGGCAATAAGGTCCGTCACCCCCGTTAGTGCCGAGGCAGTCTAAAGGAGTGATGGGACCTTCCAAAATCCGAATAATGTCCCCAAGCCCGATTTCTTCGGGAGGATAAGCTAATTGGTACCCCCCATACGCACCCCGTTTGCTTTTTACCAAACCCGCTTTGCGCAGGGCTGCCATCAGCTGTTCTAAGTAATGTTCGGAAACAAGCTGCCGCTGAGCAATGGATTTAAGAGAAATAGGCCCTTGA
>JAAYRS010000089.1 GCA_012518645.1 Bacillota bacterium
ATTTGAAGTTCGGGGTCGCTTTAATGGGTAAAGATGCCGCTTCCAATGCGCCCATGGCCGAAGTGGGATTTGAGGATGCCCTGGAAAGCGCCTCCCGCTTGGTCGAGATCTTAAAAGGGGAAGACGTGGATCTGATTCTCTGTCTTTCCCATTCCGGCACCGCCGGGACCAGTCCCAAAACAGAGGACGAAATCTTGGCCCGGGAAGTGCCGGGGATCGATGTCATTATTAGCGGGCACAGCCATACGGAACTAAAAAAGCCCCTAATTATCGGAACGACAATCATTGGATCGTGCGGCCAATACGGGCAGAACCTGGGGATCCTAAAAATAACAAGGAATACCGGGGAAGGTTGGAAACTCAAAGATTACAGGCTTAAGGCTATTGATGAAAATGTCCCCGCCGATGAAAAAATTGACGGCTTGGTTGATTCTTTCAAAGATCTTGTGCAGGAAAACTATCTTGCCGATTTTAATTTGGTTTTTGACCAGGTCTTAGCCTATTCCCCTTTTAATTTTACCCCGCCGGCTCAAATAGGGGAAGAGCACCGAGAGGAACCCTTAGCCAATTTAATAGGCGATGCTTATCGTTACGCTGTACAATCGGCCGAAGGAGAGGACTACGAGCCCATTGCCGCTGCTCTTGTCCCCAGCGGGACCATCCGCGGCTCCTTTCTGGCCGGCAACCTGACCACAGCAGATGTTTTTATTGTAAGTTCATTGGGGATTGGGCGGGACGGCATCCCCGGGTACCCTTTGGTTTCCGTCTATTTAACGGGCCGGGAATTAAAAACAGTTTGCGAGGTCGATGCTTCTGTTGCCCCGCTGATGAGTGCGGCCCAACTCTACCTGTCCGGGTTAAGTTATAGCTTTAACCCTAATAGGCTGATTTTCAATAAAGTGATGGATGTACATTTAGATCATTTGGACGGCAGCTTAGAAGCCTTGGATGATAACAGGCTTTACCGGGTTGTGGCCGGCCTCTATTCGGGACAGATGCTGCCTGTGGTCAGTGCTAAATCTTGGGGTCTATTATCTGTTGTGCCTAAGGATAAAGAGGGGGTGCCCATTGAGAATTTGGAAGAACAGATCATTCTTGACCGGGCCGGCGGGAGGGAAATCAAAGAGTGGTATGCTCTTGCCCAGTACTTAGAATCTTTTCAGCCCAAAGACGGGCTGCCCGTTATCCCCGCCTATTACAGCCAGCCTCAAGGCAGAAAAGTTGTTAATAAGAGCTTGAATTTATTCCTACTGCTTAAAAACCCGAATAAATTCTCTCTTCTAGCCTCTTTGACCGTTATAATTTTGCTCTTGGCCCTAGTCTTTTTGGTTAAAAAAATCCGACGGCGGAAAAGACAGGTGCTAAGGCGCTACTAAAAGCATAAACAAACTAACAAAAAGAAGATAATACAAAGGAAAAATGCCATTATGAACAATATCGTGCAAGCACATTTAGGGCAGGCAGCCGCCTTGGCCACCGCTCTTTGTTGGACACTAAACGCTTTGGCCTTCGAGTCGGCGGGTAAAGAAGTCGGCTCTTTAGCTGTTAACTACATTAGGCTCTTTATTGCTTTTTTACTTCTGAGCATCACCTCGTTTTTTACAAGAGGATTCCTGCTGCCTTTGGATGCCGGCTATCATACTTGGTTCTGGCTCCTTGTCTCCGGATTAGCGGGGTTTGTTTTAGGGGATCTGTTTCTTTTTGAGGCCTTTGTGCAGATTGGCTCCAGGATTTCGCTGCTAATTATGTCTGCTTCTCCGCCCCTGGCGGCTTTGGCAGGGTTTTTAATGATGGGGGAAAAGATTTCTTTGCTTAATTTAACGGGGATGTTGGTCACAATGTCCGGCATCAGCTTGGTTGTTCTTAGCAAAAATCCCCGCCAGGGGCAAAAAGTGAAGCTTAACCGGCCTGTTAAAGGCCTGGTTTATGCTTCTGTGGGGGCTTTGGGGCAAGCCTTGGGGCTTACCTTCAGCAAATTTGGAATGGGTTCTTATAATCCTTTGGCCGCTACGCAGATTAGGTTGATTGCCGCTGTTTTTACTTTTACAATTTTAATTACGGTTAGAAAGAAATGGCGGGAAATCGGAAGTGCTTTTCGAAGGAAAAAAGCCTTGGGGCAGATTACCGTAGGGGCTGTTTTAGGCCCGTTTATTGGGGTCACCCTTTCTTTGGTCGCTTTGCAGCATGCACCTACAGGCATTGTCTCTTCTTTAACATCAACTTCTCCTGTTTTAATTATCCCTTTTTCCATTCTGATTTATAAGGAAAAAATCCTTCCTAAGGAAATAGCGGGTGCTCTTATTTCTATCCTGGGGGTAATTTTGATTTTTCTATAAACAAGCTAAGGCCCGGAGATAAAGGGCTGCAAAAAAGCCGGGGCGGGGATTTTCCCGCCTCGGTTTTTTGCCTTACTTTTTAAAAAAAATCACGAATACAAAGTTTTGGAAGCAGGACTTTTGAGCCGGGGCGAGAATAGAAAGAAATGACGGCATGTTAACACGTTAACCGCTACATGCCTGTACATATTATAGGTTGGGGGGTAGAAGAATGCTGAAACGGGATAGTGTTGTTCCCCTTTATTTTCAGTTAAAGGAGATTTTAAAAGAAAAAATTGTTTCCGGGCATTGGCAGCCCGAAACCTGCATCCCGTCTGTCCGTGAAATGTGCGCAACCTACGAGATTAGTACAACAACTGCCAAACAAGCTGTACTTGAATTGGTGCAAGAAGGGTTTCTCTATTCTGTGCAGGGTAAAGGGACTTTTGTTTCCGGGCCTCAATGGCCCCTGGAGTATAAGGAAACAACTTTCATTACCGACAAGATGCGCTTGGCCTCCAGAGTAAGAGAACTGGGCCATAAGTTTTGGGCTAAAGTCCTAACAATTGACCAGGTCGTGGCCACGGATCTTGTCACTAATTACTTGGCCCTTGAAGAAGGATCAAAGGTTTTAAGAATCAGGCGTTTGAAAAAAGTTGATGGTGCCCCCATGTTAATTGAAACCACTTTCTTAGCTTTAGATATGGCCCCGGGTATAGAAACCGCCGATTTATCCAAATCGCTGTACCGAATTCTTCGCGATAACTACCATATTGTTCTAAAAAAGAGAAACGAAACTTTCCGGCCGGTTTTCCTCGGCGGCCTAGAAGCCAACCTTTTGGAGCAAAAAACCGGTTCCCTAGCTATGCTGAATGAACGTATTTCCTATGCAGATAAGCCTAAGCCCATTCTTTATGCCAAATCTGTAATTAGGGGGGATATGTGCAAAACCTATATAGACTTAACTAATATGCGGAAAGTAAAGGAGATGGTTGTTGATGCAAATTCATTCTAAAGGTAGGGGTGAAGGTGCCTAATGACAAAAGTTATCGTGCTCACAGACGGTGAGCACTATCCTAGTGTAACCCGAGATGCAATTGCTGAACTTCAAAGTACCAGAGATTATCAAGTTTTAGCTGCTGTTTTCATTGGAGGAACAGAAAAAATCAGTTCCGATTCAGATTTCGCTAGCCTGGGAGTTCCCGTGGTGCGCGGCGGCAATTATCTCCAAAGCATCAGGGAGGCTATTAAAAAGTATAATCCTGATGAAGTTTTGGATTTAAGTGATGAACCCATTATCGGCTACCGGGAACGCTTTGAAATAGCCAGCCACGTTTTAGCTAACGGAGCTGCCTACCGGGGCGCCGATTTCCTGTTTTCTCCGCCCCGTTTCACCGCCCGCGTCACCAGGCCCAGTATTTCAATTATCGGGACCGGGAAAAGAATCGGCAAAACCGCTGTAGGCGGATTTGTGGCTCGGACTCTCGCCGAAAAACACAATCCCTTGGTAGTGACCATGGGGCGGGGCGGTCCGGCTGAACCGGAATTTTTAAATTCTGCGGAGACGAAGATTACCCCGGAATATCTTTTATCTGTTAGTAAACAAGGGCGCCATGCTTCCTCCGACTATTTTGAGGATCTGCTGACAGCCCGGGTGACTACAATTGGATGCAGGCGCTGCGGCGGCGGGATGTCGGGGCAAACTTTTGTTTCTAATGTGCCCCGGGGTGCCCAGCTGTCAGAGCAAATCGAGGCTGATCTGGTCATTTTCGAAGGAAGCGGTTCTTCTATACCCCCCGTGGAAACTGAGGGGCGCATTTTAGTGATCGGCGCCAACCAGCCTTTAGATTATATGCGCTTGTATTTAGGCCCTTACCGCATCTTGATTTCAGATCTAATCATTCTTACTATGTGTGAACCGCCTCTGGCGGATCAAGCAAAAATCGATGCAATGGGCGCTGCTATTAAGGAAATCAACCCTAACTGCACTTTAGTCAACACTGTATTTAGGCCTAAGCCCCTGGGTGATATAAAAGGGAAAAGAGTGCTGCTCACTCTGACGGCTCCGGCTGTAATGTTAAAGACTATTTCCGCATATTTGGAATCGACGTATCAGTGCCGGGTTGTAGGGGCCAGCCCTCACCTTTCCAACAGGCCTTTGTTGAAAGAAGATCTGGAGCGGTTCGGACGTTTACAGCCGGAAGTTGTGCTCTCGGAACTTAAAGCGGCTGCTGTTGATGTTGTCACAGCTTGGGGCCTGGAAAAAGGACTGGAAGTTGTCTATCTGGACAACGAGCCAATCCCCACTGATCCAAACGTTGATTTGAAGGCGGAAGTACTTCGTTTTAGCGAAAAGTTGAACCTCCCTTCTAATTAAAGCTAAAGGATTTTACCACTAAAAGCAGGTAGGGAGGTGATTGGCAAACAGCTAGAGTTTACTGGTTTTTCGGTTCTGCCGTCGTAACAGGTTTTAGATTGTAATTAAAAGGAGGATAAAGATGAGAAAAGCGAACTCACTAATTTTAGGCCTGCTGTTGCTCTTGGTTGTTTCTTCCGCAGTATTTGCCCAATCCAAAATCTTACTTTACACTTCTGTTCCCTTGGAGCTGGCGACGACTTTTGCCGAGAATTTTATGAAGGAAAATAGTGATATTACGGTAGAAGTTTTCCGGGCCGGGAGTACTGATGGGATTAATAAGATTTGGGCCGAAAACGAGGCAGGCGGGGTTAGAGCGGACGTTATTTGGTTTGCCGATGCCGCCAGCTATTATACTTTCAAAGATGCTGGGCTGTTATACCCCTACAAATCCCCCGAGGCAGAGCATGTCCCGGATGCACTTAAAGACGAAGACGGCTACTTTACAGCTGCCCGGATGATTAATATGGTTATTGGGGTCAACCGGAACCTGGTTCCGGAAGGGATGGAGCCAAAAACATGGGACGATCTTTTAGAGTACGGATCGCGGGCAGGTATGGGCGATCCTCTCTACGCCGGTTCCAACTTTGCGGTTGCCGCTGCCTTTATCGAAAGGGATCAGGGCTGGAGTTGGTTTGAAAGAGCGCGGGAAGCAAACTTACAGGTGTTAAGAGGCAACTCTGACGTTGCCAGAGGATTGGCGGCGGGTGAGTTTGCAGCCACAATGGTTTTGGATTACATGATTTATGATTTGCAAAAATCCGGGGCCCCAGTAGATTTTGTCTGGCCGGAAGATGGTGCTGTCTCCATCCCCAGCCCGGTAGCTATTATGGCTGATTCTAAGAACATCGAAGCCGCGAAAGCATTTGTTGATTTCACTTTGTCCCAGCAAGGACAGGCTCTGTTGGTCAAAGACGGTGTTATCCCGGTGCGCGGCGATGTGGCCCCGCCTGAGGGGATGCCCACCGCAGATCAAATTGACATGATGGATGTTCCTTTCCAGTGGGCTGCAGAAAACACAGCAGAAATAAGAGAGACATTCGAAAAAATTATGTATTAAACTTCTTGCTTTTTTAAGCAAGGGAGCGGTGTTATTGCAATAACACCGCTCCGCTCGGAAGTGTCAGCTCGAAATCACTTCCGTTGATTATAGGGAGGGGATGGTTTTAGTGCCTGCGAAGTCAGCAGTTAAAAAACGCTCTTTTGATATCCGCAATGTTTTGATGGTTTTTATTTTGCTTTTTTTCTTGGCCATCATTGTTTACCCCCTATTTCTGGTTGTGGTCAAAAGTGTTAGTACAAAAACAGGCTTAAGCCTTGAAAACTACCGGAAAATTCTATTAAGTTCAGCTAATATGAAGGCGTTTTGGAACTCGCTCTGGGTTTCTTCTGTGGCAACTCTTCTTTGCGTAACAGCAGGCGCCGGCCTGGCCATGTTTGTGGTGCGCACAGACATCCCCGGGAAATCATGGTTGAAGATGCTGCTTCTTTTACCCTACGGGATACCGCCGTTTATCGGAGCCATGGCTTGGGCCCAGCTTTTTGGGCCGGTGGGCTATGTGTCCAGATTATATACCAATCTTACCGGTGCTTTTTCGGCCCCCTGGAATATATATAGCGCGGCGGTAGTGGTAATCGTGTTGGCAGTGTATCAGTTTCCCGTAGTCTTTATTACTATTAGCGGGGCCTTGGGGAAAATTGACACCAGTTTAGAAGAAGCGTCCAGGATGTCTGGGGCAGGCCCTCTCCGGACCTTAATCGATGTTACTCTTCCTTTAATAACTCCTGCTATTTTAGCCAGTTCTTTATTGGCATTTGTCGGCTGTATTTCCAACTTTGGAATTCCTGCTCTGCTTGGGTTTAGAGCCCGCTTTTTTGTACTCACTACAAGAATTTACTCAGCCTTAGCCATTCCAGATATGACTTTAGCGACCGCTATGGCGGTGCTCTTGGCAGTTACAGCAGGAATTCCACTTTTACTTGCCAAACGGTTGGAACGCAGAAGCGGTAAATTTACCGTAATCTCCGGGAAAAGCGTCCGCCCTCAAACAATTAAATTGGGCATTTGGAGAATTCCAATTTTCGCAGTTGTGCTTACCATAGCTTTGTTCGCGGGTGTTGTGCCTCTGCTTTCCATGATAATAACTTCCTTTTTAACCTATTGGGGCGCACCGCTCAATTCCGCCAATATGACCTTTGACCATTATAAATATATCTTGAATTTGCCCATGGCTGTTAGAGCCTTTCGAAACAGCGCCTTTTTAGCTACGCTGGCAGCTACAATTACCATGTTTATAGGTGCTTTAGTCTCTTACATGTCGCTGCGGGCAAAGATGAAGGGTGCCAAAGTTCTTGACTTTATGGGGACCATTCCTTACGCGGTGCCCTGTGTGATGGTTGCTATCGCCATGATCTTAGCATGGTCCAAGCCGCCTTTGGTGCTCTACGGGACAATTTGGGTCATTTTGGCCGCTTATTTAGTCCGCTACATGCCTTTTTCAATTCGAACTACTAATGCAACTTTACAGCAGGTTCACTTTTCTCTGGAAGAGGCAGCCCGGGTTTCCGGAGCAGGCTGGGCTCAGACAATGAAAGACGTGGTTTTGCCTTTAATCAAACCAGGTTTGGTAGCGGGATGGATTTTGGTTTTTATGCCCGCCTTGCGGGAACTGACCATTTCAGTATTGCTCTGGTCCCAGGGTGCGGAAACCCTCGGTGTCGTTATTTATAACATGCAGGATGCAGGGTATACTCAGATTGCCGCTGCATTATCAACAGTTGTTTTGTTTGTAATTTTATCGGGCAACGCGATTGTGCGGAAACTATCTAAAGGCGAGATTACTATCTAAACGAGGTGGGAACATGGCTAAACGGGAAAAGCGAATTGAAGTCTTGAATCTTGTGAAACAATTTGGAGATTACACGGCGGTGAACAACGTAAGTTTTAAAGTATATGAAAACGAATTTTTCTCACTTTTGGGGCCTTCGGGATGCGGGAAGACTACTACTCTTCGCTGTATTTCCGGACTGGAGGAGCCTACTGCAGGCGAGATCAGCATTAGCGGGCAGGTGATGACCTCCGCCGAGGAAAACTTGATGGTGCCTCCGGAACGGCGGGAAATTGGAATGGTTTTTCAAAACTATGCCGTCTGGCCTCATATGACGGTAGAGCGCAATATTTCTTACCCCCTGCGCTTAGCCAAAAAATCTAAGCGGGAAATAGCTGCTAAACTAGACTACCTCCTGGATCTGCTGGAACTCCAGGGTTTGGAAAAAAGGTTTCCTTCGGAACTTTCCGGAGGGCAGCAGCAAAGGGTGGCGCTGGGAAGAGCGCTTTCCACCGATCCCAAAGTTATGCTTTTAGATGAGCCTCTTTCCAATCTCGATGCAAAACTGCGGGAGCAGATGCGGTTTGAATTGAAAGATCTACAACAGAAAACCGGCATTTCCATTCTCTACGTTACCCACGATCAAGTAGAGGCGATGGCCATGTCTGATCGGGTTGCTGTCATGAAAAAGGGAGACATTGTCCAAGAAGGAAGCCCCCACGAAATCTACGAAAATCCGAAAGATCAATTTGTTGCTGATTTTATTGGGACCATGAACTTCCTTCCCTGTACAGTCACGGCTAAAACAGACCAAGGCGTCAATGTGCGCCTAGGCAATGGGGCTGAATTTGGCTTGGACTCAGGGGCGGAGCGGGGGGATTACATTCTGGCGGTAAGGCCCGAAGACATAGTGCTGGGTTCCGAGGAGGGAACGGATTGCGAAGTGGATGTACGCATTTTCCTGGGTAACCTAATTGAATACAGAGTTCGCTTAGGAGAAGATTATCTCAGGGTACAGACTGATGCTTCGCTGCGCCTGGAGCCGGGTGATCAGAGCCGACTGATGATAAAACACGGCCTAATCTTCCCAAAATAAGCTGAATGGGTGTGATAGCAATGGAATCCGCAGCAAGGATCCACAAGGTGTTAAAAGAACAATATAAGCGGGGGGCCAAAGATTATTGGATGGATCCCCTGGTCAATATAAAACAAGAAAAGCCCGCGGGTAAAATTAAAAACGGTGACAGCCTGTTTTTTTGCTGCCGGAGAGGCGATCGCCAGCGGCAGCTGCTGGAAGCTTTTGTCGAACCGCAATTCGACGGTTTCCAAAGGGATTTCTTTCCTGATTTAAGTGTTGTCCCTTTGGTTCAATTTCACGAGAAATTTTCCGATCTGCCCACTATTTTTCCGCCGGTTAATCCCGAATGGACCCTGGGGGAAACATTGAGCAGGGCCCAAATCCGCCAGACGCGGATTGCCGAGTCGGAAAAGGCGGGCCATGTGACTTTCTTCTTTAACGGCAGGCGGGTTGATCCTTTCGAAGGAGAAGATTGGGTCATTGTGCCCAGTCCTCATTCTTCCCAATTTCTG
>JAAYRS010000012.1 GCA_012518645.1 Bacillota bacterium
GTCTTTTTGGCGACTTTCAGCGCTGCCGCGGTGCGTTGAGCTAGGGGATTTTTAATAAAGTGTGCTTCGTCAACAACGAGTGCTCCGAATTTGAAATCTAGAGCATCACCTATTCTGACCACACTTTCGAAATTTGTGATACACAGACCCCCTTCTCGTTTCCATTGTTCCAATTGCCGCTCCTTGTTCTGCCCGTGGACAACGGTGGCCCTGATCTTACTATGTTTTTCTGTTTCCCGTTTCCAGTTGATTAGGACACTAGCGGGGCAGATTACAATAAAATGCGTGCGGCCCTTTGCTGTTAAATCGGCGATAGCAGCCAGGGCTTGAATGGTCTTGCCAAGTCCCATTTCATCTCCAAGCATGGCCTTCCTTTGCTGCAAAAAATACTTAGTGCCAAAGATCTGATACTGCCTCAAAGGGGACTTCATATATGTAAGGTCCAAAGGATACTTTTCAATCTGCGCCACCAGCCCCCTGGGCAAACCCCAGGAAAGGAGAGGGGAGGCCCCCGGTTTATACCGTTCTAACAGGGTGTAATAAGGAACGGGATCTTTGAGGAAATCTGAGTAAGCAT
Organism: Bacillota bacterium; assembly: GCA_012518645.1. Classification (GTDB taxonomy): domain Bacteria; phylum Bacillota; class Limnochordia; order Darwinibacteriales; family Darwinibacteriaceae; genus JAAYRS01. The sequence goes on from JAAYRS010000012.1 coordinate 578, forward strand.
CCTCCAGGCGGCTTTTAATTCTAAGCGCCTTTTTATATCCCTGAAGGATCGCCGCCGCTTCTTGCTCAAACCCGAGAAGTAAGAGGTTTTCTAGATAGGCGTATGCCGCTAGAAATGATTCTTTTTTGCGCCGTGAGGACAGGGGCCAGGCAAAAATTCCGTATATTTTTTTCGCCTTGTTCAGATTAAGCGCAAGATCCGGGTATTTAGCGAGTAAATTTCGAGCCTGCATTATCGGCCCTGCCCTGATCTTTAATTGGTGCAGTGCCGTGACCAGCCGATCTTGTTCGCGGCTTCTATTGTGGGGGTCAATTCTTACCCTACCATGGGTCAAGATCGCATCATATATTTGATCTGCGGTCCTTTTGATCTTTATGGCAGACTGCTGCCCGATCCCCTTTATGTTGGAAATTTGGGCAATAGAAAGCCCGTACAGCTTGCCCACCGTTGTGTAGCCTGCCCGTTTGAGTGCCGAAACAGGAATGCGTTGTCTGTTCTCGTTAAGGGCAGCAACGTCCATTTGTGATAATTTTTCGCGGACGCCTTTCTTTCGCAGGGGCTCTGCCAGCCGCAAGATGCGCCTCCTGCTGCCTGCCTTTTCAACGGTTAGGGCACGGAGTGCCTTGTAGAGGGCGCGGATTATCTTAAGATCACTTTTGGCTTTCTTCGGATCCGGACGTGCGGTCCTGGTTTCCATGGACGTTTCCCCCTTTTATGTACCTTCGAGTGAGCCGGCATAGCATTACAATGCTGAACTGTCAGTCGAGGCCCACAATTTTCTGTTTGGAAACCGCTGCTACTGGGGCTCAATGCTGTTTAATAATTCAGCAGCAATTTCACCGTTTTCAATCCGCAAGACACTTTGGGGATACTTAGCGTAACCAAGAAAATCGATGGCACCGTACCAGACGATTCTGCCATCAATAACGGCAAAGCGCTGGTAAAGCTGGTCTTTAATCCGGACTTTAATTCCATTTTCTCCAAGCAGCTTCAAACAGGCCTGAACGCCTTTGGCAGTCTTTGCCGGGTAATTTTCTAATGCCTTCGTAATGACTGTTATCTGCACGCCGGGGACGATCAGATCGTTTACGGCAGATAATAAGCGGTTTTTACTTAACCTTGGGCTAGCAATCGTAATGCTCTTTTGGGCGGCCAAAATATCGGCACGATAGGTTGCCGGGAATGTGTTGTTATCAAAAATGGTCTGAACCTTTTCTAATGGATGGGCAGTGCCTTTGGCTTTATAGCCCAGCGAAGCATAACCTTTCAGCCGTTTTTGGTACATGGCTTCCAGCCGCGGCACTTGCAGATCCACGTAATCATAGATTTGTACCTCGTTTTTCCCCTCGTATAAGCGGTGCAGGCGCCCCGCGTACTGCTGGAGATTGCCTTTCCAGCTGATGGGCATGGTGAGAAACAGTGTGTCTAAACGGGGAAAATCAAAGCCCTCGCCTGCGTATTTGCCCGTGGCTACCAGCACAAGGGGTTCGCCTTGGGGAATCTGAGCCAGCTTCTGTAATGCTTGTTCACTTTGTTTGCGGCTTTTGCCGCCTGTGAGGGCGATCACATTTTGAATTTGCGCTGCCAGAAGAGAGGTTAAAAGGCGTACGTGTTCAAGGCGCTCCGTGAGGATAATTGGGGTGCGGCCCTGTTGTACCGCGGCAAGAACATCTCGGATGATCAATTCATTGCGGGGCTGGCAATGGATCATTTCCCTATAGAAAGCGGCTATTGTCCAGTCACCCGCGGCCAGATGGGCGGGCGTTTGGAATCTGGTAAAACGGGGAATTACGTAGTGTTCAAACGGGCGCTTTTCTGCCTGTTCTTTGGCATCCACGCGGTGGCGGATCTTTCCGCACTGCATGGCAATGATGGGGTGGTGTCCATCTCGCCTTGTTGGTGTGGCTGTTAGGCCAAAGACATATTTTGCGTTTGCCGCTTGCATAATTCTTTCAAAGCTGACCGCGGAGATGTGGTGGCACTCATCCGCAATTATTAAGCCATAGCCCCGCACCAGGTCTTTGACTTCATTTTCTGTAAATAGCGACTGCAGTGTGGCCACATCTACAATACCGCTAAGTCTGTCTTTACCGCCGCCGATTTGGCCGATCACCCCTATTTTTCGTTTCCGCCCGGTCGGCGTCAACTTTATAGGCGGTTCTTCGTTGATCTGCAAAAACTTGTCCAGCTGGTTCAGCCATTGGGTCTGTAAAGCGGTGCGATGAACCAAAATCAGTGTGTTTACTCTAAGCTGTGCAATGCAGTAAGCGCCAATCACGGTCTTGCCAAAAGCAGTTGCTGCAGCTAAAACGCCGTGGCGGTGCGCCAGAAGCGCTTGGGCGGCTTCTTGTTGTTCCGGGCGCAGTTTGCCCCGAAAGCGGACGTCAATTGGGCGGCCGGGGTTAGTTTTGTCAGAGAATGAGTAGTTGACCTGATAAGCATTTAAAAATTCCTCCAGCTGTTCATCTAAACCCCGGGGTAAGCCCAGGTACTCCTCTGTTTCTTTGAAACAAGAAATTATTCTGGGGATCCTAAAAGTGGAGCGGCGCTGTGCTTGGGCCTTGTAAAATTCGGGGTTGTGAAAGGCAGCAAGGCGCTTCAGTCTACTGAGGGCTTGGTTAGATAGGCCTTGTTTTTCCATGTAAAGCATGTTGGCGCGGATAATTTCTACTGTGGGGGGAAAATCCGCAGCTGCCAGCTCTGGTTGCCGTTTTTTACTTTTCCACGGTTTTGCCTGCTCCATTTCTCGGTATAGATCCCCCACTTCACCAAGATCCGCAAACTGGTGGAGCAGATCTTCCGCTTCGCTGCGTGTGTAGCGTTTGATCTGATCTAGGTACTGCCACTGATCCGGGAAAGGCTCAAAATTATCATCAATAAAGACGCTGTTACCCCGCTGCCTGGGTTCTTTTTGCAGGGGCAGGGCGATTAGATTTCCGAATCCGCCGGTGACTAAGGTATCCTGACCGGGAATCATGCGGTCGTAGGTTTTAAAAGATAAGCGGTGGCATTTGTCCATGGCCGCGGTGATCAGGCTGCTGCCCAGTTTGCGGGCTAACCCTGCGGGAATGGGTTCCGCGAAGAATAGCCAGAGGTGGATGCCCTGACCGGAGCGGGAGCGTTCCATGGGCAGGCAAATCTGTTTTTCCAAGGCGACTTGGCGAAAAGCCTTCATATCACTGCGTAAATCCTTGGGACCGCGATCCTTAGCATCAAAATCCAGGACTAAAAATCTGCAGGTTTCATCTTGAAGCAGGGGATAAACTCCGATTATCAGCTCCCCGCTTAAATGGGCAGTAACCGCTTGGGCATCAAATTCCGGGAAGTTTTGCTCTGTGCATTTCCCGCATTTGACTTTTTTGCCTTCTGTTTTTGGGCAGAGGGGTGTCCATTGATTACGGCAGTGGGGGACATAGCCGCTCTTTTTTGTCCTGCTGTTTTCCCACCTTTTGGCGTAGACATCCCTGCGTCCGGCGAATAAAGAGAGGAACAGATCAGTTTTTTCGGCCCGGCTGCTTTGGTTATGGACCCCTGTTTTTTTAAATGGGGAAGTCTGAGCGCAGGTGTGGAATTGGGCTGCCTTTTCGCTTTTTCTCCTGTTTTTTTCCCAGACGGTCAGCGGGCAGGCCCAGAGATTATCATCACTGCCGCAAAGGCGATAAACTACCATTTTTTCACCGGTTTCACTATTGGTGGCAGTGCCGATTATTTCGGCTTCCTGACCGGCATGTTGAATAAGGTCCCCCGATTTAATGGACATAATACACCCCCGCCAAAACTTTCTGTAATTTTCGCTATGAATCGGCAATTATCCTGTTTCTCCGGATCAATTCGCGGCTGTAAGTGCGATCACCAAAAGATAGGATTTGAGTTTCGCTGTGATGTATAACATCGTGGATTTTGGCCGTATTGTTATCCGTTCGTCTTTGACGTCACCAAGTGGGAGTACTCTGATCAGTATCTTGGACGACCGCATTGAGTTTGTGACTCTTGGGGGGTTGGTCAAAGGCGTGAACCTTTCGGATCTTCGCCTTGGAATTTCCATCAGCCGTAATGAGAGGCTGGCCCAAATTTTCTACAGATTGGGATTGATCGAAGCCTACGGAACCGGCATTCCCAACATCATCAACGCCTACGAGCATGTATCCCCACAGCCTACGTTTGAGGCTACCGATAACGCCTTTCGCACCACTTTGCCGAATCAGAATACGCCCGCAGAAAAGCGGCAGCTTACCTTCGCTGAACATCGAATTTTGGAATTGGCGAACAAGATAAGGCCGCTCCGCCGCAGGGATGTTCAAAGGGAGCTCTGCATTTCTCAAAGTATGGCGGGGAGAATCCTAAGAACAATGGTGGATAAGGATTGATTGGAGATGACTGGCAGAGGGCGGAATACAGCCTATTTACGGTAAGTTTTTTCAACAATGGGAAGTGGGTCATATAATTCGTTTCAACTTATAACGGCCCGGGGCACGCCAATTGAAAAAGTACAGCGTTCAAGTTGGATGTTTTGAACGCTGTGCCGTTAAAGCCGTAAAAACAGGGTTCTAAGGATATTCCTTGTTACAGGTTAAGAGCCAGCGCGTGCTCATAGGAGATAAGTTCGCCGATAGTAGTTTTGGTGTACGCCTTTTCTTTATGGCTGTAGTTGGATAATTGACCGGCCGTAAGCTCACTTAGATTTCTTAAAACGTGTTTCAAGCTCTTCATCTCTTCATCTCCTAAAATCCCCCTTGGCTTTTGCGATGATGAAATTGATTCCCACTCAAATCCGCCGGTATCGACAAGGCTGAAAGAGATCGCTTTTTGCCATTCGAGCCAAGTAAATAAAGTGTTGTAGTTATTCACCACCGGGCCGGAGGGTAAATGGGCGTAACGTAAACCGCTAATGGACACTCCGTTGTTTTTAAAGTGACAGAAATCGCTATAGAAGAACAACTTCATCAATTTGGTCTTTGATAAGTTAGCTGCCTCATTGGCAATAAGAACAGCCATTTCTTGTATTTTATCCGGATTGAACTTTCGGAAACCGGAAAACAGTGATGGTTCGTAATTGCTGAGTATCTCTTCAGCTAAATCTATCAACCTTCTCTCGGTATTTCTTACAAGCAGATCAGCCAGCCTGGCGCGTAAATTCTCTTCTTCTTTAGGCGTTAGATCAAACGGATAACTACAATATGGCTGATCTATTCCTTGTCGCTATATAGCTGATGATCCCTATTTTTAGTTTCTACCCGGTAGGTGTCAATTCCATTATATTTAGGCATTACAATCTGCGTCTTAGATTGTCGTAGAAGTTTTCTCTCGTGCCAATATGGATAAGGTGGATTTCCAGTCGCTTGTCAATTATTTTATACACTACACGATATTCAATTTTTTGTTGCCGCACGCTTAGTTTAAATAGATAGGAAAGATCACCGGATAAACGCGTTCCTAAGCGAGGATTTGTAGATAGTTTCTCCAGCTGGCGAATGATTAGTTTCACCGCTGCTTTATCAAGCTTTTTCATATCTTTTTTAACACTATTAGGCATGATTATTTGGTACATACTTACTCGTCATAATCTAAATCTGCCTTGAGCTGCTCTAAAGAAGTATACTCCCCTTTTGCGATCTCAGCTTCCGCCTCTCCGGCCATCTTTAGCAGAGCTTTACCCAACTCTTTTTTTCTTTGGGCGACCAAGGATTCGATTTCATATGAGCCCGGATTTTCACTAACTAAATCCCGTCTGATAAGGTCTTCTAAATCCGAAAATATGTCCCTTTTAGTAATAATCAATTTTCCCTGTTCATCCAATTCTATTTCTAAATTATCTTTGGGTTTTAAATTGGCTCTGGACCTGAGCTCTTTCGGTATAGTAATTTGGCCCCGATCGTTAATTGTGACGATAAACATGCCACCACACCTTTCTGAATGCTGAATACTGAATCAATATCAGCATATCAAATCTTCGCTGCATTGTCCAGTCAAATCTGGGTTGGGAAACCGCAGTATTCACCAAAGGGAACAGGGCAGGGCGATAAGGGCCGATTAGGGCTAAGTGCAAAGAAAGGGCTCCCTATTAAGCAGCGAAGCGAAATTTGGTTAGATCGTGGGGGAATTAAGTTTGTAGTTTGCAGACAGCAATGGTAGACTGATTTCTTTAGATTCGATTTTTAATGCCTGTTTTTCGTTTTTTAAGGTCGCCGTAAATCTTCTTCAAATTCGCGCTATTTGGTTTCTCGTAAAGGGTAGCCATGCCACTGTGGTGACGGTGGGCGATCTCCGCTCCAATAGTTATTTCTTCACATTTGATGGTGTAAGGCTTCTGCACCGATCCGTCTTCAATTTCCTTAAAGCCCACCGCAACCCGGTAATATGGAGACTTGAAAGAATATCTTTGGTGTGGGACTTCTTTGCAGGTGAGTGCCGAGTATTCATTGTAATAGATGTCGGGCACAGGGCCTCCTTTCAGCGTCTATCTAACCGGCCGGCGATCGAATTGGGGGTAACCGTAGTACCGATCCGGCGGCCGATTGGATAACCGGGATTTGTTTCAATCGGCTGCTGCCAAGAATCACCTATAAAATGCGGCGAGGCTTCGCAGGTTTAGAAATCCGCTCCCTTACAGCTGGGTTGCAGTAACGGGGACATGTTTCAACAACCGGAAAGGGTGATTTAAGCGTCAAATCCCCTAACGGATCACCGGCCACACCAAAAAAACCAATTCGGAAATGGATCAATGGTTTCCGGTCGGATGCCCATTTACTTGCCTCAATGGTAATCAAAGGGTAGGTAACTATAGGTGCCGCTGTTATTTTAAAACGAGCAAAGACTTATGGAGTTTATAATGGAAAAACATTATGATCATTGGGTCTGCATGGTGATGGGCATAAGCTACAGCGGGCCAAACGATCCGGCCTCGCAATCAATAAACAGCCCAATTGCGGGCTTCGGTTTTGGCAGGATGTCTTTTTAAGATAATAGGGATATCTTCGATGGGTTTTCCGCTCGTGTTTAACCCCCAACGGGGTTGAAACGGGGCAAGTTACCGCCAAGCAGACGGCTTTGCCGCCTGCTTGGCGGTGTTTGATCTCTAAAGGTAATTGCGGCTCAAGTTCCCCGGTTCCCGGCAGTTGATACTAAGGTACCCCTTTGGAATGGACCGGGACTTCAACCAACGTAAAATCTTTCTGCCCCAGCGATAGAAAGCTTGGGCCGGGGCGAAAAACCCCCGCTCTCGTTTGGTGTTAAGTTTGGATAATTTCGTAAATTGGAGGGTATCCGCTGATAAATGGAGAAAACATTTTACATAATGTTTTATATTTATATACAAATACACCTCTTCCACAATTTACACCAGCTACCCTTATCTTGTAATTTGCCGGCAGGAATAATTAGAGTTGGAGGGAAAGCGAATGGGCTATAATTATCATCTGGTAATTGTAAACGGCCTGAAATTGGCGGGGCAGGAATTAAGGCCGCGGGAAATAGCGGAGGTTTTTTTCGCTCAGCGGGTATGGTTGTTTTCTAAAACGCCCAGTGTAGAAAGATTACGCCAAAACGACCGTCTTTTGATTTATGGTTCGGTAGGGGGCCGCGGCACAATTTTAGGCCGCTGCACGCTGAAAACCGCACCTGGGCCGGGCACTCGGCCTGTTTCAGGCTTGGCGGCGAAATTAATAAAATTTATGCCGCTGGCCTCTGCAATTACTGACGAGGTACTTTGGGATACGCCAAAAGCCCTTGGGGAATTGATACCCAAATTATCATTTTTGGAAAAAGATGAAGCCGCGGCATTGTACCTAAGCCAAGGTTTACGGCAATTATCAAAAGCGGATTACTACAGTATTGTAAACGCCGGGGAAAAGGGGGCAATGGGTTCGAAGGAGGATGCCCCACTTATTAATTACCCCAAAAAAAGAAATGTTGCTGCCACGCAGGATTATGAAAATGTATTAGAGGTAATTAAGTGGCTCAGGGGAGTTAACACGGCGGGTTTAGAACAGGCGGCCAAAATGCTGCAGAGGTTCCCTGCGCTGGAGGGACGGTTGACAGAATTGGAAACGGCGGCTCAAACCGCGCGCAGGAGCGCGGAGATGCTGGCCGAAGAAAACCAAGCGCAGGGGCAAAGGCTTATGCAGCTTGTACAAAGTCTTGAGGACCAAAGACGAAACGAAGAATCCTATAAAAAGACAATAAGCGAGCTTCGCGCAAAAAACGCGGAACTAACGGAAGAAATCAAAGCACTGCGGCGGCAGGCTTTTAAGGAAGTCAGCAGAGTTAAAACAGCAATGCGGCGGATCATCGCACTCTTGCGCGGCGAACCGCACGGCCCGCCGGAAGCCGGCGGAGGTGAAAACCTGTGAATTTAACGCAAGCTTTGATTCGTTTAGGGGAGTTCGAAGATCAATTTCAAAAACGTCTAAGGGTTGAATCACCCAAACTCCTAGGAGATTTAGCCGTTTCGTCCCCGGAAATAGATGAGATGGGATCCCTGATCGGCCATGTGATATCCCATAGTGGGCCGGCTATGCTCCAGTCATACCCCCTTACAGTTTCTCTCTTTCTGGTCTGGGCTGCAGTTTATCATTACAAGGAAGGAAACCTTTGGGCCCCTATTTTCGAAAAACTGGGTGTAAACCGGAACTCTAAGGACAGCAGTTGGCTGGGCGGATTTTTTTTAAGGACAGTGAGGCGATACGGCCTACAGCTGCCGCCAAGTGGCAAGCATAAGAAATACATGACCCCAATCTTAATGCACGGCTACATAAGCGATCATTACACACCGCAATTTTTAGAGTACTTAAATGCTATCTACGCCTCTTATTTAGAATACGATCTATCAAATGATTCATTGGCTGACTTGTGGACCGATTTATTTAATATCGATCAGGAGCAGATAAGATTAAAAGACACCGAGGCAAATCTTAGACGTAAGGAATCAGATTTGAGAGCTGAAATTGGTTTTTTGCAGGTGCCGCCCACCCTTAATAAAGAAAGCCTGGGCCAGATTAATGATCTCAATAGGAAAATCGATGAACATCAAAAAACCTTAAGGCAGTGTAAAATGGAGATAGAAGATTTGGAAAAACAAGAGGCCTGTTTGCAGGAAGCCGCCGCCTTATTTACAGAACAGGCTGCGGTGTTGGAAAAACTTCCTGAATCCTCGGCAGTAAACGGCAATCTGACAGAGCTTCGTAATCTGGCCGCAGCCGTCGAAGATGCGTTTGAGGCCAGGCAGTCGCGATTGTTGGCAGCATTGGAAGAAGCCAAAGATAGGCTCCGCACTTTGGAAAATCCCCTTAAGGTTGCCCAAACCAGGCAGAATACGCTTTTAAGGGAAGTAGTTAAACTGGGGGATGGCAATTTAGAAAGCGGTTTAGATGTTCTGCGTGAGTACACTGATTTAGCGGAGCAGCTGGAGGGGGTCAAAATGCAGCGTGAGCGCCTGCAGAGGCTTTTGGATCAGGATGATGAATTGGGTAACTCCAGCCTCCGCCAGGTCATGACAGCATCCTTAACAAGCCTGGGCGAAGTGAACCCCGGTTTGCTGCAAGACTTTATTAAAAGCACCCTCAAATTACTTGAAAGCCGGGCAAAACGGGGAGAGATCCCCGACGGCCACCGTTTATCAGAAGCGGTGCGGCGGTGGGGCGCAGAGGTTTCGGCCCGGGAAAAATCGGCGAGGGCAGGGTCTCCTTCTTTAATAAAAGAAGCAAAGAAAGGAGAAGCGGCCAAGCGCAGCTCATTGAAACAGGTCCGCTTGCAGGCTCCTCTGATAAGGTTTGATAGAAAAACACAGGGCCTGTCGATTCAAATACCGGCTCAAAGCATGGCCGCTCCGCGAAATTTTCAAGCTGCTCCAAAGTATGGCTTAAATTACAAAGATGAAACGGCTGCAATCCCCGTTCAATATCATATTCAGCGGGGCAGGCTCAATACAGCCGAAGCGTCTGTGCTGCCGGCAAACAGTGATTTCAGCGGCATTACTTTCCAATGGCTGAATTTCCGGGAATACTGGGAGATCAAACCCGAGCCCCTGATGGTATTTGCCTCCAACGGAGATTTACGGGAAGGGCCGCCTTTTCCCAACGGGTTTTATTACATCTTAGCAGATGATAATTGGGAGACTGACACCCCACAAATTACGGCGAAATACCGCTGCAGTAATTTAAACAACTATACGGTTTATGAATTCAACGGCGTGGAAAGCAGCCTGGAGTTTCTCAATCACAAGGGTGAGAGGGCCCGCTTGGGTTTCACCCGCTATCGAGGGATCAGCCTGGCGGGGGTTCAATACCTGCCGGGAATAAAACAAGACGGGCTTCCCGTAGCCAGAGGCTGGCCGAAAATAATTATTGACAGAGGGCTTGTAGACGGAGAACTGCGGGAAGCGACTTTTACCCTGGATTATAACGGGGGGCGGCTTCACACAGCATCTCTTGCGTCGGTATGCACTGCCGAAAAAGAGGAAAGTGCAAACTACGAAATCAACTTGGGGGATTTCGTACCGGGAGGTGACTTGGGGAACTGGCAGGTATTCGGAGTAGAAATCGGCTGTGGCCGAAGCGAGCCTTTGTTTAAAGAAGAGTTTTGCTTGGTTCGGGCATTTTCCGTCACTTTTGACGATGGCCTGCTTAAGGTGACTGTGCCCAAAAGAAGTGTGCTTAAAGGAGAAACGGTCAGGCAGTCGGCCAAGACGTATTGGCTTTCCTGCCAAGGCAAGGACACAGGCATCTTTGAAGTTTTTTTCAACAGAGTCGGCTGGAAGGAATTTTCGGCAAGTGTTCCTCGGGGCAAGTGGCAGCTTGTTGCAAAGTCGAATGGAGTTCTTTCTGCACCTTTAACTGTTTTGCAGTGGGAAAGCCGGGTTCTTGGCGATATAACCTTGGTTTTTGAAACCCTCGATCCGCTTGTTAAAAGAGTTGTTGTTTCAGATGACAGCGATCATTTAGTTATGCAGTTAAACGTGCCTCGGGGAAGTTTAGAAATCTCCCTGGAAAACTTTGCTGATCTTTATGAGGAGTTAGAAACAAAAAGCAAAATCGAGTTATATCTGGAAGGTCCCTTGGGCCGCAGCGGGCCTGAGTGCGTTGCGGAAGTCTTTGCAGGAATTGATGTGGAAGATGTGTCCTTGTTTATAGCCGAACAGGAAGATGAGTATGTACTTGAAGTGGCCTTTAAGACTAATTGCCCCAAGCTTAACCGTCTCTGTTTTAGAGCAAGTACCGATAACGGAGAGGTTTTGTTTCAGCGCCCATTAAGGATCAACCCTGATTATTTTTATTTCAAAAAAGATGA
>JAAYRS010000090.1 GCA_012518645.1 Bacillota bacterium
ATAGTGACGTGGTTCACGATACCGGCCCCCAAAGCACGTCCTCCTGTGAACTCAGCCACCTGGTCTAACGATAAAGGCTTCATTGATCTTTCAACTCCTTAATTGCTGCCCTGGCCTCTTGGCGATCATCAAAAGGGATCCTTGCGTCCGCAAATTCCTGATAGGTTTCATGGCCTTTTCCGGCTATTAAAACCAAGTCATTTCTTGTGGCCGAAGCAATGGCGTTTCTAATTGCTTCCCGCCGATCTATTATAATTTTGTGGTCACCCCGGGGCCGGACTTGCAAAAAACCGGCCTCGATCGCGGAACAAATGGCCAAGGGGTCCTCGGAACGAGGGTTGTCTGAGGTAATTATAACATAGTCAGCAAGGCGGGCCGCAATTTTACCCATCTGGGGCCGTTTCTCTTTATCCCGATCGCCGCCGGCCCCAAAAACCACGATAAGACGTTCTTTGGCCATCATTTTTGCTGTTTCCAGAATGTTCTTTAAACCATCGGGGGTATGAGCAAAATCCACAATTACCGCAAGCCCTTTTTCGTTTTCCACAGTTTCGAAACGGCCCGGGACCCCCGGCAAGTTTGCTAAACCTTTTTGTATGCACGCCAACGAAATACCTTGACTAAAAGCGAGAGCCGCAGCACCCAAGGAATTAGAAACATTAAAGGATCCTGCCAGTTTTAAATTAATGGGTATTTGACCAACCTCACTCTTCAGTATATAAGAAACGCCCGATTTTTCCAATTTAATTTTTTTAGCGCCGAATTGAGCTTGGTGCTTAATGCCGTAAGTTACCAGCGGACAAGAAACGGACGCCTTTAAGGGGGCAAACCAAGGATCATCAGCATTGAGAACAGCTGTGCCGGTCACACTCTGAAAAAGTTTGGTTTTGGCTAGAAAATACTGATGGATGTTTTCATGAAAATCTAAATGTTCAGGAGAAAGATTTGTAAAAAGGCCCGCTTCAAAAGGCAGGCCATAGGTTCGCTGTAATTCTAAAGCATGTGAAGACACTTCCATGACCACATAGTCCAGATCGGCTGAAACCATTTTTGCCAATATTTTTTGCAATTCCAGTGATTCCGGCGTTGTCCGCTCCGTTTCCAAGGCAGAATCGCCCAGCAAGATTTCAATAGTTCCTATCAGCCCAACCCGGTAACCGGCAGACTCCAAAATAGATTTTAATAAATAACAGCTGGTAGTTTTGCCGTTGGTGCCTGTAACACCCCACAAGCGAAGTTTACTTCCGGGGTTCCCATAAAAATTACTACTGATCACGGCTAGTGCCCGGCGGGTATCGGGCACAATAACCTGGGTGAAGGCGGCCCCTTTCACGGAATGTTCCAGCACAACAGCTGTCGCCCCATTTAAAACAGCCTCCTGAACAAAATCGTGACCGTCGGCTTTAAATCCTTTAATGGCTACAAAAAGATCCCCTGCTTGGATCTTGCGGGAATCGTAACTAAGACCCCTAATGTCCCGGGATTCGCCTTGCAACTCGTATTTAAGCCCGTGCAGCAGTTCTTTCAATTTCAAACCAAACCCTCCCCTTAGCCGGCATCGTTTTCTAGGCCGAAAACAACTTCTACGGTTGCCCCATACGGCACCTCTGTACCGGGTTTAGGCGTTTGCTTCTGTACTAAACCGCTGCCCACAATACGGATCTTAAGCCCGGCTTCTGATAATTTCAGCGATGCATCGCGCATACTTAAACCAGTTAGGGGCGGAACGAGCACCTCTTTGTCACTCTCCCCCCGGTAAAAAAAGAGGCGCACCGTAGATTGAGCCTGTACCCGCGCGCCTGGGCTGGGGCTTTGATCTGAAACCAAGGCCCCCTCCCCTTCGATTTCCCATTTCAAATTGCTTTGGCCTAGGCGGGCCAACGCTTCGGAGCGGGAGAAGCTGTTTAAATTGGGCACCATAACAAGCGGCGATTTTGACTGGCCTGTCTGACGGCGTTTAATTCCCAAATGCTCTAGGCTTTCCTCCATGATCTTCTTAAAAACGGGGGCCGCCAAGACTCCCCCGTACGCCGGCTCTACTTGGGGATTATATAAAACGACCAAGGCGGCCAAGGCCGGTTCATCAACTGGGGCAAAACCAACAAACGAAGCAATGCGCTGTTCGCCATAACTACCGGCAGTGGGCACCTCCGCCGTCCCGGTTTTGCCCGCTGCAAAATACCCGGGGACATCCGCCCTGCTCCCGCTGCCATTGACAACAACTGAACGCAGCAATTTACTTACCTTCGCCGCGGTCCCCGAAGCTACAGCCGAACCGAGCGGCTGTGGCCGAAATTCCTGTATTATTTTACCATAATTGTCCCTGATCTCCTTAACGAAAAAGGGCTTCATAAGAACACCGCCATTCGCTATTGCGCTCATCGCAGATATTAACTGAAGAGGGGTTACCGCAATCCCTTGGCCAAACCCAATATTAGCCCATTGCAGGGTCTCCCCGCCGCGGGAGGCACCGGGAGCAACCACTGTCCCACTTATCTCACCTGGAAAATCCACCCCCAGGCGCTGCCCAAATCCAAAATTACGGATATAGGGATAAAATCGTTCCGGACCCATCTCCACTGATAATTTGGCAAACGTAATATTATCAGAGCGCTCAAAGGCCTCCAAGAATGTGACATCGCCGACGAAACTACTGTCAGAATTACGGATACGGCCCCCGCCTATTTCCCAGACCAAGCCGCTGTGAAAAGGGCGCTCATTATCGGTAAACCCCAGATCTAGGCTGGCCGCCGCAGTAATAAATTTAAAGGTTGAGCCCGGTTCATACTGATCAGTTATAGCCACATTCCTGCGTCGATCCTGGTCCACCTCTTGATAACGATTCGGATCAAAAGTGGGAAAGATGGCGTTAGCCAAAATCTCACCAGTGCTAGGTACCATCATTAAAACCAAACCTCTTTCGCTTTGTGTGGCATCAACTGCATCTTTAATATGATTTTCAGCAATATATTGTAGAACGGAGTCTATGGTAAGCACGAGATCCGAACCGTTCTGAGGAGGAGAAAACTCCAATGTACCACCGGGGATATTGCGCTGGGAGGCATCCTTTTCCAACGCCCGCCGGCCCGGGATACCCTTGAGGACATCCTCATACTAGTATTCGATTCCCTCCAGGCCCTGATTATCAATACCGGCAATGCCCAACACGTGAGCAGCCAAGGACCCTTGCGGATAACGCCTTTGGGGCCTTTTAGTGAATCTTATGCCCGGTAATTCCAAGGAGCGGATGGCCCGCGCCGTTTCCGGGGTTAAACCCCTTTCCAACCAGACGCTGCTCTGCGATTTATTTTCTAAAATTCGAATTATTTCTGTTTTCGACAACGACAAATAAGGAGCCAATTTTTGCGCGGTCTCGGCCGCGTCCAGGATACTCCCGGGCACGGCGTAAACTGCGTCAGCCCCTATACTGATAGCCAATGTTTTGTAATTGCGATCCAAAATGCTGCCCCTTTGGGCATCAATAGATTGAGGGCGCATTCTTTGGGCCAAAGCGAGGCTAGTGTATTCCCCCCCTTTATAAAACTGGAGATAGACAAGCCGGCCCAGCAGGCAGGCCACCCCTAAAGCAAGTAGAAGAAAAATAAAAATTGTGCGTCGAACCAGTGATTTTTTAGCGTTGTAGCGTGCCAGCTTCTACTCCTCCTAGCGGAAATGCTTTGTTTAGCCAACTAGCTAACACCGCAAAAACACCTCTTTTATCCGGAACAGGTGAATTCTGGTCAGCCCAGCGCCTTTCCGAAGGAGCCAGAGGCGCCTTAGAATCCAAGACCAAGCTTGTAGTCCGATCAGGATCAACCATGCCCAGCTGGTTCCTAGCTATGTCCTCAATCTTTTGCAGCGACATTTGTGTTTCCAAGTTGACTAACAAATGTTCGTTGTGCTGCTCTAACAGCTTGACCTGCTCATCCAGCTGAGTTAACTGCATGTTCAGGTGAAAAGAGGTTACTTGTTGTTCTAAATATAAAAGAGAGACAGCCACGCAAATTGCAGCTAAAAGACAAATCTTCAGTGTTGGCGGAACCCTAAACCGCTTACGCTTTGGATTCGGGCGGATTATTTCTTGATCATAGTCGTGAACTGCATAATCTTCCGTAAGTTTTCTAGCTGCAGTCATACCATCAACGCCCTTTCTACAGTTTTTCGGCCACTCGCAGCTTAGCACTGCGAGACCGGGGGTTTCTCTCCCGCTCCTCTGCGGAGGCCACAATAGGTTTGGAAGTTAGGGTTCGAGCAACCGCCTCCTGACCGCAGCTACAGACAGGTAATCCAGGCGGGCAGATGCATTTGCCCTCGAGTTCTTGAAAATATTTTTTAACCAGACGATCTTCTAAGGAATGAAAAGAAATTACCAGCAGCCTTCCCTGCGAGTCTAAAACCTGGACAGCCTGTTCCAAAACTTCCCGCAAAGCACCCAATTCATCGTTAACAGCAATCCGTATAGCTTGAAAGGTCCGGCGGGCCGGATGCGGTCCCCCTGTCCTTGCTCCGATAGGCACAGCTTTTTTGATCACGGTAACCAAATCCTCGGTAGTATCAATGGAGGCCCCGGCACGTTGATGAACAATAAACTTACTAATTCGAGCCGCCCATTTTTCTTCTCCGTATTCCAAGAGTATGCGTGCTAACTCCTCCTGATTATATGTATTCACAACGGTCCAAGCGTCCAAAGGATTTCTCGGGTCCATCCTCATATCTAAGCGTGCTTTGTGCTGATAGCTAAAGCCTCGTTCCGCTTTATCCAGTTGAAAGGAAGACACACCTATATCGAGAAGAATGCCGTTTACCTTGGAAATTTTCAAGTCTGCCAGAATCTTCTTTAAATGCCGAAAGTTCTCTTGTACGAGAGTTACCTGTTTTCCAAAATTAACAAGCCGGTGCCTAGCCCGGGCAATAGCAGCCGGATCTTGATCTATACCGATTAAGTTTATCGTTGGCTCTGTGGCCAGTATTCCCAAACTATGGCCGGCACCCCCCAAAGTGCAATCTACGTAATATCCGTAAGGCCGGAGGTTTAAGGCTCGAATACACTCTTTAAGTAAAACGGGCTGGTGAGCGAATTGCACCTTTATCACCTTCTAATCCCTCAAATTCCCAGATCGACGATGTTCTCAGCAATTTCTTCAAAAGACGTCTCCGCTAAATCCACGTAAGACTCCCATCGTTCTTTACTCCAGATTTCAATCCTGCTGGAAACACCGATCACTACCGCTTCCTTATTGACTTGGGCGAATTCCCTGAGATTGGGGGGAATGCTTATTCTACCTTGTTTATCAATTCCACATTCCGTAGCACCGGAAAATAAAAAGCGGACAAATTGGCGGGCATCACTCTTGGTCAAAGGCAGGGTTTTTAATTTCTCCTCCAGAATACCCCACTCCGAGACGGGAAACAAAAACAAACAATTATCTAACCCGCGGGTTAAAACCGCCCCTTGCCCCAGCTCTTCCCGGAATTTAGCAGGAATAATAAGCCTTCCTTTAGTGTCTAATGCGTGTTGATATTCACCCATAAACACTCCTGCCACATCCCTTCTCCGCGATGTTCCCCACTTTCCCCCACTTGCTACCACTTTATTTCCCCATTCTCCAAAAAGTAGGCGATTCCTTCTTGCTAAGCAAAAAAATACAAAAAAACCCGAACACCTAAAGTGTTCAGGCTTTTTCGTCCTGAGTAAACCGGTAAGCCGAGTTCTGTCGAGGATGATCATCTGTCTAGAGTCCCAGTTACCTAAGACTTCCTGCAGTCAACCCGGAAGCTGACAAGGCGAGCAACCTCTACTTCCCTATTTGACCTTGCTCCGGATGGGGTTTACCTAGCCAGTTAGTCGCCTAACTGCTGGTGAGCTCTTACCTCACCTTTTCAACCTTACCTCTAGCGAGGCGGTTATTTTCTGTAGCACTAGCCTTGGGGTTGCCCCCACTGGGCGTTACCCAGCATCCCGCTCTACGGAGCTCGGACTTTCCTCAAAGGAGTACCTCCTTCGCGATCATCTAGCTTACTCAGTAAATTAATTATAACATATTAGTTCTAGTGTTTTCAAGCAAAGGGATCCCGGCCGGCCGCTTCCATGACATCAAGATCGGGGCCAAAATAGTTTCTCAAATATTCGGCCACTTTCCTAACCATAATTTTCTCTGTTGCGAAATGCCCGGCATCGATAACCGCTAAACCTAGGGATTGGGCATCCAAGGCGTGGTGATAAGAAACATCCCCGGTAATCAATAAGTCGGCTCCGGCTGCTTTGGCAACACCGCTGAGATCCCCGCCGGACCCCCCTACAACTGCAACTTTATTGATTATTTGCTTTTTGTCGCCTACCACACGTACGGAGGTCCGCCAAAGTTTCCTCAGCTGATCCGCCATCTGCCCAACTGAAATGGGGGCAATGGTCCCCACCCTACCCAGGCCGGACCGTTCCGAATCATCACCAGGAACGAGGACCGTAACGTCTTTTAACCCTAAGGCTTGGGCCAACCAGTGGTTTAACCCTTTCGGCGCCTGATCCAAATTGGTATGGCTAACATACAGTGCTAAGTCGTGTTCCAAAAGAGAAGCAATCATTTTTCCGTGGTAATCATCAGTACGAATGGCTTTTAAAGGGTTGAAAATCAGCGGATGATGAGCCACAATCAGATCGCTGCCGCTGTCCAAGGCCTCTTGAAAAACTGGGTTTGTAAGAGTCAGGGTTACTAAAACAGTAGAAATTTTCTTGAGAGGGCGGCCGATCTGCAGGCCAACGTTATCCCAATCTGAGGCCAGCTCTAACGGCGCCAACTTTTCTAAAAAAGCCGCCACATCTTGAACAGTAAGCAACAAGATTCCCCCTTAAAACAAAAACCACCAGTTACAAGCACTAGTGGCTCGGCTTGGGTAAAGATGGTGGACCCCCTGGGAATCGAACCCAGGACCAACGGATTATGAGTCCGCCGCTCTAACCGCTGAGCTAGGGGTCCAGCACGTTTTAATTATAAGAAAGAAGTGAGGTAATGTCAAGACCCTCACTCTTCCAAAAAGTCTTTTAACTTCTTACTGCGGCTGGGGTGGCGTAATTTCCGAAGTGCCTTGGCTTCAATTTGCCGGATTCGCTCCCGGGTAACGCCAAACACTTGCCCCACTTCTTCTAAGGTCCGCCCCCGCCCATCGTCTAGGCCGAACCGCAACCGCAGAACTTGTTGTTCTCGGGGTGTCAAAGATTCCAACACCTCTGATAATTGGCCCTGCAGCATTGTGAATGCAGCCGCGTCCGCAGGAGCAATTGCTTCTTGATCTTCAATAAAATCTCCTAAGTGGCTGTCTTCTTCTTCTCCAATGGGGGTTTCCAAAGAAACCGGTTCCTGGGCAATTTTCATAATTTCCCTCACCCGCTCCACAGGCAGATCCATTTCAACAGCGATTTCTTCCGGAACCGGCGCTCTGCCTAATTCTTGCAAAAGCTGCCGGGAAATCCGGGTTAATTTATTAATTGTCTCCACCATATGAACAGGAATTCTAATCGTCCGGGCTTGATCAGCGATAGCTCTAGTAATAGCTTGGCGAATCCACCAAGTAGCATAAGTGCTGAACTTGAAACCTTTTCGATAATCAAATTTTTCCACAGCTTTAATAAGACCTAGGTTACCCTCTTGGATTAAATCTAAAAAGTGCATACCTCTGCCCACATACCGTTTAGCAATACTTACAACTAACCGAAGGTTGGCTTCTGCTAATTCCCGCCGGGCAGCATCTTCATCTTTTTCGATGCGTTTAGCTAATTCCACTTCTTGCTCTGCCGTCAAAAGGGGTACCCGCCCAATTTCCTTCAGGTACATTCGTACGGGATCGTCCAAGCTCACTCCTTCGGGTATGGAAAGATCGTCATCCGCATCCTCCGATTCGGCATCATCGTTCTCAACAGCGCCGTTTTCATCCGGATCTTCATCTTCTGAACGGGGGATCACGTCAATGCCCATTGCGGCAAAACGTTCGTAAATCTCATCAATTTGTTCAGGGGACAGCTCCACATCTTGAAGGCTGTCCATAATTTCGCGATAGGTTACAACACCTTTTTTCTTAACTCTTGCCATTAGCTCGTTCACAGCTTCTACATTAATTGATTCTTTGTTGTTCAACATGATAACCCCCTTTCTAGTCATCATTTTTTGACCCAGCCCTTAATACGATATAATATTCCTTGAGAAGTCGGTATAACTCCATGCGAATATCAAAACCTTTTTTATCATTCTCCAAAGAGGAAAGTTTTTCCTCTATCTTTTGCAATCTCCTCTTCCGTAGAACTATGAGGAAAGATTGGAAATATTCTTGCCAACTGCCCTTAAGTTCCCCAAGGCTAAACAAATACTCTGTAATGTCAGCTCCCTGCGAATCTGTTTCGTTACGCAAAATTAAGGAAAAAAGATGACGGAATTCATTATGATGAAAATCAGAAGGGAGGACACCGGCTTTTTTAAGGTCCTCAAGCACATTCGGTTCATGCAGCAAGCATCTTAAAACTTCTCTTTCCACAAGTTCATCACCGAGAATTTTCCTTCTTTTAGGCATACGCCTATTATTATGCCTATTTTCAACCGCCATATGTGAATCTATTCCGGCCTTTTTACCAACATCTTCCGCCAAAGCTTGAACAGATACCCGGAGTCTTTGGGCCGCATACCGAATATATTCTTCCCGTTCCACCGCCTTGTCAAGCTGGGCCAGTATATTAACAAGTTCTGTAGAGGCTGCCAGTTTTCCTTCTCTTGTTTCCAGATCGTATTGGGAAATAATTCTATTAATGCGATATTCCATAAAAGGAACTGCTGCAGCCAACCAGCTGACTACCTCTTTTTCGCTGCGGCTCCGAACAAAGCGATCCGGGTCTTCCCCGGAATCAAGGACGGCAATTTTAGCCTGCATACCGTTTTCAGAAAGAATATTTATGCTGCGCAGGGCTGCTTTTTCACCGGCTTGGTCCCCA
>JAAYRS010000091.1 GCA_012518645.1 Bacillota bacterium
CGCGGCTACTTTCATACCGGTTCCCTCCCAGAATATGGATAGAACAGATTTCGCGAAATATTTGTAGAATCCTGCTACTTTAAAAACTATTTTTTTCCGCCACTATAGGGTGCGAAATGTAAGTTAGGAACAGATGGTTACCACATATTCTTTTTTTGTCCGGCTTTTGCCTCTTTGCGCCTCGCTGTTTCTAAGACTTCCCCCTTTGAGGATCGCACCTTTTTTGTCGGGCTGCAAAATTTTCAAAGATTGTTCCAGTCCCCGGAGTACCAGCAAAGCGCGGCAACTACCTTGATCTTGACAGGTAGTGTTACTATTCAGGAAATAATTGTTTTTCTGAGAATAGCCCTGCTTTTAAACCAAGCCGTGCTTATCGCACAGCAATTTTATGGCCTTATGGGATTGCCCTGCCGATTGCCGGGAAAATTTGGATGTTTATGCTTCGCCCTAGTTTCGGGATTATCCCTTTTTGGCTCTGGGATATTATTAGTTTTGACTTTGTAAAAGACGCATCCTTGGCGGATGGTGCTACTTTCCTCAAAGCAATCCGTTATATCTCGCCGACAACTTTCTTTTTAATAGTGATGAATCTGATTTACTCCTTATTGGATATCTTTGGTTTAATTGATGCAGCCATCGAAGGAGGCCCGGAGGGGGAGCGACAGAAATCCTAATTTTCAAGGCCTATAAGGACGCTATTCTTTCTTTGAATTTAGGCATTTCGGCCCCAATCGGTGATTTTAATGTTCCTGGCTGCCTTCTTAACTATCTTCCAATTCCAGTTTATTGAAAGGAAGGTTTCCTATTGAATCCAAAAAAATCAACAAAAACCCTAAGGCAGAGGTAATGTCCTAACAAATCATGATTGCCTTAACCATTGAGTTCCCACTAATTTATACCTTTGCCATTTTCACCTAAAGCCTACAGGAAGTAATCGCCCGCCCCAGTCTCAGGTTTTCCTCCCGCGCCTTCGATAATTTTCGGGAGGTTTGGAGGCGCCGGCGGCGGCGAGCTTTTACCGAAGTGGAACATTGTTATGGCCGCGGCTGTTTTTTACCCTAATCCGCCCGTCCTAGTCATTCTAAGTATGCAGAAGTATTTTGTGGAATTAATGATTGAATCGGAAAATAAAAAGTTTGGATCACAACAAGGACGGGGCGTTCAGGCCCGGTCCTCGTTTTCCTTGTTATTGAAGCTCGGTTAATACTCAACCAATAGGTTAGTTTCTTTATCGTAAAAGTTCAAATAACTGCAGTCGGGAACAACCCAAACTGTTTGGTCAATTTCTACTTCCACATCCCGCTCTTCACGGACAATCAACTCTGTTCCCTCTACTGAAATATAGATGATCACATTGGATCCCGCGGGCAGGGCTGCATAAACTTTACCTTCAAGCGCATTTGCTGTCTTTTCGTATTTAACGGATAAATCTTCCGGCCTCATACCCACAATGTAATCACCCTCCGGTACAACCCCGTTGGGATAAGTTATTTCTTCTTTTCCAAGTAATATTTTCGCTTGATCTTTTTCCCTCTTCACAGTCCCATTTAAGAAATTCATCTGGGGATTTCCTATGAAATCAGCGACGAAACGATTGGCTGGGAACTTATAAATATTGCCCGGTTCATCAAATTGTTCAATAATGGCTTCGTTCATCACAGCAATTTTTGAAGAAAGGGTTAAAGCCTCTTCCTGATCATGAGTGACATAAACTACAGTCACATCCAGATCATTATGCATCCGCTTTAGTTCCGCCCTCATTTGCATTCGCAGTTTCGCATCTAAATTAGAAAGGGGTTCGTCCATAAGCAGGATATTTGGTTGGGCGGAGAGCATCCTGGCTACTGCCACCCTCTGTTGCTGCCCCCCGCTTAATTCCGAGGGGTATCTATCCACATATCGTTCTAGATAAACCTGCTCTAATGATTCGCGGACTCTTTTTTCAATTGCACGCTTATCCATTTTACCGTGGAGGCCAAAAGATACATTTTCAAACACAGTCATGTGCGGCCATAGGGCATACGATTGGAAAATCAAGCCGACCTGTCGTTCCGAAGCAGGCAAATTGATCCCCCGTTTAGCGGAAAACACAAGGCGGTCATCAATCCAAATTTCCCCTTCATCGGGCTCTTCCAGTCCAGCGATAATCCGCAGTGTCGTTGTCTTACCGCACCCCGATGGGCCTAATAAAGTCACAAAGTCTCTTTCCGGTATCTCTAAGTCGATGTTATCAATTACAGTAACTCCGGGATATCGTTTCGTAATTCCCTTTAAAACTATTTTATAATCAGCCATCTGCTACCCTCCTATTCCCTCTGCCAAATCGGTTTTCTGCCAGACACTTACAATCAAATTCAAAGCCAGAACGACTAGAATCAAAAGAGTTGTTATGGCGTAACTAATCTGCATATTTCCTTCTTGGATAAAACCAAAAGTGATTGTGGTCAGCACCCTATTGGCAGGTGTAACTAACAATATGTATAGGCTTAGCTCCCTCATAGAGGTAATTAAGACAATCAATGTTCCTGCAAAAAATCCACTTTTAGTCAGCGGCAGCATGATTTTCCTAAAACGCCTCCACCAGGAAACACCCTGGATAATAGCAGCCTCTTCTAATTCTCCGGAAACCTGGAGCATGGAACTAATCCCGGATCGGGCTGTATAAGGCATTTGTTTACCTACCGTTACTACAATCAAGAGAGCAAAAGTCCCGTAGAGGCTGGGGATCAACCACCTAGCCTTCGAAAAAAGCGCCAGGTAGATACTTCCAAAGACAATACTGGGAATAAGCATGGGCACAAAAGAAAGTTGTTCTAAAGCTTTAGCCAAGAAAGCCTGGCGATTCTTAGCCACCACATAACCTATAAACATCCCCACTGCCCCTGTTAACAGACCGCCAATCAGGGCAACAGAAACACTGTTTTTCAAAGCGCCAAGAACTTCCCGATTACGGAGCGCACCAGGAAGGCCGTCAGCTAGGCGCGAAGTTGCTTTCCCGGTCCAGTAATGCAGTGAAAAGTTTTTGATACTAAAGTTCCCCACGTTCAACATCACACTGGACCAGCCCAAAAGTATAAAGGGAAAAACACCCACAATGGCCAAAAATACGATGGTTACAACAGCGATGGGAACTTTCCATTTCCCTAGCTTCACAAGGGACGTCCTTCTACCTTTTCCACCAATTGTAGTAAACTCTTTGCGGCTTCCGATGATCCTGTTATTGATAATCACACCGGTAAAAGACATAAGCAAAAGAACCAGCGCCAAGATGAACCCATGACTGTCCCGGCCCGTAGTGAGGAAAGAAAAGATTTGTGTTGAAATCAAGGGGTACCGAGCGGGCACTCCTAAAATTGCCGGAGTCCCAAAGGTCCCGATAGAACGGGCAAAAGCTAATAGGGCCGTAGACAACATGGCCGGCATAATAATGGGAAAAGTAATCTTCCTTAAAATCCTAAAGCGCCCGGCCCCCAAAACCTCAGCCGATTCCTCTAATTGAGAATCAATGCTAGTTAAAGCCCCCGAGATTAATAAAAATCCAAATGGATAATAGTGCAGCGCCATAACAATAACTATAGGCACCGGCCCGTAAACTAACCATTCCGGAACGGTAATCCCAGTAAAATATTCTAAAAAACCCGTTGGTAAGTACAAAGAACTATTTTGAAAGACTTCCACCCAGGCCAGAGCCAAAGTCCAAGACGGCAGGATATAAGGCAGCATAGCCAAATTGGAAATAACCTTTCGCGCTGGAATATCTGTGCGGGTCACAAGCCAAGCCAAAATACTGGAAATAAGAAGGACAACCAGAACTATTAGGGCGGCAACAATCATCGTGTTCATCAGCGGGTTCCAAAGTGCTGCCGGAGCTAAATTAGACGTTAAAATCCGCTCCCAATGGTATAGGGTAAATTTACCCACCTCTACCAGCTGACCCCTTATCCTTACATCTTGCGGCTGCCAGGTTGTGGTCGTGGAAACCAAAGTAACTAAAGGAGCCGCTACCAAATAACCTAAAATCACCATTAAGAGCAGCCCCAGAATAACGTGGGGGGCAAATAACCTCCGCTTACTTTTGCGAAACCACACTACAATTGGGCTCTCCGACTGTGAAGCAGTTGCCTGCAAATCTGTTTTGCCCATTTTTTGCCTACCTCCAACATTTACGAATTTCGGTTAGGTTGCGGCCAATTGGCCGCAACCTAACCAACCAGAATTAGTTGGCGTTTAAAATCCACCAGTCTTGTACCTCATCTTGCAGTTCCCAAAGCCCTACTGGATCCATTTCCCAGAAGACTATATCTTCCAAGGGCCACAGCATTTCGCCTAGAACGGGATGAACGTGAGGTACTTGGATATCCTGCCTGGCCGGCCAGTTCCCCAGCATATACCAAGGCTCGATACCTAATTCAGCTTTTTCATTCCCATGCAAATAGTGAATCAGCAGTTTAGCAGCGTTAGGATGTGGTGCTTTGTAAGCTATGTTTTGCAGGCTGGGATAGACAAA
>JAAYRS010000092.1 GCA_012518645.1 Bacillota bacterium
CGCGGCTACTTTCATACCGGTTCCCTCCCAGAATATGGATAGAACAGATTTCGCGAAATATTTGTAGAATCCTGCTACTTTAAAAACTATTTTTTTCCGCCACTATAGGGTGCGAAATGTAAGTTAGAAGTAGCCCATATTCGCAATTTTTCGGCGCACGTCCTCCAGCATAACGCCATGCTGGCAGGAGACACAGACGGCTACGTGTCTTATACGGGAACGCAATTCACCGGTATTTTAGGAATGGAAGTGACGGAGGAGTGGAAAGATAGGCAGAAGATTTTCGACTATGTCCAAAAGCAATGGAATGAACAGTTTGAGGCAACCTGGCTGGAGCCGTTTGGGTTTAACAACACCTATAGTATTGCGGTTCGCCGGGACTTTGCTGAAGAACGCGGTTTGCAAGTAATGTCGGACCTACGCGGTGTTTCTGATTCTATGACTTTGGCTATGGATACCGTTTTCAGGGATCGGCCCGGAGACGGTTTTGAGGATATGAACAAAGCCTATGGATTATCCTGGCGCCGCCCTGTGATTATGGAATACGGCCTGATCTACCGGGCTACCCGCTCCGGTGATGTGGATGCTGCGGTGGCCTACTCCACTGATGGCAGGATTTCCGCCATGGATCTAGTACCTTTGATTGATGATCTTAATGTTTTTCCACCTTACGATTGCAGCCTGGTAATCAAAACAGAAGTGCTGGAACGCTATCCGCAAATCCCCGAAATCTTAGCGCCCCTTATTGGAAATATTGATGACGAGACTATGAGCTATTACAATCAACTAGCTGATGTCCACCGCCAAGAAGTCGATGATGTGGCCCAGCAGATGGTTGATGAACTTAGTAAATAAGTGAAAATCAAAAAGAGATAAATAAAGCAGAAAGCCCTTTTCCAAGGGCTTTCTTTGGATTCCGGGCCAGCTTTGTTTTAAAAAAAGGGGCACTAAAATTTAATGCTTTTTAAGCCAAATTTGACAGTAGTATTGGCTTCACTGTCCATTTCAACCCCTAGGGAAATATCCGCCGGGTATAAGCCAAAAAGCTGCAGTTCGCTGCCAATTCCCACTCTAAAGGTGGGATCCGGGGCTAATTCAGTGATAGGGGATTCAACCGTAATTCCGGTTAGGAAATAAGGCCGGGCCAAGAGGAAGCCCACGGGAAAGTGCCTTTCTCTCCAAGGGAAAACTTGGAACTGCGGGGCCACAGCCATAAGCAGATTCTCTTTGATTGGGGCGCCCTCCTCTTGGGGACGCAAGCCGGTCACCCGCAGGGACAATCCGGCGATAGCCCGGGGCCAATTCAAAAGGGCGTTATTAATTGCGGATATCTGCCAAGCCTTGGGCCCTTGGGAAACATAGGCGCCCTCCAGTTGAAGCTCTTTAATTTTTGGCCCTCCTACAGAAAAGCCAAAAGTAGGCTTTTCCCGGTTGGGGCTTTGGCGCACATATACGTCTGCCCGGCCGAAATTCTCAGAACCCCAATCGATAAACGCCTCGTGCCCCCCCTCTTCCTGATCGAAGCCATAGCGATAGCCCACACCAAACCAGCTTAGGGGGCCGTGGGTAAACTTAGCGCCGAGTTTAGGGAAACTATAGTCGCTGTCAAAAGCTAATTCCGGTTTGAGGGTGAAGCGCTTGGGCACTCGTGCTGCCCCCCGTTCGGCCTCTTTCATGATCCGCTCCAGTTCTGCATCGGTATATCCCGCCTGCCGATAAGGAATGAATTCAAAGGCAGGATCCTGAGCCAGGATTACTTCCTTAATCTGTGCCATATATTCCAGGCCGGCTTGATGCCCCTGCTGGATAAAATAAGGGGCGCGCTGGTAATCCATGGGGGAATCCAATCCAACGTCAGGAACGATGAGAACATCGGCCATTGCCGTGTTGATTTCCGTGTAGCCTTCCATCATGGCCGTCAAAGACATGCGTAAATTGTTGATAATCCATCTATAATTGGGATCTTGATAATCTTGCTCGATAGAAACAGCTATGATCACATCTGCACCTAAATCAGCGGCAACGTTGGCCGGAACCTGATTTTTTAGCCCGCCATCCACATAATACTGATCGTCAATTAGGACTGGGCTAAAAATGCCCGGAATGGACATGCTGGCTTGAATGCCTTTACTTACCTTACCCTGGTTTAAGGCTATTTCCTTACCTGTGCCTAAATTGACAACCACAGAATGAAAGGGGATCTCCAATTGTTCATAGGTCTTTCCGCCTAAAAGCACATCTAGATAGTGGTGCAGGCCGCTTGTATCGACAATGCCCCCTCCGCTGGGCAGGGGAATATCCAGTAAGGTTGAAGTATTTAAAGCGGTTACAATTTTAACCATGTTATCCACGGAATAGCCTCCGGCGTACAAACCGGCGACGATGCTGCCCATACTGGTGCCGACAATCAAGTCGACTGGTATTCCGTTTTCCTCCAGGGCCTGAATAAGGCCGATGTGGCTAAAGCCGCGGGCAGAGCCGCCGCCTAGAACCAGGGCGATAGAAGGCCCGGTTTTACCGGCGGCTATATGGGGTAAGCTGCAGAAAAGCAGTAAGAAAATCAAAAATCCACAGTAAAATTTATGTTTGTTCATAAAAATCCCGTCCTTGTCGGAATATTGACCGTTATTATCTACTTCGGTTGCCCTCGCCTTATTTAGAGGGTGCCCCTGCGGGGCTTAAGAGCATCCGAAGCTTGCGGTAATCGTCACTTTCATTGTATCCTATTGTCGGGAAATTAGATAGGAGTCCGCAAAATTAAGGTGGCCCGTGTTCCCGTTTGGGAACCGGCGGCTCATTTTGTAAAAAGAAAGGTGAGAGGAAATGTTAACTTTAATTGAAAATGTTCATCTCTATCAACCGGAGGATCGGGGATTGGCCGACATTTTGTTTTCTTGCGGGAAAATAGTGGATATAGGTTTGGGCCTTTCCTCTCAGTATCCAACAGCTGAGCGGATCCCCGGCGAGGGGTTCTTGGCAGTTCCCGGCTATCTTGATCAGCATGTCCACGTTACCGGGGGCGGCGGTGAAGGGGGGTTTAAAACTCGGGTCCCCGAACTTCAATTGAGCCAGTGCATTCGAGCCGGTGTGACCACCTTGGTGGGGTTGTTGGGTACGGACGGCATCACCCGCAGTGTGGAAAATCTAGTAGCAAAAACAAAGGCTCTGAATGAAGAAGGCATAACAGCTTACTGCCTTACCGGATCTTATGAATATCCTCCTGTTACACTCAGCGGCGATCTAAAAAAGGATATCGCCTTTATTCACGAAGTCTTAGGGGTTAAAATCGCTATTTCCGATCACCGTTGTTCGCAGCCGACTAAAGAGGAATTGATCAGATTAGTCAGTGATGTGCGCATGGCCGCTTTAATCGGCGGCAAACCGGGTATTGTCACTTTCCATCTAGGCCGGGGTAAAGCGCAATTAGGCTTGATCCTGGAAATTCTTTCAGAAACAGATCTGCCGATAAAACATTTTCGTCCTACCCACATTCGTTCTGTTCAGGGCCAGGCCCTGCAATTCGCCCAAATGGGCGGTTATTTGGATTTTACGGCGGGGATCAACCCGCGGGAAACAGCAAACACGATTGCGAAAGCGGCGGAGGCAGGAGTACCGCTTTCACAGATAACTCTTAGCTCTGATTCTAACGGCAGTTTACCAAAATGGAATGATAAAAACGAAATGGTTGGGATTGAAGCTGCATCCATGGATGCGCTGCATGAGGTGATTCAAGCCTTGGTGCTGGAAGAAAACATGAACATTAGCGATGCCCTTAGTTTAGTAACCTCCAATGTCTCCCGGGCTTTAGAATTCGATGGCGTTAAGGGAAAGCTGGAACCCGGCTGCGATGCTGATCTCCTGCTTTGGGATCAAAATCTTGAAATCAGTACTGTAATTGCCAAAGGCGTGATCTTGATGCAGGAGGGCCAACTTAAAGTAAGGGGGACCTTTGAAAAGTAATTGTTGTCCTGGCCCTTCAATGTGGTATCATAGATTGCAGTAAAATAAAGTGGGAGAACAAGATGTCCAAAACAATCAATCTTACAGAAGGTAATATTTTTGGTTCTTTAGTCAAACTAGCCCTGCCTATTATTGCTACCTCTTTTGTTCAAATGGCCTACAATCTTACGGATATGATTTGGGTGGGCAGAGTTGGTTCCGATGCCGTAGCCGCGGTGGGCACCGCCGGCTTTTTTACTTGGCTGGCTATGGCTTTCATTATGATTCCTAAAATTGGGGCGGAGGTAGGGGTGGCCCAAGCCCTGGGCCGCCAAGATAAACAGGGAATAAAACGCTCTGTGCAGCATAGCTTGCAGTTAATTGTGGTCTTGGCCTTGGCCTACGCCGCCGTTTTAATCATCCTGCGCCAACCCTTGATTGGATTTTATAAATTAGGGGCAAAAATTGAGGGAGAGGCGATCACCTATTTGATAGTTGTTTCTTTAGGCATGGTCTTTTATACTATCAATCCTGTCTTTACGGGGATCTTTAACGGTGCGGGCGACAGCAAGACTCCTTTTCGGATTAATGCCATTGGCCTTCTTCTTAATATTATTCTGGATCCCGTCTTGATTTTAGGTTTAGGGCCTTTTCCTAGGTTAGAGGTGGCCGGTGCAGCTATTGCCACGGTGATTGCTCAAACCGCGGTTACTTTGATTTTTATGCGGGAAGCGGGGAAACGCCCAGAACTTTTTTCCGGGCTGCATTTGCTGCAAAAACCGGAGCGAAAATACCTTCAAGGCTTGCTTAAAATGGGGTTTCCCGTTGCGCTGCAGAGTGCCTTTTTTACAATTGTTGCTATGATTGTGGCCCGGATTATTGCTCAATGGGGGCCTTTGCCTATTGCAGTGCAAAAGGTGGGGTCCCAAATTGAATCTATCTCTTGGATGACCGCGGGCGGGTTTCAGGCAGCCATGAGTGCTTTTGTGGGGCAAAACCACGGGGCAGGCAAGTGGGATAGAGTTTATAAAGGGTATTTTGTGGGATTGGGCATCGTAGCTGTCTTAGGTATTTTTGCCACGGTACTTTTGATTTTCGCCGCTCGGCCCATCTTTTCTATCTTTATTCCCGAGGAAGAAACCATTCGCTGCGGTGTAACCTACCTTAAGATACTGGGCTTATCCCAATTTTGGATGACGGTGGAAATAATTACGGCGGGGGCTTTTATCGGGCGGGGGAGGACCTTCCCTCCTTCTATTGTAGGGATAGTGTTCAATGGTTTACGGATTCCCGGAGCCTTGTGGCTGTCCTCAACATTCCTTGGTTTGGAAGGGGTGTGGTGGGCTATTACCATATCCAGCATCTTGAAAGGCCTAGTCTTAAGTGTATGGCATTTCTGGTTTTTAAAAACTGATTCTGCAACCAAAGATCTAAAGTTACGGGAAGTAAGTGGCTAAAAGGCTTTGGAAAAGTCCCCCCTTTCGCAAGCTTAAGATATCTTCTAACTTAAAATTAAAAGGTTCCCTTTTAAAATAATATTGCTTTTGTTAGCACAGAAGGAAAAGCACCCGGTGAAGAATATTATGGGATCAGGCCCTCCCGGGGCGGTCCAAGGGTTCCCTATACTTCTTACTGCAGTTTTATCCATTTTCTGAAAAGGGAATATTGTTGACTGCACCACCGCTTCAGATTTAGGGGTCGCTGAACAACCTTTATTCAACCGATAAATACCACGAATTATGCCAAAAAAAGCGTTTCCAAAATTGGAGAAAAAGAATCCGGAGCTTGCGCCCCAAATTCATCACTAACAATTGCAGA
>JAAYRS010000093.1 GCA_012518645.1 Bacillota bacterium
ACCTTCGCGATGGCAACGCGATGCTCTGCCAGTTGAGCTACTACCGCCAGGTGGTGGGCGAAACAGGGCTCGAACCTGTGACCCCCTGCTTGTAAGGCAGGTGCTCTCCCAGCTGAGCTATTCGCCCCGAATCTCTCCAAATCTTAAAAAGTCCGGACAGTATCAAAGTATACCAGCACTCTGGGAGGATGTCAACTCTTTTTGGTGCCCTTCTCACCTCAAGGCTTGGGAAATTAATTCCTAAGCCCTAATTCTGGTTTCCCCAGCAAAATCCTCTTTTTCCAAGTTTTATTTTACCAGGATCCACAAATAGTGAAGGAGTTTGCCATCTTTACGAGAACCAGTTGTATAAGTAATATATCATAATAAGGTGGTGTGTTGCAAGTGCGTAAGGTCATTTTCGCGGTGGCTTTATCTTTAATCGTCTTGTTCAGTAGCGGAGTTTGGGCCCAAGGAGTAGGAATTCCGGTAGATATCCCGGGGACCGGAGTAAACTTTTTCCTGTATCGCTATGAAGGTGATCAGAAACCGTACAACCAAGTTAATGCAATTTGGGCTAATCTGAGCGCAGCTTTCGACCAGTGGGTGGTTTCTACACAAGATCCGGCCGATCTGTCCGGAAAAGACGTGCACATAGTAGTTAATGCATCTGGTTCGGTAAGTGTGTTCCTAAAAGACCATTTCATCGTAGAAGTTGATCAATATCATGCTAAAATTAATCGAGCCACCCCTCAGCAGCTGGCAGAAAAATGGGCCGCTAACTTACGGGAGGGCGTGGAAAAATTTGTTTCCATTAATCAGCCAAAGCCCGTAGTTAAAGACTAAAGAAGGCAACAGCTTTTATTAAATCTAGCCTAATGGCCGTCCCGAGGCAAAGAAAACGAGACTTTTGGCATGCTAAACACTGGAGTGTGCTAAAAGTCTTTTTCTTAATGGCAAGAAGGGGATCCCAAATGGTATATTTAATCTTTATCCTGAGTTTAAGCGCCGTAACTAAAGGCGCGGACTGGCTAGTAGAAGGTGCGGTGGGGCTGACTAAGCTGTGGGGAATCTCTCAAATCGTAGTAGGGGCCACTATTGTCAGTTTAGGTACCACACTGCCGGAGAATTTAA
The DNA here is from genome assembly GCA_012518645.1 of Bacillota bacterium. Taxonomy (GTDB): domain Bacteria; phylum Bacillota; class Limnochordia; order Darwinibacteriales; family Darwinibacteriaceae; genus JAAYRS01. Next base: position 1,114 of record JAAYRS010000093.1, read on the forward strand.
TTTCCGCACTGGCGGCAGCCCAAGGTAAAGGCCATATTGTTGTCGGCACCGCCCTCGGCAGTATCTTATTCAATACTGCCGTAATTTTAGGGCTGGCGGCAGTAATAAGACCGCCGCAAATTAGAGATAAAGATACTTTCTTAAAAGCGGGGACGATGGTGGGAGTCTTAGTTTTGTTCACCGTTCTAGCCTTGGATTTACATATAGCCCGTTGGGAAAGCGCACTTTTAGCGCTGATCTTATTTTTTTACCTGGGCTCCAACATTTGGAACAGCCGGCGCCGCTCTGCCCGGGGCCATAAAAACAACTCTAAAGCAGATTTTCGCCTCCATTTGTTCCGGGTTGGGCTTGGTTCGGCCTTTGTCGTCCTCGGTGCTCATTATCTATTAGATTCCGGAGTGGAAATAGCTCGGATTTTTGGGGTCCCGGAAGCCATTATCGCTTTCACCCTGTTTGCAGTGGGCAGTTCCCTGCCGGAATTTGTCACGGCCATGGCCGCGGCTTGGAAAGGCCACACCGATCTAATCCTAGGGAACGTTCTTGGTGCTAATACCCTTAATATCATTTTTGTAATCACTACAGCCGGCTTAATCCGTCCCTTCCTAGTTGACCCGGCAGTTTTACGCACAGATGTACCCCTTAGCTTGCTTCTAATTGCTGTTTTACTTTTTCCTGCAATTTTTACTAAAAAAATCAGCCGCCTCCAAGGGCTTATAACTCTGCTGGCTTATTTTGCTTATATCATTTTTTTAATCCTAAGATAGATTAGCTACTAGGGCCGGTGGTATAACCCCCTTTAGGCAGACCTTCCCGTGCATCCCCGAAGATCCGAAATAAGAGTGCGGCAGGCCCCGGCCCCAAACAGATCAGGAGGTACCCCAATGCTTCACCATCCTTATACCCGGATTCAATTCCCACACAGCGGACGGCCTCCCTTCGTGGCAATAAATATGGTTTCTTCCCTGGACGGGAAAATTACTTCCGGCGGTAAACTAACCCCGGGCAGTTTAGGCAGTCCGTTTGATCGTAAAACCATGAATGTGCTCCGCGGTCATTTTGATGCTGTCTTAACCGGCGGAAGCACCGCCCGGCAACACCCCTACTATTTAGGGGTACCTTCCCATTGTGAGAAGCTGAGGAAAAAACGGGGATTAAGAGCCCAGCCGCTTTCAATTATCTTAACCCGAAGGGGCAACCTGGACCCTGCCGCCCCTTTATTTACCGACCCGCCCAGGCCGCCTCTGATTATCACTTCCAAACAAGGTGCCCGAAGTTTAAGCCCGAAAATCAAAGGTGCAGCAAACATTGAAACAAGCGCGGGCGGGGTCCAAGATTTTTTAAAACTCTTGTTTACAAAGTACGGAGTGAACACTTTATTAGTAGAAGGAGGGGCCCGGACCAATTATGAGTTTCTCCAAGCCGGCCTTGTTGATCAATTGTTTCTAACCCTGGCCCCCCGCTTGGTGGGATCCGCCTTTGATTTGACTATGGCTATGGGTGAACGGGTCTTGGAAAACAAACCCAGAATAATTCTCCTTTCCCATTTCACCCGCCAAAACGAACTATTCCTCCGTTATAAACTGAATTGGGAGGAGCAGGAATAAATTCGGCTCCGTTGACAGCAGAGGGGAACTGTCTTAAAGTAACAGTAGAGGAATAATTTGTTACTATTGCGAGGTATTCTTATGATTAATATTGTAAATAATTGCCATGATCCCGCCTTTAACCTGGCCTTGGAAGAATACGCCTTAAACCGGCTTCATCTGGAGGACAAACTATTGATAGTTTGGCAAAACGAGCCCACGGTAGTAATTGGCCGTAACCAAAACACAATAGAAGAAGTCAACGCTTCGTATATTAAAGAAAACAACATCCACGTGGTGCGGAGGCTTTCCGGAGGGGGGGCCGTTTACCACGATTTAGGCAATCTTAACTTCACTTTTATAGTGCCCAACCAAAAAAAGCTGGTTACCAACTTTCGGGAGTTTACAAAACCGGTTTTAGCGACCTTGAAATCCCTGGGAGTCCCGGCCCGTTTTTCCGGAAGAAACGACCTCACCATCCAAGGAAAAAAGTTTTCGGGTAATGCTCAGTATTGGTCTAAAAACCGTCTTTTGCATCACGGAACCATTTTATTTAATTCGGATCTTTCCGTAGTCCAAGAAGCACTTAATGTGAAGATGGAGAAACTCCAATCTAAAGGCATAAAATCTGTGCGCAGCCGGGTTACCAACATCTACCCCTACTTAAAACAGCCACTGGAAACAGAAGAATTCAAGGCATTGCTTCTAGAGCACATCTTAAAGGATAAAAGGCATGGGAACTATGAACTAACTAACGAGGATCTCCGGGAAATCCGCACCCTGGTGCAAAAACGGTACAGCAAATGGGACTGGAATTACGGAAGCTCCCCTGCTTTTGATTGGGAAAGATCCCGGCGTTTCCCCGGCGGGAATTTAAATCTTAAATTCAACGTTAAGAACGGCCTGATTACCGAAATGAAGATTTTCGGCGACTTTTTCGGGAAAGAAGATGTAAACAAGCTGGCCCAAGCCCTTCAAGGCCAAGTTTACAGGGAGGAAGCCATAAAAAAATTTCTCCGCGAAATCAACTTCGCCGACTACTTTGCCAATCTTGATCCGGAAGAGTTTTTGACCTGCCTTTTCCAATAGAATCTTGCAGAAAGGAGCGGCGCGATGGTTAATAACTACAAAGTAAGCCAAACTTTGTTGGTTATTCTTTTACTGCTCCTTCTTTGTCCGGCTCCAACCCATGAGCGGGAATTCTCTAGTTTCCCCTTAGTGGACCACGCCGGGCGCGAGATCCACCTTCCCGCTGAAACAGCGAAAATTTATGCCACAACAGAAGCGGGCCTGTTTTTAGTTTATGCCCTTAACCCCGAAGCAATTATTGGCTGGAATAGGGGTTTAAGCCCGGATTTAGAGTTCGCGGTCCAACCCCAGTACCACCACCTGCCTACTTTAGGGACCTGGGACAACCAATACAAAACAATCCACACGGATTTGGTCCTGCAGCAAAAACCGGATCTAATTCTCCATTATGCGCCGGCTGATTCCGAAAACATTCGTCTGGCCGATGAAATTCAAAAAGAGTTAAAGACCCCCACAGTTTTGCTGGACAGCAGCTTAACCTCCCTGCCCGATTCTTTGCAGGCTTTGGGAGAACTGCTCAACAAACAGATCCGGGCCAATGCCTTGGCGGCTTTTGTCAAAAATCATTTAGAGCGGGTTTCTGAGTTCCAAAAATTACGCCTTAGTTACGGTAAAATACCGGTGCATCTCATCTCCTCTCACCCCAAAGGGTATTTTGACGAAATTTTGGAATTGGCCGGGATGGTTGAATTACCCGAGTGGACAAATACTGTCCCCCTTCCCGACTTTGTTTTGATTTTACCCCATAGTATCGCCGACCCTTACGGGGAAATCCAAAAAGCGGGTTTCAAGCGTATTTATCAGGTGCCCTCCTTCCCTTTGAATTGGCTGGATCCGTCCGTTTTTGGCCTGTTAGGGCTGGAATGGCTTCTTTCCATTGCTTATCCCCACTCCTACCCCGGAGATCTGGCCGAAACCTACCGGGCCTTTATGGAAGTGTTTTTTAGAGTAGATGTGACAACCCCTATGCTGGACTGGACTTTAAAACGAAGCGGCATTTCTTACTAAAAGGCCTAGAAGATACCTTTGCCTTCCCATGCAACCTGGACGATAATAAGGCGGGAGGTGTAAAGATTGAATAAGAAACTATTAATGGGGGTAATGATCCTGCTTATCTGCCTAAGTTTTAGTTTTGCTGCGGCAGGGGCAGGGCTGCACTTTCATTCGATCCGGTCCGGAGATACCCTTTGGAAAATTGCCCGAGACTATGATGTGGATCTGCTGAAACTGCTGGATCTTAATCCCTGCCTTACCCCGGATAATCTCAAGGTAGGCCAGCGGATTAATCTGCCGGAACCTCTTTATAGTTATCACGTGATTCAGCCTGGGGACAATGTCCACTCATTGGCTGCTCAATACAGGGTTCCCCTTCGGGCTCTGCTGGAAACAAACCAAATTGCTAACGAAAAAGTTGTCGTTGGCGAAACAATTCGCATTCCCATCCATTTGTATCAAGAAGAGCAGAAACCAAATACCCACCTGGTGGAGATTGGCGATACTCTTTTCCAATTGGCCCTAAAGTATAAAGTTGGTTTAACTCAATTGGCCCAGCGGAATAATATTGAAGATCTTAATCGGATTGTTGCCGGGCAGACCCTAATTATCCCCTAGAGAAATGATCAGCTAGCTTCGGCTTAGCTGATTTTTTCCTTTTTTACATAAATTTGGTCAGATTCATTAATTCCAATGCGAAATGTTTGAAGAATGGGAGGATGATAAAATGAGAGCCCAACGTCGATTGCTCCTGATCATGCTGTTCTTAATCATTTTGGCGGTTAGCCCAGCATTAGCCGGGGCAGAATTTAAAAGGACCTTTTTATTAGAAACGGGTGCCCGCTATGAGGTTAGCGTGCGGATTAAAACAAAATTAGAAGAGGCGCCGCCCACCCTCGCTTCAGTCTACATTCACGGTGAACACGGCGAGTACTTGCGTTCCACTCAATTAAGCCGCAGCTTGGCAGGGCCTAACCAATGGCAGCGCATATCTACGGTTGTCACCGCTCCTGCGGGCGCAACACAAGCCACCGTTATTTTTACGGCCCCCGAAGGTGTCCAGATGGAATGGGACGAATTTAACATCCGCCGAGTGGAATTGGATTTGGCGGAAGAAGAATTAATCAGACGGGAGTTAGTCTACACCGGGCTTATTGTTGATGCAAGAGGCCTGGATTTAAAACGCGGGCTAAGTCCCCGCGTCTATTCCAGTTCAGGGCAGTTAATCTATGCCGGTGTTGCCGTGCCTTTTCAGTTTCTGCAGGAGGCGGGGATTGCCTCTTACGGCCAGGAATTAAGCCCGGAGCTGCTGCGCCGCATTGAACCTAACGAACGTTCCGTGAAGATATCCCCTTTGGTGGTCAAAGCTTTAGAAATCACGGGAACGACGGAGACCAGTGTAATTATCAGTGATGATGACGCCCAAGCCATTTTGGATGCTTTAGATATTTACGATTTTTTAGCACATTTTTCAGTGGTTTTTTTGGTGGATTAATCTAAGTTGTTCTTATTCCCCCTTGCCCCCGTTAAGGGGGTTTTTTTTGATTGCTTATTTCTTAAAAATACGCTATAATTCAGATGAACACATGAGCAAGTGTTCATATAAGTCGGAAAGGGGATTTCCCATGAGTGTGCAAAAGGCTCCCCGCTGCGAAGTTACAGCCATCCACGGAGAAATAGTGGCAAAAGTAAAGGAAAAAATGCCCTCTGAAGAAGTACTGGCCAATTTAGCGGGTTTTTTTAAGGTATTCGGGGATGCCACCCGGGTCAGGATTCTTTATGCTTTGTTCCAGTCCGAATTATGTGTTTGTGATATTGCCTATTTGCTGCAAATGTCCCAATCAGCCATTTCCCATCAACTGCGGACTTTAAAACAGGCCAAACTGGTGAAATTCCGCAAAGAGGGACGAGTGGTCTACTACTCTTTGGATGACCACCATATTCAAGCTATCTTCGAACAAAGCTACCAACATATTCTGGAGAAAAATTGAAAGAAGTGATGACCAATGCGTTATGTTTTCCATTTAAAAGGATTGGACTGCGCCGGCTGCGCCACAAAAATTGAAACTGCTGCAGGCAACTTAGATGACGTCAAGGAAGTAGTCGTTGATTTCTCTACCGGCCGAATCCTGCTGGATGCGGAAACGACAAACGATACACACTTGCTGGCCTCTCTCCGGGAGATAATTGCTGCAGTAGAACCCGGCGTAACCTTAACGGTTCAAAAACAGGATAAACACCGCCTGCAGCTGGCCGCAGCAGAAAACATTGTTTTTGCTTTAGGCTTGTTCAGCTTTATTGCGGCTTTATTTTTCTCCCCGGGAGTTATAAAAAGCGGACTATTTCTGTCTGCCTACCTTTTAGCCGGTTTTGAGGTAATCCAACAAGCCTTCAAAAATATCCGCATGGGGCAGATCTTCGATGAGCATTTTCTGATGTCCTTAGCCACCTTGGGTGCCTTGGCTATCGGTGAATTTCCCGAAGCAGCTTCTGTTATGATTTTTTACCGCAGCGGCGAATTCCTCCAAGGTTTGGCTGTGGATCGCTCTCGGCGCTCTATCTCCGCCTTGATTGCTGTCAGACCCGAGATCGCCCACCGCAAAACAGAAGAGGGGATTAAAGATATACCGGTAGAAGAAGTCAGTATTAATGACACTCTCTTGGTTCGGCCCGGCGAACGGGTTCCTGTAGATGGGGTTGTTTTGGAAGGGTCCTCCCTATTGGATGCTTCGGCCTTAACCGGAGAAAGCATGCCCCAGTCGGTGTCTGCAGGGGAAGAAATCCTTGCCGGGTGCATCAACCTAAAGGGGCTGCTCACTATTCAAGCTAGTAAGGCAGCTGCTGATTCCACAGTCTCCAGAATTTTGGATCTTGTCGAAAACGCGGCAGCCAATAAAGCCCCCACAGAAGACTTTATCACCTCCTTTGCCCGTTACTACACTCCGGTGGTAGTGGCAATAGCTCTGCTTATCGCGGCAATCCCCCCTCTTTTCCTAAAGGGGGCCCTCTTTAGTGATTGGTTCTATCGGGCTTTAATTTTCCTTGTGATTTCCTGCCCCTGTGCCTTGGTCGTCTCTATACCTTTAGGTTTTTTTGGGGGAATCGGAAAAGCATCGAAACAAGGTATTTTAGTTAAAGGCAGCAATTACCTGCAAGCCCTCCAAGAGGTGGATACTGTTGTCTTTGATAAAACAGGCACCCTTACCAGCGGCCGGTTTACAGTACAAGAAGTGCTTCCGGCAGCATCTTTCCAAGCGGCTGATCTTTTACGGCTGGCAGCTTACGCGGAAAGTGCTTCTTCCCACCCTTTGGCCCAATCAATATTAAAGGCTTACCCCGGCAGGGTTGAGCCAAACAAAATCCAATCCTTGGAGGAATTCCCCGGGCTGGGAGTCAGGGCCCGGATCGCAAATAAAGAAGTCTTGGTGGGAAGCAGGCGCCTTTTGGAGGAAGAAGGGGTCGAAGTTCAACAAGGACAGCAAGCGCAAGTTCATCTGGCAGTGGATGGTCTTTATGCCGGAGCTATTATTCTAAGTGATAATCCAAAGAAGGATGCAGCCCAAACTGTACGGGCCCTAAAAGAATTTGGGATTAAAGAGATTGTTATGCTTAGCGGCGATTCCTCCTCTGTGGCGGAAGAGGTAGGCCGGGAATTGGGAATTTTTGATACACGCTCCGAATTATTCCCGGAGGACAAAGTCACAGAATTGGAAAAAATAATAGCTGCAAAGAAGGGCCGGGGGAAGGTCGCCTTCGTTGGGGACGGCATTAACGACGCCCCGGCCATTGCCCGGGCCCACGTGGGTATAGCCATGGGTGCTTTAGGCTCTGAAGCCGCCATTGAGACAGCTGATGTAGTTCTGATGAACGATCAACCTTTAAGTATAGTGGATGCCCTAAGAACAGCGAAAGATACCAATCGGATCGTTTGGCAAAACATCATTTTAGCTTTTGGAGTAAAATTAGGAGTTTTGATTTTGGGAGCCCTAGGTTTGGCAACACTTTGGGAGGCTGTTTTTGCTGATGTAGGAGTTACCATCCTGGCTGTTTTAAATTCCGTGCGCAACCTTAGGCCTAAAACAAAATAAAGTTGGTTCCCTTGATTTTGCAGGCCAGCATCACTGAACTTTTATAGCCCTCAGCCTGTCTAAAGGCAGAGGGTTTTCTTTTTTCTAAGGATTTTTTTGCCCTGCAGCAGTATGCCGAATGCGCAAATAGTCCGAAGTGTGCTTAAATTGACAAAGAGGAAATATATTTATATAATTTAAGTATGAATTAAATACTAATGCCCCATCAAACTGGTGAGATAGAGGCGCGGTAATTAAGAGTATTCCAAGGGAAGCCGGGGCGGCTGAAGAACTGGGAAGAAAGGGGTTACCGCCGAAGCCGAATGAAGATCCCCTTCTTTTGGCTGGGTATGGCTTGAAAAAAGTCATAACTGTCACCGCAGAGTTCCCGGGCTGGTGGAGAGGTATCAAACTTGACGGGGGCTAATTGGTGAGGCTGTTCGTATATTGGCTCTTAACAGCCTTAATTAAGGCTGTTTTTGTTATTAAAAAGCAAAGGGGCTGAATTTAATTCATGGACTACCAATATCTTAGTGTGATCCCGCCTCTCTTGTCCATCACTTTAGCTTTACTTACCAAAAGGGTAATCCCCTCTCTATTGGCCGGCGCCTTCTCCGGAGCTATAATCTTAACGGAAGGAAATCTCCCTGCTGCCTTTATCTACACTTTACAGACAGCCTGGTCCAGTATTTCCGACGGTTGGAATTTTTCAATCTTGGTTTTCATCGCGCTTTTAGGCATTTTAGTGCATTTAGTCAATATGGCCGGCGGTTCCGCTGAATACGGAACCTGGGCCGAAAAAAGAATTAAAACCCGGCAGGGGGCACATTTCGCGACCTTCATCTTGGGGATACTAATTTTCATTGACGATTATTTTAATGCCTTAACAGTAGGTACCGTTATGCGGCCAGTCACTGATAAGTTTAAGATTTCCCGGGCGAAACTAGCTTACCTGATCGATTCCACCGCTGCTCCCGTTTGTATCATTGCCCCCGTATCCAGCTGGGTTGTAACTATTATGGCCACAATGGGAGAAAAATTTAAAGCAGAAGGCCTGGCCCTGGATCCCTTTATTTCATTTCTTAAACTGATCCCCCTCAATCTCTATGCCCTGCTTACTCTAGGAATGGTGGCCGCTTTATCTTCTTTGGATTTGGAATTCGGCCCCATGGCAGAGCATGAGCGAATAGCGCTTACAACCGGTAACCTTCATGGGCCCCGGGGCGAAAACGTATTGCAGGAAGAGCAAGCCCCCGCAAACCCCCGGGGTACCCTTTGGGACTTGGTAATACCCATTGGCGGCTTAGTAGTTTTCGCCGTGATCGCCATGGCTTACACCGGAGGTTACTTTAGCGGTAATCTCACTTTTTTGGAAGCGATTCAGGGCACTGATGCAGCGGTTGCTTTAAAAATTGCCGGTTTCTGCGCAATTGCCCTCAGCCTGGCACTTTTTCTGCCCCGCCGGGTGCTTACTTTTTCCCAGCTGCCGCAAGCCGTCAAAGAGGGGCTGAAAAGCATGCTGCCTCCCATTACTGTTTTAATCTTTGCTTGGACCATTGGTTCTATCATCGGAAGCCTAAATACCGGGGCCTTTTTAGCAAACAGCTTGGGGCAAACACTGCCCTCTTTCTTATACCCTGCGTTAGTCTTTGCCCTGGCCGGCGTAATAGCTTTTGCTACAGGTACATCCTGGGGGACTTTTGCCATTATGGTCCCCATTGCTATTGACTTTTCTTTAATGTTCAATGCAGAAATGATCTTATTAATGATCGCCGCGGTATTAGCAGGTGCTGTTTTTGGCGACCATTGTTCACCCATTTCCGATACAACCATCCTCTCTTCCACCGGTGCGCGGTGCGGGCACATTGAACATGTCCAAACTCAGCTTCCCTACGCTTTTTTTACGGCCGCTGTCAGTTTCGCCGGTTATATTTTAGCAGGGGCTTTGCTCATTTTTACCGATCTGGGCAGCAGTTTTAGCGGCTTAATTGCTTTAGGATTCTCTTTTCTTTTTATGCTTTTGGGGCTGAAAATTGCCCATCTGATCACTACTACAAAAACAAGCCGTCTTTCGGCAGATAGATAGGAGCTGCTTATGTCAATTATTAAAGTCGGGCTGATCTCCGATACCCACGGGCTTTTGC
>JAAYRS010000094.1 GCA_012518645.1 Bacillota bacterium
TGGGTAATTTTCTTCACTGCTTCAATGATCTCCAGCCCGCCTTCCACCTTCACTCCTTGTGCCCCGGTCTCTTGAATGATCCTTCCGGCATTGTATAAGGCCTCTTCGCTGTTTATTTCATAGGTTAAAAAAGGCATATCGATCACGACAAAAGCCTTCTTGCTCCCGCGGACCACCGCCTTGCCATGATGAATCATATCGTCCAAAGTAACAGCCAGGGTATCCTCATAACCGAGCACAACCATTCCCAGGGAATCACCCACCAGGATAAACTCCACGCCTGCTTCATCCACTAACTGGGCCGTGGGGAAATCATAAGCAGTAATCATCGTTATTTTTTCTTTTTTTTGCTTCATTTCCCGAAAAGCCAGTGTAGTTAAGCGATCTGCGCCCAATTTTTACCCTCCCAATAAATTTTTTAGCTGTTCCGCCTGTTCCCGGTCCAGCGTTCCTTTCCTGCAGGCTAAATCTGCAGTATAAACTCCCAAACAGCTATAAAGAGCCAAAAGTTCCGGGGCCAGGGCCTTAATGCTCTGAAGATGAGCCTTAATCGTGGGAAGATCGCCCCGGGCCACAGGCCCGGTTAAAGCCTTGGCCGGACCCATTTCCCCGATGTTACGGAGTGTTCCATAAATAAGCGGGGACAGCGAAGCAAAGGCTTGTTCTGCAGAAATGCCCATAACATCGTACATCCGCAAGGCAACATCCATCAAGGTGGAAAGATAGTTGCAAGCCACGCAAGCTGCCGCGTGATAAAGAGGTTTCATCTCCGTGGGAATAGCCAACAATTTGCCCTCCAAAGCCTCTACCAACCCCTCAGCCACTCCAAAAGCATCCCTGTCCCCTTCCACTGCAAAAAAGGTACCCGGCAAAGCACGTAAACCGGCCTGCAGCCCGGGAAAGGTTTGTAGAGGGTGAAAAGAAAGGGTTTTAGCCCCCTCTTCCCGCGCCGCCAAGAGTATGTCCGAACTGTGGGCACCGCTGGTATGTAACACAACCTGCCCCGGGCGGAAACCACCCCGCCGCGCCATGCCATTGCAAATTTCCTCGATGACCCGGTCCGGAGTTGTTAAAAATACAATCCCCGCCTGCCGTGCAGCCTCAGCAGGTTCACTGTAAACCGAGCACCCCAAAACCTCACTTGCCCTTTGTCTCGATTCCTCCGTGCGGGCAAAACAAGCGGTGAGCAGATACCCTTTTTGTTTTAAAGCATAACCCAACACGGAGCCAACATTACCGGCGCCGATAATCGCCACTTTCTTTGTTACTGCGGTCGACATGGCAATCCTCTCCCCCGAAAATCCATGGTAGGAACTTCATCTTTCCGGTAGTACCGCCGCTTGGAGCAATCCGGGGTTTCCCCAAAAACAAAAAACCTTCCTGCCGGACAGGAAGGCACAGAAAAAAAGTATTTCCCAAAGTGCATCCATAGTCCCGGTCCTATCAAGATCCAGGCATATAGCGGACAGACCACATTGTCGTAAAAATTTGCAGTTGGTGCAGGTAAGGTCCCACCCACAACAATTTTACCATTCTTTGCGTTCAAAAGCAATTAAATAAACGTGTTTTTTGTGATTAATCATAATAAATTGTTGGGATTCTCTCGAAGGGGTTACCCCTGTCGACCATACACGGTAAAAAAATGGCGTGCCTTTTACCAGGCTGTGCTTTTTAACAGCTCCGTAAGCAACGCAATGCTGTTTTCGACATCTTCTAGATCCACCA
>JAAYRS010000013.1 GCA_012518645.1 Bacillota bacterium
CCCCGCCGGGCCGCGTTTACCGCCGCGGGCACTTCCGGCCGGGGCGGATCCATCATGCCCACCAGGCCTGTAAAAATCAAATTTTGTTCCCAATCGCTTTCCCTCGGTACTCTTGGACCCAAGGGGCGGTAAGCAACTGCCAGGACCCGCAGGGCCCCCCGGGCCATATTTTCCAAAGCATTCGCGGCCCGCCAGCGCCGTTCTTGATCGAAAGCGACTGGTTTGGTGCCGGCCAAAACCTTTGCACATCTTTGCATGATTACATCGGGAGCCCCTTTAACTAAGGAATAATACTCCGGACCCACCCGGATTACAACGGACATCCTTTTCCGCTCCGGATCGAACGGAAGTGCATGCACTTCCTTATATTCCTTTTTAAGATCAACCTGGCTTAGGCCGCTTTCTAAAGCTAGACGAAGAAGGGCCACCTCCGTGGGATCCCCAAAAAGATCCGTTCCTTGATAGGCCTCTGCTTTTGTGCATAAAGCTCCGGCAGCCACAGTATAAAAGATGGCGTCGTTTCGAGAGCGGCCCAATTGTATTTTTTCCTCGCCGGGGAAAAGAAGCCGATCGGGGGGTATCCAAAGCCTTTCCACCCGCATTTGGTTTTGGGTCAAAGTCCCGGTCTTATCAGCGCAAATTACGGTGGCGCAGCCCAAGCTTTCTACCGCGGGCAACTGCCGGATAATGGCATTACGCTTACTCATCCGCTGAACACCAACAGAAAGGGCAATAGTAACGACTGCCGGCAGGCCTTCGGGGATAGCGGCAACGGCTAAGGTAACCCCAACCATAAACATTTTATACACGGGAAATCCCTGTTTAACCCCTGCCAAAAAAACAAGGCCCACAATAGCTAGGCAGGCTAGTACCAAGACTTTGCCCAACTGAGCCAAGCGCTTCTGAAGAGGTGTTTCCGCGGGACGCTTTTCTTGCAGCAAGTGGGCAATTTCCCCAATTTCCGTGTCCATCCCTGTGGCAGCCACTAAAGCCTTAGCATAACCCCTGGTTACTAAAGTGCTTTTAAAAACAATGTTTTTTAAATCTCCCAAAGATGTATGCGCTGCGCCTTGCCAGTTTTCGTCTTTAGCCGCGGGCAGGGACTCGCCTGTTAAATTGGATTCATCAACGCTCAGGGAGTGGCTTTCCAATAAAAGGGCATCAGCAGGTACCCGGTCCCCCGCCTCCAAATAGACGATATCGCCGGGAACCAATTCTTCGGAAGCCAAAAGAGTTTTATGGCCCTCCCGCAGGACTTTAGTGTGGGGGCTGGTTAGTTTGCGCAGGGCTTCCAAAGAGCGTTCCGCCCGATATTCTTGAGCAAACCCGAGAACGGAATTGAGAAAGACAATGGCCAATATTGTAGCTGCATCCAATGTTTCCCCTAAAAACAAAGAAACAACTGTTGTGCCCAATAAGACTAGGACTAAAAAATCCTGAAACTGGCTGATAAAAATAATCCAGGGAGAAACAGAAGGAGCTGTAATTAGGATGTTGGCACCAAGCTTCGCCAGCCTCCGCCCCGCTTCTTCCTGGGAAAGCCCAGCTTTAGGATTTGTCCGTAACTCTTTAAGCAGGCGCTGCCTTGAAGTAAAATGCCATTTTTTTGCCAAACCCAGCTCACTTCTTTCCGAAATATTAAAAAACGTGTTGGTTTTAACAACACGTTTCTACTAAAATCTATTCCCGAAAAACACAAAATATTACGGCGCTTTCTTCCTTAAGGTGCTGTCAGCTCCTGGTAGCGTTTTAAGGCGTGGCGGGCTTGCTCTTCTCTTCCTTCCCCTTCGTAGCTAAGGCTTAAGTAATAATGGACTGCCGCCTGCCGCGGCGCTTGCAGCTGAGCTAATTCCAAAACCTCAATTGCCTTTTGGTACTCTTCCAAGTGCAGCAGCGTTCTGCCCAAAGCTAAACGGGCATCAAAAAAATTCTCAGAATTTTCCAAGGCCAGCTGGAAGTGATGCTTAGCCTGGAGTAAGTCGTCTTGCTCCAGAGCAATCCGGCCTAAGCCAAAGTGGGATTGGGAATAGCCCTCCTCCTGCCATCTAAGAGCTTTCTCGTAAAATTCGCGGGCTTCTTCGTTACGGCCCATTTCGAAATATAAATCGCCGATTAAAGAGTTAATCCAGCTTTCTTCGGGATGCAGGTGGGCAAAACTTAAGTAATAGCCTAAAGCAGTGCCCGGCCTATTGAGATACTGGTAAATTAAACCAATCATTAGATTAGCTTCTCCGGCCTGTTTGCCCTGGCGCAGGGCTTTTCCAAACTCCTCTAAAGAGGTTGCAATGGGGTTTAGACTGGGAAAGCTCTCTTCGATGCGGACTGTATGATAAAAAAGGGCTTGAAAACCGTTGTTCAAAGACTCGGAATTATCATTAGCATGGGCCCAAATCCCAGCAGTAATAAGGATAATTAAAACTAGTAATGTAAACCTCTTGATTTTATGCACAACAACACCACCTTAGCACTCTATCCCGTTTATTCTCCATTTCCGGGCAATAACCTCCTTGCCCGATTGAGCCCGCGCTCCTCTAATGATATAATAGCATGGATTGGGAGTGATGGAATGCCCTTAGACGGACTTACTTTGAAAACCTTGACGGCTGAATTGGATTCTCTCTTACGAAATGGACGGGTTGTGAAAATCTTCCAACCTCAAAAAAACACAATTACTCTGCACTTACGCTCTTTTAAAAAAACAGAAATCCTTCTTATTTCCGTTGATCCTAATTATCCTAGGATTCACACCGTAACCGAACAACCCCAAAATCCCCTCCAGCCGCCTTCTTTTTGCATGCTGCTCCGCAAGCACCTGGAACCCAGCCGTTTATTATCCATAGAACAAAAAGGGTGGGACCGCATTGTGCACCTCAATTTTGAGGTCTTAGATCAAAGAGGCCAACCTTCCCAAAAGATTTTGATTTTAGAGATCATGGGGCGCCACAGCAACCTTTTTTTTGTTGACCAACAAAAGACTATCCTCGATGCCCTCAAGCGCTATCCTGAGAAGGATATTCTTCCGGGGGGAAAATACCAAGAGCCATGCGGCCAAGGTAAGAGAGATCCCAGCGAGATCAGGGAAGAAGAATTTATAAACGAAATCAGGCTTTTACCTGCCTCGGCCCCGCTTTGGAAATGGATCCAAAACTCTTTCCAGGGTTTCAGCAAAACCGGCGCTGTAGAGGTTCTGGAAAGAGCTAATTTCTCCCCCCGGCTTAAAAGAGGTGAGACAAATAAAGAAGATTGGCCTCGGATCTACTTTGCCTTTCTCCATCTTCTGCAGGAGATTTCCGAAGGCGGTACACCTTTCTGGCATAAAAATAACGGTGAAGATTTTACAGGCTATTCTTTAAGCAAGGGAAAAAATTCCGTTTTATTCCCCAGCGTCAATGCTCTTATCGCCCGGTTTTTAACTGCCCGGGAAAATAGGCTTAGAAAAGAAATCTTGGCTAATTCTTTGCGCCGGCCCCTCCGCCGGCAATTAAAAAAAGCCTTAAGAAAAGAAAAACTGCACAAAGATAACCTAAAAAGAGCTGAACAGGCAGACGAATTGCGCCTGCAGGGCGAATTGTTAACTGCCAACTTTCATTTGCTGAAGAAAGGCCTTTCTTCGATAGAGCTTACAGATTATACTCGGGAATGCCTGCCTCGGATTAAAATAGAGCTTGACCCCCTGCTTTCTCCCAGCGCTAATGTACAAAAGAAATTTAAAGATTACCATAAAGCTAAAAACAGCCGCAAATTTACGCTAAAAGAACTAAGAAAGGCGCGGCGGGAACGGACTTACCTGGAGGAAGTCCTGCACCAAATTGAAGAGGCTGATCAAGACCGGATTTTGCTGGAAATAGCCCAAGAGATACAACGCCAAGGTTACCTGCCGCCCAAGTGCAAACCAAGCCCCAAACCGCGGGGTTCTCCCCGTCCGGACAGCTATATCTCCAGCGACGGAATCCCCATTTTGGTTGGCCGCAACAACCGCCAAAACGACTATTTAACCTTTAGGCTAAGCAGGCCTAACCATCTTTGGCTGCATGCCCGTAAAATCCCGGGAAGCCATGTTGTTATTGCGGAAGAAGGCGCCATCCCGGAAAGTACAATTGCGGAAGCTGCACTGCTAGCAGCTTACTTTTCCCAAAGCAAGAATTCTCCTAAGGTTTCCGTAGATTACACTTTACGAAAACATGTCCGTAAACCCAAGGGCGCTAAGCCCGGCTTTGTGCTCTATGAACGTTTTCAAACCATTGTTGTTGATCCCGCCAATACTAATTTGCCTCCAAAAAAATAAAAGCACCGCACGGTGCAGCAAATCCGTGACAAGAAGCAGGCGAGTTCACTTTAAAGTCTTCTGCGCCTGCCCCTTGTCCTCCGGCCAGAAAATAAAGATGAGCGATTCTAGACTCAGTCTTTATTGCCTTATCAATATAGTTTCTTCTTTAGAAAAGAAAGTCCTTCTTTTTTCCTTACTTTCATCGCATTTCCCTGCTTAATCAATAAATTAAATCGTACTCTTTAGAATAAGAAAGAACACCCCGGTCATAATAATATAAAGATGGGACCCGGCAGAAGGGGGCCCATTAGATCTATGCCGAGGGGGATTATTATGTCCAAAGATAAGTCAACAGCAACTGCTGCACGGGGTACGGTTAGGAATTGGACCGAAGAAGAGAAGGATATTGTTTGGGAGCAAGCTTGCTTAGCTAAAGAAAAGAACCTCCCTTTGACGGAGGCATTCCGCAGGGTGGCCGGCCTGCTGCCCCACCGTTCCGAAGCTGCGGTTGGAATGCTTTATTACAATGTCCTGCGGAAAGAACGGGAAGAGCCAAAAAAGAAAGATAGCAAACCGGTTTTCAGCAAAACCAAGGTTGATAATCAACTGATCGCCGCTTTTGAAGGCTTGCCGGAATACATTCAAGACTTAAACACCAAGATCCGCCGTTTAGAGGAACAGTTACTAAAACCGGATCCCCAGGCCGTTGTTTATGCCCTAACTCAAATACTGGGCAGCCATGCCCAAGAGAACGAGCTTAATCAAAAACTAAAGGAATTAGAAGCGGAAAATAAAGCCCTGCAGGCGGCCAACGAAAGCCTGCAAACGGATCTAAATACTTTAAAGCAGGCCTATAACGACGCCTTGGGAATTTATGATATGTTTACAAACATGGCCAGCATCTCCCAAATCATGAGTTTAGGAGATTTCAAACAGCAAATGAAAACAACCCTGGATAAATGGGGCAATGTGCTTAAGATTACCTTGGACCGCAGCGTTTAAAAAACCGGCTTGACCTTTAAGGCCAAGCCGGTCCTAAATTTGAAGGCTATCCTAAATAAATAAAGCGGAGAACAAACAAAACTGCTAAAATATAGGTAATGGCGTGCACTTCTTTGGCTTTTCCGTTGAGTACTTTTACAACGGGATACACAATAAACCCGAGGGCAATACCTGTAGCTATACTATAGGTGAAAGGCATTGCTATCATTGCGATAAAAGCGGGAAGAGCCTCATCCATTTCGGACCAGGAAATATCTAAGACCGCCCTAATCATCATAGCCCCTACTACAATTAAAGCCGGTGCCGTTGCCGCGGAAGGGACAATGGCAATAATTGGCAGAAAAAACATGGACAAGAGGAAACAACCGGCAGTAATTAAGTTCGCAAAGCCGGTCCGCCCGCCAACTGCTACACCGGAAGCAGATTCAACATAAGTTGTCACTGTAGAGGTTCCAAAAATTGCGCCGGCCACAGTACCGAAAGCGTCTGCCAAGAGGGCTTTATTTGCCCGGGGCAGTCTGCCTTCTTTATCCAGAAAACCCGCCTGCTGCGAAACACCGATTAAAGTGCCGATAGTATCAAAGAGGTCAACAAACAAGAAGGCAAAGATGACTTCTAAAATGCCGATCCCCAAAGCCCCGCCAATATCAAGTTTACCGAAAATAGGGGCCCAGGTTGAGAAACTGGGCATTTTTAGAAAACCGTCAGGCATAGCCGTCACCCCCAAGGGTATACCTAAGATTGTAGTAATCAAAATTCCCCAGAGGATTGCCCCGTTCACCCTGCGGGCCAGCAAAATCCCTGTTATCAAAATCCCAACAGCGGCTAGAAACACTGCGGGTTCTCCGAGATTGCCAATGCCGATTATCGTCGCCGGATCGCTTTGCACCAAGCCGCCGTTTTGCAGCCCAATAAAGGCGATAAAAAGTCCGATCCCGGCTCCAATTGCACTTTTTAAGGTGGCGGGGACTGCATCGATAATCATTTCCCGAATACCGGATAGGGATAAAAGCACAAAAACTATACCGGAAATAAATACTGCACCTAAAGCTGTCTGCCAAGAGTAGCCTAAACCAAACACCACAGAATAAGCGAAATAAGCATTTAGTCCCATCCCCGGGGCTAAAGCAAAGGGGTAGTTGGCCAAAAATGCCATCAATAAAGTAGCTAAGATAGCCGAAGAGGCAGTTGCCATCATAACTGCATCAAAAGGCATCCCCGTCTCTGATAGAATACTGGGATTGACAAATAAGATGTAAGCCATGGTCATAAAAGTGGTGATCCCTGCAATAATTTCGGTTCGAACAGTAGTTTGGTTTTCTTTTAAACGAAACCTTCTTTCTATCCAACTCTGTTCAGCAGCGGGGGTTCTGCTAGATGTTAACATTCCCTCTTTCATCCTCCTTAAAAGCAATTGGTTTTTCGATTCTAACAATTACCTTTCGCTATAGGCCGACAGTTTCCTGCTTAAAACCATAAAATGTTCGGTGTTTCCCCCAAAAATATTAAAATGTTATTTAGACCGCTGTTTTCTTCGTCCCCTGACAAGGTTTCCCCAAACGGAATCGATTAGAACATGGGCTCGAACCGAAATTACTGATCTTTACCCCCCTTGGTCCGCTAAAGTCAGCGGCCCGCCACCTCTTTAAACTCATCTTTATACTGCAGTAAGAATAAATTATAATAAAATCCTTTCTGCGCCAAAAGCTCCTGGTGCGTCCCCATTTCCCGAATTTTGCCCCTGTGCAGGACGATGATATTATCCGCATCTTGGATTGTAGAAAGCCGATGGGCAACTACTAGGCTGGTCCTTCCTTTTAAAAGCCTGGGTAAAGCGTCTTGAATTAACTCTTCCGTTTCCGTATCTATGCTGGCGGTTGCTTCATCCAATACTAAAATTGCTGGGTCAAAAGCCAGGGCCCTGGCAAAGGCCAAAAGCTGCCGCTGCCCCGCGGATAGGGTTGCCCCTCTTTCCATAACGGGCTCCTCATAGTCTTGGGGTAAATTCCGGATAAAATGATCAGCGTTGACATAGCGAGCCACACTTTTAATCCGCTCCGGGCTAATTTTTTTATTGTTCAAGCGGATATTATCCCCAATTGTCCCCGAAAAAATAAACACATCCTGCATTACTAAGCCTACGTTTCGGCGCAGCTCCTCTTTGCTTAAATGCTTTATATCCCGGCCGTCAATTAAAATCTGCCCTTTTTGAATATCATAAAAGCGGGTCAGCAGATTCATAATTGTGGATTTTCCTGCTCCCGTCGCACCAACGAAAGCGACTGTCTGCCCCGGCTCCACCGTAAAGGAAACGTCTTTTAAAACCCATTCTTCCTGCACATAGGCAAACCAAACGTTTTTAAACTCAATCCTTCCCTGGACCGTGCCTAAAGGCAGCGGCCGCTCTGCTTCGGAAATGGCCGGTTCTTCATCCAGGATTAAAAAAATACGCTCCGCGGAAGCCATCGAGGCTTGGAGGATATTATATTTTTCTGTAAGATCATTGATGGGCCGGAAAAACTGCTCCAGATAGCTGATAAAAGCATAGAGGACCCCAAATTCCACCATCCCCTGGAGAACTTGACCCCCTCCTACCCAAATTAGGATCGCCATTGCCAAGGAATAGACTAACTCCATCATGGGTCTGAAGACTGCATAGACATAAAGTTCCCGCATACTGGCCCGATAGTGGCTGGAATTTACCTCATCGAATTCTTTGAATTTTCTTTTCTCTTGACGGAAAATCTGCACTAAGCGCATCCCGGAAATATTTTCTGCAAAATTTGCGTTGATCCGCGCCAAACGGACTCTTGTTTCCCTATAAGCGGCCCGGGCCTTAATTCGAAAGATTGCCGTTAAGGCAAAGATCAAGGGCAGGGTGGCCAAAGATACCCAGGCTAATTTGAGATCAAGGCGGAACATAACAATCACTATACCCACCAGCATAAATAAATCCTTGAAAAGATTGACTAAGACAGCAGTATACATTTCCTGCAGATTTTCCGTATCATTGGTTACCCTAGTAACCAAGCGCCCAACGGGGTTGCCGTCAAAAAAGGCTAGGGCTAAAGTCTGCAGGTGGGAAAAAAGGTGCTGGCGGAGATCAAAAACTATGCGCTGCCCCGTATAGTGCAGGAGGTAAACTTGGGCGTAATTTAAGCCAAAGCCAAGGCTAAGGATAAAGAACAAGGTCAGGCCTAAACGGATAATCCCCGCCGTGTCCCAAGCCCTTAATTCCTTAACTTCCTCCGCGCTTAAAGCCAGTCTTTCGCCGGGCCCCTTCAGGTAATGTAAACCGTCTTCCTTCACTAGCTTAAAGCGGACCCCCTCTATTTCCCCCGGGATCCGATCTTCTCTCAGCAGGCGCAGCCCTTGAATTTCAACAGCGGAATCGTGTTCAACCTCGGTGGAAACAACAACATAAGGGAGGTTAGCACCCATAATGTGTTCATCGATGGCCACCTTAACCAAGTAAGGCCGGGCTAGATCGGTTACGCTGATCACCAAAAGTAAAAAGACAGATAAAACAATAAGGGCCCAATAAGGTTGGGCATAACGGAGCAGACGGCGCATTAAACGGCTGTCATAAACCTTTCCTAAGGTTTGTTCTTCATGAAAATATTCCATCTAGTTCACCACCTCTAGCTGACACCTTCTATCTCCTCTTCCAGGAGTTGTTTCTGATATAATTCTCGGTACAAACCCTCTGCCCCTACTAATTCCTCGTGGGTTCCCCGCTGCGTAATTTGCCCTTCTTCAATAACCAAAATTTGATCCGCCCCTTGCAAAGTTGAGATGCGGTGAGCCACCAAAATTACGGTTCTCCCCGGGAAAACACGGCGGAAATTGCGCAATATTGCCTCTTCTGTTTGGGTATCCACCGCGGAAAGGCTGTCATCCAGAATTAGAATGCGGGGATCTTTAATCAAAGCCCTAGCAATTGCTAAGCGCTGCTTTTGCCCTCCGGATAAGGTTACCCCCCGTTCCCCCACTACGGTCTCGAATTTTTGAGGGAATTCAATAATATTATCATAAACCTGGGCAATCTTGGCATATTCTTCAATTCGTTCCTGGCTGCAGTTTGTAGCTGCAAAATCAATATTTTCCCTAATGGTGCTGGAAAACAAAAAGCTGTCCTGAGGTACATAACCAATGCTTTCCCGCAGGACCTCCACAGGTATTTCTTTAATATCCTTTCCGTCAATTAAAAGCATGCCCTGTTCCACATCATAGAGGCGCAAAAGTAAATTCAACAAAGTGGTTTTCCCGGAACCGGTCCGGCCCAGGATGCCGATGACCTGACCCGCTTCGATTTTTGCGTTGATTTTTTTCAGTACAGGTTTATCTGCCCCGGGATATGCGAAGGATAGATCTTTAAACTCAAGTTCACCGCTGATGGTTGTAACCAAAGCATCCGCTTGGTCTTTAATCTCCGAATGCTGGTTAAAAATATCATTAAGCCTGTCCATAGAGGCTTTACCGCGCTGAATCATGTTCATAACCCAGCCAATGGCCATCACGGGCCAGGTAAGCATACCCAAATAACTGTTAAAAGCTACAAAATCACCGATTGTAATAGAGCCTTCCAGAACTAAGATACTGCCGTAACCGAGGACGATTATAAAGCTTAGGGCAGCTAAATAACCAATCAGAGGGTGAAATAAACCCCAGATTCTAACCAAGTGCATGTTCTTTTCCACATTAAGCTCATTCACTTCCCGAAAGCGTTCCACTTCTGCCTTTTCTTGGGCGAATCCCTTGACAACCCTAATCCCGGCAAAATTTTCCTGGCAGCGATCAGACATAGAGGCAAACGCCTCCTGGACCTGCCGGAAACGGCCATGGATAATGCGGCCAAAACCAATGCCGATGCCAACCATGATCGGTAAAGGCAGCAGTGCGGCCAAGGTCAGCTTGGGACTGATGGTCCTGACCATCATCAAAATAATTATTGAAGTTAAAAAAAGTGCGTCGATAGAAAAGACGATACCCGGTCCCAAGGCCATGCGCACAGCCCGAATGTCATTCGTGGCATGGGCCATCAAATCACCGGTTTTGTGGCGGTTAAAAAATTCGGTAGAAAGGGTCTGCAAATGAGCAAAGAGCATGTTGCGCAAAGTGTATTCCATTTTTCGGGCTGAGCCCATCACGTTAATGCGCCAGATATAGCGAAAACCGGCAATGATCAAAGATAGGCCGATAAAAAGCCCTAAAAACACAAAAAGCTCTTTTCTTGCTACATGGCCCTCAGCAATCAAATTGGTGAAGTTGCCCATCAGTTTTGGAATAACAAGCTGGGCGGAGTTAACCAAGAGCAAAGCGGCGATACCCAGGGCATAGTAGCGCTTATGCTCCTGAAAAAAACCTTTCAAACGAAAGAAACTTCTAATAGTATTCCCTCCCTTGTAAACAATCCCTACCTTTTTAAGTATGGACTTTTCCCAAAAAAGAATCAAGTCCAAGTTTTTTCCCGACCCTTCAGTCTCCCTTTAACCGCGGTAGTCTTCTGAAGAGGCTTAAGGCGCCTTATTGTCTTTTCGCCCTTAATAATCCTCGGCAAAAATAAAGGAGACAAGCTAGGCTAGGACAAATCCGCTGCAAGCCGCATAAAAAGTGAATAATAAAACCTAAAAATCCCTTGGGCTTGTCTTTTAGATGCAGCCCTCCTACAAGGCCTTCCTGCACCCTAGCTGATGGCTACAGGCCTTTTCACACGAGCTGACTCGTAGGCTGCCAAGGCCACCTTTAGGGCCTGCAAACCATCATAGCCGCTGATGCTAGCCTGGCGGCCGGATGCCACCATCTCCACAAAATCTTGAATTAACCCCAGGTCCATATCCTCGGCAAAGGACTGTTCCATAACTTTGTTTTCCTGATCGTTATAAACTAAAAAGTTCTGGGCAAAAGCATCCAAGTAAAGCTGGCCTGCGCTGCCCACCATCTTTAAAGTTACATCCCCCCAGGTAGGGAAAGTGGCCGGCCGGGACCAGCTGGGATCTTGGGTGACAAAAATGCCCCCTTCCATTTCCAGGCTTAAAAGCCCGCAGTCATCGATACCTAAATTGTAAAGAAGACTGTCAATCTCAGCATAAGCGGAAGTGAATTCCCGGTTTAAAAACCAGCGGAGCAAGTCCACCACATGCACTGTATGATCTAAGACGGCGCCGCCCCCGGAAAGTTGAGGATCAACAAACCAGCCTCCGGGCATGCGCCCGCGGTTAGTACCGCGGATTGCTAAAATATCACCGATTGCTCCTGCGTCAACGATTTCCTTGAGGCGCCGGACAGGAGTATTAAATCTAACGGGAAAGGCAATCTGTAATCTTACTCCCCCTTCTTGGCAGGCTGTAATCATGGCCTGGGCATCTTCCAGGGTTGTGGCGATGGGCTTTTCGCAAAGAACATCTTTGCCGTGAGCGGCAGCCAATTCAGTAAAATCCCGATGCCTGCTGTTTTCGGAACAAACGATAACTCCGTCTACTTTTTCTAAAAGTGCTTCCGCCTGGGAAAAGTACTTTGTTTGCATCGTCTTAGCCCCGGCCCTGCCCCGTTTTTGATCAGGATCATAAATACCCACCAGTTCTGCTTGGGGTAATTTCTTCAAAGCACGCCCATAACTGGAAGCGTGCAGGTGAGCTATGCTTAAAAACCCTATCCTAACCATTTTTCTCCCCCTAAAGAGTAATCACTTGACCTGTTTGAGCCGATTTTATTGCCGCCAAAGCAACTTTTAGACTGGCTAAGGCCTCAGCAGCACTTACCGCCGGGGGCCTATCTTCCCGAATTGCCTTGATCATATCTTCCAGTTCTAAGAAATAAGGGCTTTTAAGGGCAGGGTTTTCCGGCACCGCCACTGCCGCAGCGGAATTGTTTTCAGCACTAAACCTAATCAGGGGATTTGCTTCCCTGCTGTCGTAGTTAATTAAACCCCGGTTACCGGCAATTTCTACTTTGGTGTAAAAATCGCCCTCGTAATTGGCCCAGCTTCCTTCCACATGGGCAATAACCCCGTTTTTAAAACGCAGAATGATTAACGCGTACTCTAAGCGGGCCGGGGATCTTTCCCTGGTAGTTTTGGCATAAACCCGTTCTACTTCCCCAAAAAGCCAGCGCAAATAATCGAGGTCATGGATAGTTAAGTCCAAAATCACCCCGCCGCTGAGCTCAAAATCACTGAACCAATCTTGCCATCCCCGGGGAAACCGGGCTCCGCCCCGAAAAGTGCGAACAACCGCCGCTTGTCCTATTTCACCTGCTAAAACACTATTTCTTATCCCAAGATATTGGGGCATAAACCGAACTACATGGCCAATCCCAATTTTACCCGGATAGCCGCGGGCCAAATCTAAAATCTGTTCCCCTTCTTCCCAGGTGCGGGCCAAGGGTTTTTCACAAAAAATATGTTTTCGGGCCTTTAGAGCTTCTTGAAAAACTGCTGAGTGGAGATAAGTGGGAACACAGATGTCGACCAGATCAAGGGCCTCGATCCCCAGGAGATCTTGAGCCCCGGCAAAGGTGTCTACACCCAAGTCCTGCTCCGCTTGGGCCCGGCGCTGCGGATCGGGTTCCGCCACCCCGATTAGCCTAACCCCTTCCATTTCTTGAAAAGCCTTACTGTGCACCCGCCCCATTGTTCCGTAGCCTACTACCCCTGCTTTGATCAAGAAAAATCACCTCGCCTTAAAACTACCACTACTAAATTCGTGAACCGCCCCTTATTCCCTGCCCCCGGTTGCTTTTTCTTCCAGAAAAGTGACTCCGTAATAAAGTATTACAGAAACTGCAGAAAGCAATAAAATACTGGCCATAACCAAAGACATATTAAAGACCTGGCCCCCATAGACGATTAAATAGCCCAGTCCCGCTTTGGATGCTAAAAATTCTCCAACGATAGTGCCCACCAGGGATAAACCTACGTTTACCTTTAAAGCGGCAATCATAGTGGGGACACTGGCGGGAATCACAACTTTTCGCAAAACCTGGCTTTTGGTAGCCCCGAAGGTACGCACCAGTTTAATCTGGTTGGGATCAACTTCCTGAAAGCCTGTATGCATCATCATGATCGCTACTATTACGGAAATGGAAACAGACATAGCGATCACAGCTGTAATGGTGGTGCCCAGCCAAACTACAAAGATAGGGCCTAAAGCGACTTTGGGGACACTGTTTAAAATCACGATGTAGGGATCTAAAACCCGAGAGAAAAACTTTGACCACCAAAGCACCACAGCCAAGATAATGCCTAAAAGAGTACCTGCGGTAAATCCCAGTACCGTCTCGCTTACAGTCCAGGAAAGATGTTTCCACAAATCCCCTTCCCCCGCCAAGCGCACTAAGGCGGCCCAAACTTTGGTTGGCTGGGAAAAGATAAAGGCGTTAATCCAGCCTTTACTGGCGGCTAATTCCCAAAAAAGGAAAAAACCGGCCAAGAGCAGCACTTGAACCACCCGTATCAAAAATCCTTGCCGACGCAGCTGACGTAAATATTGTTGGTGTTCCCCGGAAGTATTATTCAGCACCGGCGTTCAACTCCTTCCAAATTGCTGTAAAATATTCCCGAAATTGGGGCTCTTCCCGTGTTTGAAGGGGGCTAAGCCCCTGATCGCACATTTCAATTTCATGCACACTTTTAATAGTCCCGGGCCTAGGGGTCATCACCACAACGCGGTTGGCCATGCTTACCGCTTCCGGGATATCGTGGGTAACCATGATCACTGTTTTCTTCTGCTCTTTTAAAATTTTAACCACTTCTTCTCCCACAGAAAGCCTGTTTTGATAATCCAGGGCGGAAAAGGGTTCATCCAATAAAAGCACATCGGGATGGGTGGCCAAAGTCCTGATTAAAGCAACTCTTTGCCGCATCCCGCCGCTTAATTGGGGGGGATAATGGTGCTCAAAGCCGCCGAGTCCATAAGTACGGAGCATTTCTTTTACTTCTTGCACGCTTTGAGCAGTTTTTTCCCCTCGGATTTCCAAACCTAAAAGAGCATTATCTAAAATTGTGCGCCACTCGAAAAGATAATCCTGCTGCAGCATATATCCGACCTTTTTTGCCGTTCCGCTTACTTTGATGCCGTCAACTAACACTTGGCCCCGGCTGGGTTTAATTAACCCGCTGATTAAGGAAAGGAGGGTGCTTTTTCCGCAGCCGCTTTGGCCCACTATACTTACGAACTCCAGATCCTCAATTCTTAAATTGACATTTTCTATGGCAGCAATTTCTCCGCCTAACGTCTGGTAATTTAAACTCACATCGATTAGCTCAACTTTGGCCACAAAAGCCCCTCCTTCCAAAAGTCTATTGCTGCAGTTCATCCACCACGGTTTGAGCAATAGCGGTGTCCATAAGCAGTGAAAAGGGCACCATTTCTTCCAGTTCCCCCGCTTCAATCATTACTTCCTGCAGGTGTAAAAAATGGCCCTCGGAAATAACTGGGGTGGGAGGCCAGGCATCGATGGACTGATATAAGCGCATACTATCCGCTAAAATATCCAGATCAATCAAGGGGAAAAAGGGAGCGATCACTTCAGCTACCTCTTCGGCACTATGGCTATAGACCCAGAGCTGCCCTTGATGGAACGCTCTGGTGAAACGGAGAAACATTTCGGGGTTTTGCTCAAAATTGCTCTTGCGGGCATGATAGACAGTATAGGTTAAAGGCCCCGCTTCGGCCCCGATAGAGGCCACGATTTTACCCCTGCCCCTTGCTTCGATTTCGCTCATGGCCGGCTCAAATTGGGCAATGTAATCTCCTAACCCGGCTTCAAAGGCCCCTACTGCCGCCTCAAAAGCTAAACCGGTGATGATCTTCACATCTTCAAAGGGCCGAATCCCGTGTTTTTTCAAAACCCATTCTAAAGCCATCTGAGGTACACCGCCGATGCGGGCCCCGACGATAGTTTTACCCCGGACATTATCCCATTGAAAATCCTCTTCCACATCCCGGGTGACAAAAAAGGAACCGTCCCTTGCCGTTAACTGGGCAAAACCAATTAGATGGTCCTCGGCACCCTGCTGGTAAATGTAAACTGTTGCCTCCGGACCGAAAAACCCTATGTCCACAGCTCCTGAAATTACAGCCGCAGCCCCTTTGTCGGCACCCCAGGCGGTGCCGAGTTCGACTTGTAAGCCTTCCTCTTCAAAAAACCCTTTAGCCAAGGCCACATAATGAGGGGCATAAAAAACTGAGCGAACCACTTCCGTTAAACGCACGACCTCTAATTTTTGCGCGGAAGCGCTGGTCCCTAATAAAACCGCTACAATTACCACCGCCAAACTTAAAACAAACCAAGCTTTTTTAGACAACTAAATTCCTCCCTTCGTTACCTTGTATTCTATTCTGTTCCTGAGAAGGTGTGCTCCCAAGCGGGATATAAGTGCTAAGAAAGATCCCCGGCCCATGGTTTACTTTCAACAAAAAAACCGCCTCCTGCATAAAGGCGGTCCACCTATTAAATACTGGTATTTTTCTTAACTCTCAACAATCTTGCCAACAGCTATTGGTTCCGTCACCTGATTTTACTCTCATCTTGGGCCGCGGTCTCGCCGAGGAGGCGGATTTCCCGGTCCAAATCTAAATCGCCAGTTGACGCTGAGAGATTTAATCCCGCTCCGGTCGAGATTGTTCCCCGCGGCTTCTGCGGGCACCTGGTTTTGCCCTCTTCATCTACCCTTTCCAAAAAGTATTCCCGTTACCACCCTCTCGCCGCTTTTCAAGTATTTTTTGAACTGGTGATCCTAATTTACGATCCTTGAGGCAAGAATAAGAGCGGGCCGAATCGGCCCGCTCTTATTCTCCCTGTTAGTTTTTCTGTTTAAAAGCCAGCATAAAGTCACGCAGAGCTTCGCAAGCGGCTAAGGGCACGGCATTATAGATTGAAGCCCGGCAGCCCCCGACCAGCCGGTGGCCTTTAAGGCCGACAAAACCGGCAGCAGCAGCTTCTTGCAGGAACTCACCTTCCAGCTCTTGAGAAGGCAAATTGAAACTGATGTTCATGACCGAACGGCTTTCTTTGCGGGCATGACCTTGATAAAACCCATTGCTTTGGTCAATGGTTGCATATAACATTTCCGCTTTGGCCTGGTTTTCGCTTTGAATAGCTTTTACTCCGCCTGATTTTTCCACCCACTCCAAGACCTTACCGAGCATGTAGATGGCAAAAGTGGGCGGAGTGTTGAAAAGGGAATTGCTTTGGGCATGGGTTGAGTATTGGAGCATAGTGGGCAGATTTTCCTTTGCCTGCAGCAGCCTTTCCTTGGCAATCACTACGGTAACCCCGGCAGGTCCTAGGTTTTTTTGGGCCCCGGCATAAATTAAGGAAAATTGGTTGATATCGATGGGCCGGGATAGGATATCGCTGGACATATCTGCAATTAAGGGCACTTCTTCAGTTTGAGGGAATTGGCGCCATTGGGTGCCGTAAATTGTATTGTTGGTAGTAAGATGAAGGTAGGCTTCATCTCCCTCAAGTTTCAGCTCTTCCAGACTGGGAATATAAGAATAACCCGCTTCTTTGCTGCTGGCACCCACTTTAACTTTACCAAACCTCTCTGCCTCGGCCAGAGCTTTTTCCGACCAAACACCGGTTAAAATGTAATTGGCGGTTTGTTCCGCACTTAATAAGTTCTGAGGCACCATGGCAAATTGCAGACTGGCTCCCCCCTGTAAGAAAAGAATACGGTAGTCTGGAGGGATTTCCATAAGCCGGCGCAAAGACTCCTGCACCTCGTTATGGAGCTGATCGTACTCTTTGCTTCTGTGGCTTATTTCTAAAACGGACATACCCGTACCTTTAAAGTCCAGGAACTCAGCCTGGGCTTCTTCCAAAACCGGAAGGGGCAGTGCCGCCGGCCCGGCGTTAAAATTAAAAGCTCTTTTCATGGCTAAACAGCCTCCTTTTATAGTATTCCTTGTCCCCCATCTTATCACAGATTTCCCCCGGGGCGAAAGCCCGGGCCCCGGCCCGGGCTAAAATACCTTCTTCTTCTATTTCCTGCCCAATTTATGATATAGTGGATACTAGTAAGAAAAATCAAGGAAAAACAAAGAGGGTGGATTCTAATGTTTCGGGTTTTAGTTGCTGACAAAATTAATCAAGAAGGATTGGCGCCCCTAGCCTCCAGCCCGGAGATAGAATGGGTTCAAGAGAAGATTGAAAACGTTTCCGATCTTGATAGTTATGATGCCCTGCTGGTTCGCAGTGCGACCAAAGTAACTGCGGAAGTAATTAAGAAAATGAGCAGCCTTAAAATTATTGCCAGGGCGGGAGTTGGTGTGGACAACATTGATTTAGAGGCCGCCACTAAACGCGGTATTATTGTCGTTAACGCCCCCACGGGCAATACCATCTCTACTGCAGAGCATACCTTTGCCATGATGATGACCTTAACCAGAAAAATCTGTCAAGCCAACCAGTCCTTAAAAAGCGGTCATTGGGAGCGGGGGGCTTTTCAAGGTACGGAGCTAAGGGGTAAAACCCTTGGCGTAATCGGGTTTGGACGGATCGGCGCCGAAATTGCCAAAAGGGCCAAGGTTTTTGGGATGGTTGTCTTAACTTATGATCCCTTTTTAACCAAAGACAAAGCAAAAAAACTGGGCATTAAACCCGTTGAACTCGACAGGCTTTTGGCCGATTCCCAGATTATTACCGTCCATACCCCCTTAACGGAGGAAACCCGGGGCTTGTTAAACATGGAATCTTTAAAGAAAACTAAGCCCGGCGTGATGTTAATTAACTGCGCCCGAGGCGGGATTATAGATGAAAATGCCTTGCTTCACTACTTGCAGACAGGGCATGTAGCCGGGGCGGCTTTGGATGTTTTTGCGGATGAACCGCCGCAAAACTTGGATTTAATTCAGATGGAACAGGTGGTGGTCACACCGCACATAGCCGCTTCCACTAAAGAAGCTCAGCTAAATGTGGCCTGCATTGTTGCGGAAGAAATACTTAATTTCGCCCAGGGCAAACCGGTGCAAAACAGTGTCAACCTTCCCGCTATTTCCAAGGAAACTTGGCAAAAAATCGGACCCTATTACGAGCTGACCAAGACAATGGGCCGGATTATCTCCCAACTAACGAAAAGGCCTGTGAAATCCTTGGAAATTATCTACAGCGGAGAAATCTGTTCCATGGAAACCTCACCGATTACCAGGGGGCTTTTAGCCGGTTTCCTCCAGCCGAAAGTAGATTTTGTGGTTAATGACGTCAATGCCCCTAACCTGGCCAAGGAATATGGGATCAGTTTTGGAGAAACCCATCCCGATACCGATTTTCTCTACACTAACCATGTTAAAGTGATAGTTAGCACCGATCAAGAGCCTTTTACCTTAGAAGGCACCTATATTAAGACCTACGGAGCCAGGATTGTAAACATTGACGGCTTCGATGTGGACTTTACTCCTGAAGGCAATGTTCTAGTGGTGGAATACACCGATCGCCCCGGGGTGATTGGCAGCATGGGCCGGGTTTTAGGCTCTCACGGCATCAATATCGGCGCCATGCAGGTGGGGCGGAAAAAAGAGGGAGGCCAGGCCTTAATGATCTTAACTACCGATAAACCGGTTAGCCCCCGGGTGGCGGAAGAAATGGCCGCCGTAGAGAAGATTGACCGCATAGTGAATATTGAATTTTAATAAAGGAGGCCAAACAAGATGGCTTTAATTAAACCTTTCCGGGCCTTGCGGCCTGCTAGGGAATTGGCCGCTCAAATAGCTGCCCTCCCCTATGATGTAGTTAATTCGAAAGAAGCCCGAGAAATGGTGAGGGACAATAAGTATTCTTTTCTCCGCATTGATCGGGGAGAAATTAATTTTCCGGAACAGGTAGATCCCCGCGATCCCAGGGTTTATCAAAAAGCAGCGGAAATTTTTCAAAAGGCCGTTGCCCACAAACACTTTATCCAGGATCAAACCAACAACTTTTATATCTACCGCCAGATCATGGAAGGCCGGGCCCAAACGGGCTTGGTAGCCGCCGCTTCCATCGACGATTATACTCAAGATATCATTAAGAAACACGAATTTACACTCCGGGAAAAAGAACAAGACCGCATCGATCACATTCAAGCCTTGAACGCCCAAAGCGGACCTATCTTTCAAACCTACCGGGATAATCCCGAAATTACGGAAATTATTGATAAGTGGGCCCAAAACCAGGAGCCGGAATATCAGTTTGAAGCTCACGGCGTAGAACACATTATTTGGGTCCTGGATAGCCCTGAAATGATCCGAAAAATTACCGGCCTTTTCGCCAAGATTGACTATCTTTATATAGCTGACGGTCACCATCGTTCCGCAGCCGCGGTACGGGTTGGCCTGCAAAAAAGGAAGGATAACCCCAACTACGGAGCAGATGATCATTTTAATTTCTTTCTTTCCGTTCTTTTCCCGGCATCAGATCTTAAGATCTGGCCTTACAACAGGGTTGTAAAAGATCTTGCGGGCTATTCGGAAGAAGAGTTTTTGGAAAAGATCCAAGAAAGATTTACCGTGGAACCGGCGCCCCAAAGCCCTTATGAGCCGGCTGCAAAACGTGCTTTTGGTATGTATCTTGCCGACAAATGGTACAAGCTGAGCCCCAAGCCTGGAATTTTTGACGAAAATGATCCGGTCAAAAGCCTGGATGCAGCCATTTTGCAAGATCACCTTTTGGATCCCGTTTTAAATATTAAGGATCCCCGTAAAGAGGAAAGAATAGATTTTGTGGGGGGAATTCGCGGAGTACAGGAGCTGGAGCGCAGAATAAAAGAGGATATGAAGGTGGCCTTTTCTATATACCCCACCTCTGTTCAGGATGTAATTAGAGTAGCCGACAGCGGCCGGGTGATGCCGCCTAAATCCACTTGGTTTGAACCTAAGCTTTTAAGCGGCCTTTTTATCCATAAGCTTTGATTAAAATAAGCCCTGATTAAAAAGCAGGGGTATCTCCTAAAAGGTGTTTTCCTTTCGGAAAGCACCTTTTAGGATCATTACAATGAGAAAAGAGCCTAGTAAAAATAGAGGATAAAGGCCGCTAAGGCTAAGAAGGGGCCGAAAGGGATGGGGGTTTTCCGCCCCTGTTTGGTTAAAAATAAGTAAGTTAGACCTGCTAAAGTACCAAAGAGCGAAGCGCTAAAAAGAACATAGAAGACCTTCTGCCAGCCTAAAAAGGCGCCAATCAAGGCCATAAACTTGGCATCGCCCAGGCCCATCCCGCCCCGGGAGATTAGAATGATTAAAAAGATGATTACAAAACCCGCCGCCGCCCCGGCTAAGGCAGCCGAAAAAGGGATCGACCAGCTTAAAAGAGAAAAAGCCAGGCCTAAAACCAGGCCGGGAATAGTTAAAACATTGAGCAATAACTTATGTTCCAGATCAATAAAGGCTGATGTAAGCAGAAAAGAAAAAAAGGCTAGGCCAACAACTGATTCAAAGAAAGAAGTTGCTGTAAGGCCAACTGCCGCAAAGCCTAAGCCGCTGAGGAGCTCGATTAAAAAATAGCGCCAAGAAATTAAAGCGCCGCAAGCTTTGCAGCGGCCTTTTTGGATTAAAAAGCTGAGCAAGGGTATTAGTTCTTGAAAGCCCAAGGCTTGTCCGCAATAAGGGCAGCGAGAGCCCGGTTTCAGCAGTGATAAATCCCTGGGAAGGCGGTAAATGACAACATTTAAAAAACTTCCCCAGATTAGGCCCAATAGAAACAGTAAAAAAAGCATCTTATTTCTCCATCCCGCTAAAGGTAAAATACGAAAAGAATATAAGCAACCGCGGCCAAGTAAACGCCGCAGGTAAACTTAAGCAGCCCCCAAAACCGGCCAGCTGCTAAATCGCGCTTAGCCCACAAAAACACTAAGCTCAAAGGGACAAAGACAAGCTTGAGTACGGCAAAGTAAGCTGTACCTACAATCCCCCTCAGTAATGGGTTCCACTCCCCTAATCCACCCAAGATGACCAGATCTCCAGTGGCCAAAAAGTCCACCGCATTCAACAAACCGAGTAAAAGCAAAGCCAGAAACAACTTCCCAAAACGCTGCAAGCAACTGCACCCCCCGGGTTTTAGCTTAGGGTGTGCATTTAGCAAGAAAACTATTGACAAAGTTTATTTCCCGATAGACCAGCGAAATTTTGTAAACTTGCTTCCCCCTTCCCCCTCCGGGCCGATAGCTCCCTCGGGAAAGAGATCGGTGTTGATATCGCTTTTATCGAACCTGATTTCCACGTTTCCGCTGGCGCTAAGGCGGGAAGCCACCACTGCACCGGTAAATCCGCTATTTTGAATATTAATATGGGCATCCGGGGCATAAATCATGCCTTTTACCCCGCCCGCCCCGCTCACTTTGACATCACTGCCGGCGCTAAAGATATTTCCGTTAAATATGCAGCTGGAACCGACTACAACCGATGCTTCTTTGACCAGCAGGTTTCCGGTTAATCTATAATTGTCACCTTTGTGATTCAAGGATGGGGCCCCGAAGGGTTTTACTCCGTCGTAATATATGGTAAGGGCCTCTAGATCCCCGCCCATATTTACTTTTGCTTCGTTTGTAAGGGCGGCAGAATGAAGGTATAACAATAGTTTGCCTTCTTTATTAGGGCCGCGGTTAAGAACGATCTCACCGCGGATATTCAGATCATCCACCACCATAATTTGGGTCCGATCGTTGAGGTTAATGGTTAGCCTAACGCCGCCGCCAAAACTAATGTTTTCATAGTACAATATTTCCGGTGTGTCCTCGGTAATATTGATGGTAGCAGCACCCATAATCGGCGCTTCAGGCCTGGGCAGCGGCTGCGGAAAATCAGGAAATTGCACAGGAGGAATTTCAACATTGCTTTCCATTTTTCTAATTTCCCCCTTAGGCACGTGTTCTGTTACAGGATTTCTGCTTCCGGCAATAACGCCGGCGGCTTCATCAGCTTTGGAGCCCACTAAAAGATGGCCGTCGTCTGCTCCCGGCGTTGAGGGAAAGATCTGCGCTGACCAAGCCATTGAAATAGATCCTTCTTCATAAGAGTTGGTCCCAAGTGTTCCGTAGACCTTTACTGTGCCTTTAAATTCGATGGCCGGTTCACTGCGGCTTCCCGCAGAAGCCGCAAAAATCGCTTTATCTGCTTCGAAAGGCAGGGATTCGGATTTCAGCGTCAAGCTAATTTTCTGGACCTTATCCCCCACATTCGCCAAAGAAGAAATAATAAGATCATTTCCCTCTCCGGCAACTTCCACAGAAACCTTGCCTTCAATGTTTTCCAAGATCAGATCCTGGGAAGGCCCTTTGTTTTTCAAATCGGCATAAACGTCAGGATGATCGATAATCTGTTGGGCCACAGCATCTGCGGCCGAACGAGCTAAATAGTAAGCTTGGAGTTCTTGTTCATCCCCATGGGCTCGTCTAACCTCAACAAACCCGTACATAACCAAGGCGCCGCCTAAAATAAGCAGCACCAGCATGATTACTATTGTGAGAATGAGGGCTGAACCCCGTTCGTTTTTAATCAGCACGGGATTTTCCTCCTTGCTTCTTTAGAAACCTTGGACACAAAGAACAGATCCTGTTTTTTGGCTTTCTTCTTCTAAGGTCGCATTCAAAGCGAGAACTTTTGTTCTAATCTCGTACTTTTTTCCTTGGCCGCTGCTTACAGTGAGTTCAACAACCAAATTTCCACTAATTTCTTCCGACTCAAACTGTAAAGAATATTCGCTGCCGCTGTCAGCGATTGGTTTTTCCTGATCACCTTTAATCTGAATCACGTTGC
The DNA here is from genome assembly GCA_012518645.1 of Bacillota bacterium. Classification (GTDB taxonomy): domain Bacteria; phylum Bacillota; class Limnochordia; order Darwinibacteriales; family Darwinibacteriaceae; genus JAAYRS01. The sequence continues at coordinate 22,999 of JAAYRS010000013.1, forward strand.
CATTTTTGACCGTATAGCAAACACCCCCGGATCCGGCTTCATAAAGGGAGCCGTAGATCTTCACTGTCTCGGCATAACGAATCTCTTCTGAGAGCAGTTTTGTTAGAAAACGGACTTCCTGCTGGTTAACCATTTGTGCTTCTCCGCGGGAGAAAGATACCATTCCGTATGAATGTAAAGAATAGATAACTCCTAAAACGCCCCCCAGCAGGGTTAAAGCGATCATTAATTCTACGATCGTAAATCCTGCATCTAATTTAAGATCTTTTAGCCGCCGGTGCACAAAATTCACCATCCCCTAATCCCCTTGCCTTTTGGGGATATAAACCACAGCGGAAACCTTTCTTTGACTAGGGCCATAGGTGGTGTCGCTTTCCGCGGTTACTTCTTCCGCATAGATCTCGATGGGTTCCAAGTCGGGAAACACAATTGTAAAAGCCGGTTCTTCACCTGCTTCAACTTCACCGGGATCCTCTAACAAGGCCCTCTCCAGTTTAGCCTGGACCTCATAGACAGCTTCGGTCCTTTTCCCGCTGGATATAATGGCTATTATACCGTTGTTATAAATTGTGACAACAGCGATGGTAATGACGGACAGGACTATTAAAGCTACCACCACTTCAACTAAAGTAAAACCCTTTTCTTCCCTCAGCGGCACCTAACCACCCCTCCCCTACCCTATCCAAAGGCAGGCCGCGCCGAAGAGCATGGAATGTCTTCGGCGGGGCTTTCAACTAACGTTATCAAACGGTGCGGATAACATTTGGTGTAAAATAATTTTTATAGTTCCGGCTCCGCCAGTTTTTCTTCTTTTATATCAACAACGTACTTGTCTGAACCCCATTTTACGTAAGGCACGTCCTCAGCCTTTAAATCCAGGAAATTTAATAATATTTGCTGGTGATCCTCAAGAACAAATTGTGTCGGAAACTCTTGTAGCTCACCATTCTTCTCAACGTACCCAAATTTAATTAGTTGCTCTATTCCACGATTTAACATGGCCGCATGAGCCTCGCCGACGCCGGCCTTCGCCCGGTCTTGAATCCCCGTATAAACCGGAATAGCGATTAGGGCTAAGATCCCGATGACGACCACAACTATCATTAGTTCCATGAGGGTGAAGCCTTTTTCTTGTTTGAGCATCTCTCTTATTTTCTTTAACATTGTTTTTCCCCCTTAATCTATTTAGATTATTATTGCACTGCCTAGGCAGTGTTAGAAGACAAACTGTACTTTAAATCCTAATTTTGGTTTTTTGGGTTCTCTTTCTATGCGCCACAAAAGGTGCGGTTCCAGTTTAGTGTCTTTGATCCGAATAGGTACCCCTAGGGCGAATTGGGGCTGCCATTCCTTGTTAGAAAGAAGATCAAGCTGGAGCCTGTTTTGAAGCAGGCCTAGGGAATACTGCATGTATCCGGTTAAACCGAAATGCCGGCCATGATTAAAGATTAGGCCTCCTAAGCCCCCTTCCCAATTGTGGGCCTGGACACAGACACCTCCTGCTAAGCGTTCTTTTTGCATCTCCACCCAGTAACCTTGAGTATATTCCGGCTCTTGGCCGGGGTTAGCTTTGGGGGTTACTGGGCCGGGGTAAAAAAACCTTCATCTACAATTCCCTTTTCTTCATCCACAATCTTGGGGATTAAGAAAATAGTCATTTCTGTTTGGGTCCTCTTGGTCTCTTTCCACTGGAAAAGCTTCCCTAAAATGGGCAATTGGGATAGGAACGGAATCCTGGAAATGTTCTCATCTTCCTGTTCCTGCAGCAAGCCTCCTAAAATAATGGGCTGGCCGTCCTTAACCCTAATGTTAGTTTCCACTTCCCTCGTCCTGACCTGAGGGTATTGGCTTTCTGTTTTCCAAATAAAGGTGCTTACTTCCGGTTTAACCAAAATCGTTATATATCGGTCTTCGGAAATCCTCGGGGTAACTTTAAGATTAATCCCTGCTTCCAGGGTCTCAATCCTTTGATTGCCCTCTTCATCTTTAAGGATAACAGGCACCTTATCGCCTACGAAAATACTGGCTTCCCGGCCGCTTAAGGTCGCAATTTTAGGGTTGGCCAAAAGTTTGGCTTCGCCCTTTTCTTCTAAGATTTTCAGGGCTAAAATCAGCTCCCAGGGCTCCCAGTTCAGTTCGAAAAAGACCGGGGCGTCACCGCCTGAAAAAGAAGGTGTTCCTGTGAGATCAATGCCTAAATTGCGCATGGCGTCAGTAGACATTTCCTGCACCCAGAGCTCCAAAACCACCTGGGGCAGGGGTTGATCGAAATCTGCCAGGAAGAGATCAATCTCCGCCAGCTGCAGATCCGTCCCCCGCACAATAATGCTCTTTCTTTCCTTATCTATTTTAATACTCTCTTCCGGGATTAAAGAAGCAAGGGCCTCAGCCGCTGTTTCCGGCTGGGCATAATTTAGCCCGTAAACTTTAATCCTTTCCCCTCTTTGCTCCTGCAGATCCCCCACAAGTAAAGAATGGGCGCCCATCTCCACCTGGAGAGGTACTAATTGTTGAATTTGTTTAATTACTTCCAGAGGATCTCCGTTTTTTAGATCCAAGTAAAGCCGTTTTGTTTCTAAGGAAGGATCGGCAATTAAATCTAAACCCAGTTCCGCACTGAGATCTTTAAAAACTTCAAGCAGTGAACTATCTTTTTTTGGAACCGCTGTTGCCGCCAAGGATCGGTCCAAAGTTTGAATCAATTCTTCCGCTTGATCTAAAGTTTTTTCGGAACCTTGCAGTACAACCAGATTCCCCTCCGGCAGGATATAAACATCGCCTGCCGGCATAATCAAGGCTAAGGCCTCTAGGGCTTCTTGAGCAGGAATCAGCTCCGTTTGAACATAGCGGACATTTTTTTCCTTTATGCCCTGCAAGCGTTCTTCGCTGGCTACCAGCAGGGTCTTCCCTTCCAAACGGTAAGTATGGCCTCCATGCTGGGAGATAAGATCTAAGGCCTCATCCCACGAGACTTCTTTTAATTGAAAACTGGCCCGGCCCTGCACTGAAGAATCCACTAAAACATTTAAACCGGCGCTTTCCCCTAAAAGCTGGTAAATTTCCTTATATTCGGCCTGATCAAAAAGTAAATCCAATTCCTGGGCAAAACCGACTGTGCTGATTAGAAACCAGGCCAGGACGATACTAGTTAGTGCTAACCATTTCTTTCGCCTGGTCATCAAGTCACCTCCCCATCCTGACCGTAAAGACCCGGTCGTTTTGTTTGAATTCTACGCTGCGTTCCAAAACAGCTGTTAACTCCCAACCGTGAAAGGAATCCCCCAGCTCCAAAAGTTCAGTAGAACCTTCATATTCGATTAGGGCCAGGTTTTCTATTCCGGTTTTAAGCAGTCCCTTCAGCACAAAGTTAGGCAAGTCCTCCGCTTGGACCAGTTCTAAAACCTGTAGCCACTCTTGGCTGGTGGTCACGCCAATAATACTTTGTGCTGCTTGATCCCAGGCCAGCTCCCTCTGGGGCAAAAGCCTCTGGGCCATCTCTAAAATTGCTGGGCCGCGGCCGTAAAGGACGGCCGCGCTGCGGGTGGATAATTCCCGCCCGGTTTCTGCCGGTTGATCGCTGACAACCTGCGCCGATGTTTCTTGATCGTACTGCTTAACCACTGCTTGGGCCAACTCCAAATCGGCGCTGAAACCAAAGAGCACTAAAAGCCCCCGTTCCCCATCTACATAGCTTTTAACAGCCGGCACAGTCAAAGAGACCAGCCGCTGGGCTTCTTCCACTTCCACGTGCCTAATGGGAACAAAAACAAAATCCTCGCTTCCGAAGGCCGTTTTTAAACGTTCGCTGCTGCCTACCACTAAAGTGGTGCCCACCACTTCATAACGGTAACCCGTTGTTTTTGTGACCAGATCCAAGGCTTCTTTTACCGTTAGGTTGTTAAGAACAAAACTAACCTGGCCTGTCACGGAAGGATCCACTAAAACATTATAACCGCCGATCTGGCCCAAAAGGCGGAAAACGTCTGTTAAAGGGGCCTCCTTAAACTCCATGTTCACCACCTCTTCGGCCCGGGCCGGGGTGAATACTGCACCTAAGATCAAGACGATACTAACCGCTAAGGTCAAACGCCCCCATAACCTCATTTGATCACCTTCCTATTGATAATTTAATCTCGACACCGTCTACATCAAGCCAAACCCCAGCGGTGGTAATTTTAGTTACCACTGCTTCTTCTAAACGTTGACCTTCTTCGATCCAGCCTTCTTTTTCAATCAGAGCGGTGCAGGTCCCGGAAGCCTCCACTATACCTAAGACCTTAATCTTACCCTGCAGGTACTCTCGAACCACCTGAAAAGGGAGCCCAAAGGATTCCATCTCTAAACCGGCATAATTTGTTTTAACCGGTTGAGGCGCCTGCCAAATAGAATCAGCAGGGCTTTCCACCAAAAAGATTTCCAAATCGGCGTAAATCTCAATTTTAAATTGGCCCATCCCCGCCGATTTTAAGTAAATATCGGTAATGTTGAGTGTGGGAAACAAATGCTGCATTTGCAGTGCAAAGGCAAAAGCGGCTTGATCCCCGCCCGCTTCTAAAACCAGGGGAATGGTGCCCGGGACATTGCGGGCCTCCAATCTAATCGGTACGTGATCTAAGGCTTCCAATTCTAAGTTGTAGACCGCAGCCAATTCCGTTAAGGTTTGGAGCACTCTGGCCAAATCGTACTGCGTGGGCACCTGCTCTTTAACTCGGGCTACCTGTGCTTCTAAATCTTTTTTCCGGGATTCCAATTGAGGTTCTTCCGCCACGAGGCGCTCTAAGTTTCCCTGGCCTTGAAGCACCTCTTTAATCTGTGCTTCCAGGCGCAGCCCTTCATTCTCGGCCGGTAAAAACTTGAGAAGTAAAATCATGATGGCGGCTAAATAAATGACGGCCATGGGAAGAAGCCTGGATAAAAGTTTCTTAAAATCAATCCCTTCCTTATTCACGAGCCCCCAGCCCCCTTATTTCAATTTTAAAGGTCAGGAAATCCGTTCCCTCAATCTGCTGCATAGCACTTACTAAAGCTTGTTCGGAATGATCGTTTAAATAGTTTAAGTATTGGGATAAGCCCACTCTTTCCCCGCTATAGCCTACTAAATCTATCTTGTTTTGATCCCAAGCGATGGTTTCAATCCAGACCTGGGAAAAAGAGTGCTGAGTTAAAATGGGGATTAGACTTATTTTTTCTTCCCTGCCCAGAAAGCCGCGGTATACTTCTTCTTCCAGCTCTAAAGAAGCAATAATGTTTTTTAGGCTGTTTACCTGTTGGGCCTGTCCAACCAAGCGGTCTTCATAAGCTAAGGCTTTTTCGTGTTCTTGGCGCAGTCTCTCCAATTTTTCGGTGCTAAGCCAGGAAAAAACCAAGGCCGCGGCCAAAAAAAGAATCCCGATTAAACTAACCACAAACTCCCAGCGGATTGCGGAAGGTTTTAAGGGCCGTTCTTCCGGCGGCAATAGATTAATCCTCACTTCTCATACCCCCTCAAAGCTAAGGCCAAAGCGGAAGCATAAGCCGCCCCGCTGCGGGGCTCAGCTAGACTAGGCGCCCAGCGGACAATTTCCAAAGAATCCAAGGATTTGATGGTTAGATCTACCTCTTCCTGTAAAAGCCGGCCCAGCCCCTTTAAATTCCCTAGGCTTCCCAATAAAAGCACTTCATCCAAGATCTCCCTGAAGCTGGAAGCCCGTTCTTGGGCCCGTAAAAAATCCAATGTTTGTAAAATAGCGGCTACAAATTGCCTAGTAACAGCTCTAAGAGCACTTTTACTCCCCGTCCCTTCTAATAAGAGATGGTCAATATCTTTAGTAGCGCAAAGTTCCTCCGCTTCCCGGGAAGAGCACTGAAAGGCTTGCTCCAACCCCTGCCGGAATTGAGTTGCCCCGGACGGGATAACCCGGTAGACTTTAAAAGCACCGTCCAGCTCACAATAAATGGTGGTGTAATTCTCCCCTATTTCCACATAGGCGCGTCTTTTGTTTTCTAAGACCAGTTTGGGCCAATTAAAAGCAGGAAGATCCACCACCTCCGCCGCCAGCCCCACTGTCTTGAAAGCCCGCAGATAAGGCGCAAGCAGACTGCGCCTGCAGGCGACTAAAACTATTTCCAAATCGGCTGCAGTCCTTTTATTGATATAGTAATCGTAGGCAACTTCTTTTTCGGACTGAATTGGAAAGTTTACCAAATCGGGAAGCTCGAACTCTAGGGCCCGTTCCAGTTCGCGTTCACTCATCTGCGGAAGACGGTGTGTTTTTACTGTTAAGGCCGCCCCCCCTAAACCTAGGACTACACTTTTAGCCGTAAATTTGTTTTCCTTCAGCAAGCCTTTCAGCTCAGTTTCTAAAACCCGACTTTCCTTGACCTCTCCTTCCAGGATAGTGCCTGGAGGCAGTATCTTCTTCCCCAAAGCCGTTACCATTTTAGACCTGCCTCTGCGGATCATCTCCACTGCTTTGATCCGTTTATCATCAAAATCCAGCCCAAGAACTTTTCTGGCCAACCCCAACTCCCCCTTATATTGCCGTGACCATTTCCATCATCGGTAAATAAACCGAAATTAAAATAAATAAGACAACTATTGCTAACAGCAGCATGATTACAGGTTCCAAAACCTTAGTAAAACTGGCCACCGCAAAATTAACCTCCCGATCATAGTAGTCTGCTAGCTGAACCAAGACTGTTTCCAAATTACCGGTTTCTTCACCTACTGCAACCATTTGAATCAGCATATTGGGGAAGACTTTATGTTCCGCTAAAGGGGTGCTAATGCCTTGGCCGCGTTCAACACCTGCAGCCGCTTCTTGGACCGCCTTCTTGACTACACTGTTATCCATCAGCCTTTCTAGAATCTGAAGGGTCGGGATCATGGCAATGCCGCTGCTTAAAAGCAGGCTCAAGGTCCGGCAAAAGCGAGAGAAGATAACCATCTTCTGCATTTCGCCCAACGCAGGCAAAGCTAAAAGAAAATAATCTTTTAAAAAACGGCCTTGCTTGGTTCTAAGATAGGCCCTCAATCCCAAAATAATTGCCGTGCAAGCGGCAAAAACCACGTACCAGTAGTCTGTAAACCAATCTTTAACGTTCAAGACCTTTACAGTCAAAGCGGGTGTTTCCACTCCAAGGCCAGCAAAGTTCTTTACCAATAAAGGCAAAACTACAAATAAAAGCACAATGACCATTAGTAAAGAAACCGCCGTTATAATCCCCGGGTACATCAAGGCTTCCGATAGTTTTTTGCGCAGTTCATCTTCACGTTCATAATATAGAGCTAAACGCTCCAGTACCTCCGGGAGCGCACCGGCTGTTTCCCCCGCCTCCACCAGGTAAATAAAAACGTGGGGGAAAACACGGCGATGCCTTTCTAAAGCTTTGGTAAAAGCCGTACCGCTGGCCACTTCCAGCCTGATTTCTTCCAGTACTTCAGCAAAAGCGGGATTGACGGCCTGCCCCTCTAACAGCTCCAGGCTTTCAACTAAGGTCAGCCCCGTCCCTAACATAATGGCGAACTGCCGGCAGAAAAGGGCTAAATTCTTGGCCTTAAGCCTAATCCTGCGTTGAAAACCGAAGGGTGCCGGCCTAACCGCTTCTTTCAGAGAGGTTATGTAATATCCTTCTCGGCGCAGCTTGGTTGCGGCAACTTCTTCATTCTCCGCCTTCAAAAAGCCCTGCACTCGCCGGCCGCTTCTGGTTCTCCCTTCGTAAGCAAAATTTTTCATTACCGACCCCTCCCGGACTTAATAGAGAGAAGTGAAAAAATTGGAAGCAGGATCCACCAAATCCTTTCGCCTCAGCTCTTCAAAGGAAGCTTTCATGGTCTGCATCCCAAAACGGGCGCCCGTTTCGATCATGGAAGGGATTTGGTGGATCTTTTCTTCCCTGATCATATTGCGGATAGCCGGTGTACCCAGCATCACTTCAACTGCGGGCACCATGCCCAGGCCCCGTTTTTCCGGGAGAAGCTGCTGGGAAATAACCCCTTCCAAGACAGAACTTAATTGAACCCTGATTTGCTGTTGATTATCGGGAGGAAAAGCATCGATGATGCGATCGATTGTCTTGGCCGCCCCCCTGGTATGAAGGGTGGATAAAACTAAATGCCCTGTCTCCGCTGCAGTTAGGGCTGTTGCAATTGTTTCCAAATCCCGCATTTCTCCCAATAAGATTACATCCGGATCGGCCCGCAGGGCGGAGCGGAGCCCGCTGGCGAAAGATTTCGTATCAGAGCCGATTTCCCTCTGGTTAATTAAGCAATTTTTATGCGAATGCAGATACTCTATGGGATCTTCTAAGGTGATCACCACACCTTTCCGTTCTCGGTTAATTAGCTCAATCATTGAGGCCAGGGTTGTAGATTTACCGCTGCCTGTCGGCCCGGTTACCAAAACCAGGCCGTCCCGGAGTTGGCAGAGATCGTGAAGGATCTCCGGCAAACCCAAATCCTGGAAAGACTGGATCCTGGAATTGATTACCCGCACAGCCATGGAAAGGGAACCGCGCTGGTGATAAACACTGCAGCGAAAACGGCCTAAACCCCTTACTCCGTAGGAAAAATCCACTTCGCCGGCTGCTTTCAGAACTTGGAGGCGTTCCTCTGTAAAAAGAGGGTTAACCAGCTGCCTAACGAGCATAGGTGTTAAAGCCTCAAACCCTTGAATCGCCCGGACAGAACCAAAAATTCTTAAAACCGGGGGCATTCCCGCCGTTAGATGTAGGTCCGATGCTTGTTGATCGACAGCAATCTCCATTAATTGATGGAGATCGTCCACTGCTTTCATGGAACATCCCCTTCCATCTCAATACTATATACTGTTCTAATTATTTCCGCTGCGGTGGTTATCCCGGAGATCATTTTTTGGGCAGCAGCTTCCTGTAGAGTGACCATCCCCGAGCGGAGGGCAATTTCCCTTAATTCCGCTTCAGCCGCACTTTGTTCTACCGCTGAACGAAGCTCTTTATTAAAAAGGAGCACTTCGTCCACTACTGTCCTGCCCCGATACCCTGTTTCCCCGCAGAAGGGGCAGCCTTTACCTTGGTATACATATTGAGGCGGCTCTATCTCCAAAGATTCTAGGAATTTGAGCATCACCCGATCGGTAAACCTTACCTGCTCCCGGCAATCTGAACAGATTGTGCGCACCAAGCGCTGAGCGACGATCCCGATAATTGTGGAACTTAAAATATAGGGTTCTAACTGCATATTCATCAAACGGGTTATTGTAGCAACAGCACTATTGGTATGTACTGTAGACAAAACCAGATGGCCGGTGAGGGCTGAGCGAACAGCAATCTCCGCCGTTTCTTCATCTCTAATTTCACCCACCATAATTACATCCGGGTCCTGGCGCAGAACCGCGCGCAGACCCGTTGCAAAGGTTAAATCAGCCTTGGGGTTCACCTGAACTTGATTCACCCCCGCCAACTGATATTCTACAGGATCTTCTACTGTAACAATATTTTTTTTGGGCGAATTAAGCCTGTTTAAAAACCCATAAAGAGTTGTGGATTTACCGCTTCCGGTAGGCCCTGTCACTAAGACAAGACCTTGGCTGGGCCGGAGCATCATCTCTATTTTCCTTTGGCTCTCCGGGCTAAATCCGAAATCGTTCAAGCTAATTAGATCTTTAGATTTATGCAGTATGCGGGCTACTATTTTTTCACCGTGGACTGTGGGCAAGCTGGAGATCCGCATATCCACCTCTTGATCATCTATTTTCATCTGGATGCGCCCGTCTTGAGGCCGGCGCCGCTCCGTAATATCTAAATTAGCCATAATTTTGATGCGGGAATTCACGTCTCCCCTTAGGCTCTTGGGAATTTCCATCATCTCCCGCAGCAGGCCGTCAATGCGGATCCGGACCCGCATTCCCTCTTCGTCCGGCTCTAAGTGAACATCACTGGCCTTTTCAGCCACTGCCTGCTGTAAAATCATATTTGCCAGCCTAACTCCAGGGGCATCACCAAGATACTGCCTTTCTTCTACCTGCTCTTTCTCTTCTACTTGATAACGCTCAAAGACTTCCCGGGCGTCTTGGGTGATACTGCGCGTTCTGCGAAAAGCACCGGAAATTTCTTCTGCAGTGGCAATCATGGGCTTAATAATTAGTTTGGTCATTCTCCTTAAATCGTCTATAACTGTGATATTCAAAGGATCAACCATGGCCACGGATAAAACCTCACCATCGATTCCGATGGGTAAAACAGATTTGGCCTTGATAAAAGATTCGGGGATAAGATTAACCACTTCTTCCGCTAAATAAAGCTGGGAAAAATCCACGCGGGAAATATTTAAGTGTTCGCTTAGTGCATCCGCAACTATATCGGCGGAAACAAAGCCCAATTCAATTAATGCTTCTCCCAGTTTTTCTCCGGATTGGAGCTGCATTTCCAAGGCCGCTTCTAATTGGTCCGTTGAAATTAAACCCTGGTCCCGCAAAATGTCACCCAGGCGCTTGCGCTTAGACATTGATCTCCCCCCCCAATTAAAAAACCGGCCCCGAAGCATCCTCTGGCCGGTTGCACTACTAACTCCTAGCAAGCTAAGTGCCCAATTAAAGCCTGCCCCTCATCGTATCCAGCAATTAGTAATGTTCGCGAATAATATATAATTATCTTCCGGGTTTGTCAAATCCTACCTTATCTCTAGGCCAATATTTTTCTTTCGAACAGTTTTCTACTATCCCCTCTTCCATTCTTTTACTTGATTCGTTGTTCTCTACTGAAGTTCCTGCTAACTGCCGCTGATTTCGACTCTTTAGTTTCGAAGCTGAACGAGACAAAAACAGCCTGTACCGCCGTACTGAAGGCGGTTATAGGCTGTTCTTTTTGATCCCAGAGTTGTAGTGTTATCGGGTCCTTTTCGCGGCCGCTGCGCAATATTTTATCTCTTTTAAAGTTAAATATTTCTTGCTAAAATCAATTCCCAAATTATCGCCAAGATCAGCTAAAACATCGTCGTAATGGTCAAATAGGTAATAATTCTGTTCAATATGGCTGCAGTTTGTTTTCCTTAAGCTCTGCAATATTACGTGACTTGAATGTTTGTTTTTTAGCCGGTACTCGAGTATCCGTAGAATCAGTAAAGCTATGAAACAAACTAGAAAGTGGCATTTTATGCGGTCGTGGCGCGTTAGAAAGACTGGGCGTGTTCTAAGATCTGTTTTAGTTATCTTAAACGCTTCTTCTATTCGCCACAAATCTCTGTAAATATTGATAATGCGCTCATCTGTCTCTTTGTATTCACTGGTGACAATGGCATAGCAGCCATCGTACTTCTCTTGTTCTCTCATCAGTTCTTCATCCAGGTAAAGGTGGTCTTTTGCAGTTTCTAAGATCTCCCCAGTCTTCTTGTCGAACTTAATGTTTTTAACATACTTGGCTGCCCCGTAGGATGTGGATTTAGTATATTTGGCCGGATGTTCAATTAGGTCCCTGGCCTTTTGTATAACCATTTCCCGCTCTGCCTTGGCCTTGTCTGCATATTTTTTATTGTAGAAAACTACCTGCTTCTCGTCGGCAATCTTTTTGAGCTTTTTCCCACCTCTTGTTTTTGGTAATATAAAAGTCGAGAGAACGGCACCTTAAAAATCGAGAGTCTAAAAAAGAAAAGGAGTCACCGCATAGCATCCTTAAATAAGCCTCTAAGCAAATCTTTGTGAGGAGGCAAATAAA
>JAAYRS010000095.1 GCA_012518645.1 Bacillota bacterium
GAAGGCCATGCTTGGAGATGAAATGGGACTTGGCAAGACCATTCAAGCCCTGGCTGCTATCGCCGATTTAACAGCAAAGGGCCACACACATTTTATTGTAATCTGCCCCGCTAGTGTCCTAATCAACTGGAAACGGGAAACAGAAAAACATAGTAAGATCAGGGCCGCCATTGTCCACGGGCAGAACAAGGAGCAGCAATTGGAACAATGGAAAAAAGAAGGGGGTCTTTGTATCACAAATTTCGAAAGTGTGGTCAGAATAGGTGACGCTCTAGATTTCAAATTCGGAGCACTCGTTGTTGACGAAGCACACTTTATTAAAAATCCCCTAGCTCAACGCACCGCGGCAGCGCTGAAAGTCGCCAAAAAGACCAGCCGTATTCTGTTTATGACCGGCACCCCCTTGGAAAATAGGGTGAGTGAAATGTGCTTCTTAACGGAATGCCTGCGGCCGGACATCGCCAAGACGCTCCGCTCCATGAGCAGCCGGAATCGCACGCAGAAATTCAAACAGGAAATCGCCCCAGTCTATTTACGGCGCCTCCGCGATGACGTCCTGGGGGAATTGCCTGAACTAATTGAGGTTGAGGATTGGCTAGAACCCACACCTAGGGAATTGCATGCCTATCACTCAGCGGTTATGTCAGGCAATTTCATGGCCATGCGCCGCGTTTCTTGGAATGCGGGCCCCCGCCGCTCCAGTAAAGCCAAACGATTAATAGAAATCTGCACAGAAGCCCAGGCCAATGGGCACAAAGTGCTTGTTTTTTCTTTTTTTCTCGGCACCCTGGAGCTTGTTTGCAAACTTTTGAAGGACAGGGCTTTAGGCCCTATTACCGGCAGTACCCCGGCAGGCCGGCGCCAACGCCTGATTGATCAATTTAGCGAGGGATTAAGCGAAAAAGTCTTAGTCTCCCAAATTCAAGCAGGCGGCATGGGCCTAAATATCCAGGCGGCCAGTGTGGTCATTATTTGCGAACCTCAAATTAAGCCTTCGCTAGAGACGCAGGCGATTTCACGGGCCTACAGAATGGGCCAAATTCGCAATGTATTAGTACACCGTTTGCTCTGCACGAACACAGTTGATGAAAAAATGAACGAGATGCTCAAAAGAAAACAACTGGAGTTTGATACCTATGCTGAGGAATCACTTGTGGGGGAAGAAAGTCTCAAAACTCAGTCCGAGAGTGCTTGGATCAAAACATTTATTGAGGAGGAAAGAACGCGCATCATGGGCAGTAAGGCTTATTGACCACACACAAAGGGGGGTCTATCCTTAATGACGCCTTTTAAAAGCAGCGGAATCTATCTGATTTTTCTGGCGGGACCTTGCAGATGCGAGTATTCCGTATGTCGGCCGATCTTTACCGGACTGACGAGCTCACAAGCCTCAACCCCTTCGCCCTTATAGTCGCAGCAGGAACTAATTTGGTTCAAATCTTTACGGTAACTAATTATAAAACCGCGGCTTTTTTCGTTTGTTTCTTTTTAGGGCCTTTTTTCTAAATCTAAAAGAAACCTCTTAGTCTCCAAACCCCCGCCGTAGCCAACTAGCTTTCCGTCAGCACCGATTACTCGGTGGCAAGGGATAATAATAGCGATGGGATTTCGATTGTTTGCCAGCCCCACCGCTCGGTACGCTCTTGGCTTGCCGATTCGCTCCGCAACTTGCTTATAACTGATGGTTTCCCCGTAAGGCACAGTCAAAAGTGCCTCCCAAACGCGCTTTTGAAAATCAGTACCTTTGGGTTTTAGATCAAGATCGAATTCCTGTCTAGCTCCGGCAAAATACTCTTTAAGCTGCTTAGCCACTTCCAATAAAAAAGGCGTCGGAACAGAATCCAGCTGATAGCCCTCCTCGTTGAAAGCCGCCAAAGTCAGTACACCGTCTTCTTCCCTCAAAAGTAGATTACCGATGGGAGATTGATAATTATAATAGTGCTGCATATTTGGGCTCCTTTCCCCATTTTCAAAGGCTAAACACGTTACTTCTAGTATCTC
>JAAYRS010000096.1 GCA_012518645.1 Bacillota bacterium
CCGGCAAGCCCGGGCTTTCCAAGGGAAACTCCCGGCTTCCCCCGGGAGCCGTAAGATCCAGGCCGGAACCAAAATTAGAATAATCAGCCCGCCGGGGAAGACCGGCTGCGGGTGCTATGGCGCCCACAGCGATCACTTCGGGGTACGCCGCAGGGTAAAGAACCTCGGGCCGATCATAATTTCCGGCCGCGGCAACGAGGAGCGCTGCGGTCTTTTCCGCTATATGCCGGATCGCCCCCCTTAAAATAGTGCTGGAATTAAACTGCCCCAAGGAGAGGTTGATCACTGCGGCCGGATAAGGATTGTAAAGCTGATCGTGGAGGCCGGCGGCAAACAAAAGCCCCGCAGCCAGATCAAAAACATTCCCGCTGCCTTTTTCATCCAGCACTTTTACTGGAATAATGCCCAGCCGGGGCACCACTTGCTTTAAAATCCCCGCTACTTGTGTGCCGTGCCCGTTATCATCTGCGGTGTCCCTATTCCCTTGCACGAAATTATAGCCGGGGTAAACCGCGGCCCCGGAGAAATTTGGATCCAGGCCCGAATCTAAAAGAGCAATGGGCAAGCCGCGGCTGCCCTGGCTTATTTCCCAAGCCAGGGGCAGTTTAATCAGCTCCAAGTTCCAAGCGAAGGAAGATTTTAAACCTAAAAGGGCTTCTTCCGCTGCAATCTCCCAATTCGGTTCCAGATAGAACCCATCGCCCTCTAGCCGGAGAGGAGCAGATTTTTTTAGGGGCTCTACCAAAACGGCCGCCAAGGAAGTCAACTCAGCTTTGATCTTCCAGCCCGCTTCCTTTAAAAGATCTTCCCTGCGCTCATAAGCCGGCTCCGTTTGAAAATAAGCAATATAATCTTGAAAGCCGGATTTAGGCCCAAGACTGCTCCAAATCCGCAGGCTCCTTGGTGCCGGCTCCTGCGGCAAAAAAGAATAATCGTGCTTGAACTCCCAGCTGATCTTCAAAGTGCCCCTGCTGGTGGCTGCTTCGGGCCCCAAGGGGCCTGGAGCAGATTCTTCATCCAGATAACGAAGAGCATATTCATAAGCGGAACCAGTGCTGATGGCAGTATCAGAAAAACTGGCCTGTTCGGCGGGAAGGACGGCAATCTTTTTCCACAGCCGGCTTTCCAGGCGGCGCCTCCAGACCTCCCACTGTCCCTGTTTTTCTTTGTTTGCCCAGCTGAGCAAAACACCTTCCTGCTCCCAGCGGGCCTGCAAATCAACGGCTTGGGGCAGGGCGGGCCGAGGATCAACAAGTTCGATCCCCAATTCCAAAAGATGTGTTTTTTTCTCTATATGCAGAGGGTATTCTCCGCTGAAACCAATTAAGCGGCCTTGGCTGTCCCTGGCTTGGGCCTCGATTTTCCACAGGCCCGCTTCCAAGGTCAGCTCCTGTTCCCTTTCCTCTTTTAAAACCAACAGGTATTCCTGCCCCTCTGTACGGAGAAAAATCTCCACAGTTTCCCCCGGAAAAGGCTCTTCCAGCCGCAGCAGCAATTTAGGCTCCCTTCCGGGCCCAACTCCCAGCCAACCCAGGCAGCCGCTGCCGAAAAGGGCTAAAATAAGTACTAAAAACCCTAGAACCCTTTTCATGGGCAGCCCTCCGGAAGGCCCCAGTTAATGGCACTCTGGCCCTTGCTTTCTAAAAAGCGGTTGGCTTGGGAAAAATGAGCACTGCCGAAAAAACCTCGAAAAGCTGATAGCGGGCTGGGATGGGCCGCGCGCAGCACTAAGTGGCGGGGATTGGTCAGCAAATGCCCCCTGCTTTGGGCCTGCCTGCCCCAAAGCAGGAAAACAAGAGGTTTTTCCCTGCGATTTAGAATCCTGATTATTTGTTCGGTAAAAATCTCCCAGCCCCGGCCCTGGTGGGATCCTGCCTTGCCGGCCTGCACCGTAAGGACGGTGTTCAAAAGCAAGACCCCCTGCCGGGCCCAGGAAAGAAGGCAGCCATGGTGCGGAAGGGGGACCCCCAGATCCTTTTTAATCTCCATAAAAACATTGCGCAGGGAAGGCGGCGGGGGGACGCCAAAAGGCACTGAAAAGGCTAAACCGTGGGCCTGCCCCGGCCCATGGTAAGGATCCTGGCCTAAAAGCACAACTTTAGCTTGGGAATAAGGTGTTTGCTTTAGAGCTTCAAAAATGTTTTGGGTTTCGGGATAAATTATTTCTTCTGCGTATTCCCGGCGCAAAAACCGTTTCAAAGTAAGGTAATAAGGTTTTTGGAATTCGCCGGCCAAGAGCTGATCCCAATCACTGCCCAGCTTAACCACGAAAATCACCAATCTTTCCATCACCATTAATCGCTCAAACTTAAATCAACTAGCTGATTGTAAACACTGCGGACTCCTTCCTCCCCATTGCTTAAAACACTGATCTGCACGGAGCGGCTTGGGCTTCCGCCAAGGATCATCCTGGCTCCCGGGGCTTGGCCCAGGACCTGATAAAAATCGGAAGGGAGATGATCCCCCCGGTAATCCCGCAAAAAGTCCTCTACAGCATCTAAGCCCATCAGCTTGCCGCTAAAGAGAGCCTCCCAAAAACGGTTTAAATCATGAACAGTGGAAAAGAACTGGGGGGCCGCCCCGTTTTGTAAAAGAGCGTAGATGTTTTCCACTTCTTCTCCGGCCGCGTTGCGGGTGTAGCCCACCGCTGCTTGGGCCGGCAGCCGATCCAGGTAATAATAGCCGGATTGTTCCATCTTGGCTTTAGACAGAATTTCCCGCTGCAAAAAGTCCCTGCTGGGGCCCTGGGTCAAGGCGCTAATCTTCTCCTCCATTTCCTGCCAAGTCTTTAGTATGTGAAGATCATCGGGCGAGATTTTGCCTTGGGCAGCCAAGTTATAGAGGCCTGCTTTAGCAATCAGCGCCCGGCCTGAACCTAAATTGAATTTAGTGGACATTTCGTTTTTAATCTCGTAGGTCCGCTGGGCCCGGCCATAACAGCCCCGGAACAAAATCCGGCGGTCTTTCAAAACCTGGACCGCGCCGGAGAAGTTTTCTTCCACATACAGTTGGCGGAAACGGTCTTCCCAAACACTGATAATTTTGGAATCGCTTAAATCGAAAATTTCATCCAGTTTAGGGACGATAGCAGGCAAGTCCAGCTTTTGGCGAATTTCGTTGGCAAAAAAGTGGCAGCTTTCATAGTCGCCGTGGGTGACAAAAACTTGTTCCAGATAGCGAAACCGCTTCAACCACCTTAACAAAGCCTTTTGATCGCCGTGGGCAGAAAACCCCGTGATGGTGTATACAGATGCCTTAACCCGAACCGGCTCCCCGTGGATCCGGACTTCCTGAGCCCCGTCCTGGAGGCGCCGGCCTAGAGTGCCTTGGGCTTGATGGCCGATAAAAAGAACCCCTGCTTCCGGCCGCCATAAATTATGGCGGAGGTGGTGTTTAATGCGCCCGGCATCTGCCATGCCGCTGGCGGAAATTATTACCAACCCTCCACTGACGGAGTTAAGGCGGATGGATTCCTGGACACTTTCCGTATAGTGCACATCCGGGGATTCGAAGGGGGAGCGCCCTTCCCCCAACATGCTCCTGGTCTTGTAATCGAAGACTTGGGCATGCTTTTGAAACACTTTGGTGGCAGCAACGGCCAGGGGGCTGTCGATATAAATTTTTAAGGGGGGAATGGCCCCTTGATCCTGCAAAACACGGAGGGCGTACAGCATATCTTGGGTACGGCCCACGGCGAAAGCGGGAATTAAGAGGTTGCCTCCCCGTTCCATAGTCTCCTTGACAACTTGGGCTAAGCGGCGAAAGCGCTCCTCCCTGTTTTCATGCCGGCGGGAACCG
>JAAYRS010000014.1 GCA_012518645.1 Bacillota bacterium
CATCACCAGAAGTAAAAACAATTTTTTCCGGCACTTCATCCTTGAAAAAATCGGGCAGGGTAGTGCCCAAAGACTCGAGAATATCGACTAAAGTGGCTATGGAAGGTGATGTTAGCTCTCGTTCCACCTGAGAAATAAATCCTTTAGATAATTCACAGCGATCGGCCAATTCCTCTTGGGTCAAATTGTGCTGTATGCGCAAGCGCTTAATCTTTTCCCCTATTTTCACAAACTATGCCTCCCGTGGTGTTTCATGTTGCTAAACTTTTGGTTTAGATCTACTAAACACATGTATTGTATCCAGTCCAGACCGGAAAGTCAATACTTTTACCAAAAAAATTCGGGAAAAATTTGGCGCTAAAAACGGGCCCTAATCGAAAGGGCCCTAGATAGTTGATTAAAGGATTTTTCCGTTTTAGTCGAAATATAATGTAAAGGGGAGGGGAAAAAGTGCACGGCTTTTACTTGATGGGTTTAAGAGCCATCCGTTACTTTCGCATGGCCCAGACGGAATTTGCCCGTGCTTTAGAGAGAATTGCATCGGGCAGGCGAATTAATCGCGCTGCGGATGATCCGGCCGGTCTAGCTATTTCCGAGAGAATGCGGGCCCAGATTCGGGGGTTAAAACAGGCCTCCCGCAACGCCCAGGATGGGATTTCTCTTTTAAATACCGCTGATGGTGCACTAGGGGAAAGCCAGGCCGTCCTGCATCGGTTAAGGGAAATTGCTGTTTATGCTGCCGCAGATACCCTTTCCCCAAGTGATCGCCAAGCTTTGCAGATGGAGTTTTCGGAACTAATTAAAGTTGTGGATGAGATTGCCGCCAACACTAATTTCAACACTATCCCCCTTCTAGACGGCAGCAAAAAATCTTTAATTTTGCAGATCGGAGCTAATGCCGGCCAAAACACCGCTATTGACTTGAAAGATATGAGCAGCGCCGGCCTGGGCCTGAACGATGCAGAAGGGAATCCCATTTCCGTTGCAACCAGAGAAGAAGCGGATCAAGCCATAGCGGCCGTTGATTCTGCCATAGGCGCAGTGTCAGCGCAGAGGGCTTATCTGGGGGCCAAAACCCGGGGTTTAGAACACACCGTGAATAACCTGGAGAACACCGCCCTAAATTTAACAGCAGCCGAATCCCGCGTCGGCGATGCCGACATTGCCCGGGAAATCCTGAATTTAGTTCAAGCCCAAATTCGTATGCAAGCAGCCTTGGCCATGACAGCCCAGGCTAATTTTAACCAGCAGATGATCCTTAGGCTGCTCTGGCCCGCTTAGAAAGAAAGGAGATTTCATGAGAAAAAGACACCGAATCGGGTCAAATGCCGCCTGGATCACCTTAGGAGCCAATCTGATTTTGGCCACAGTAAAAGCGGTTGTGGGTGTACTTTCCGGGAGCCTAGTTGTGCTTTCAGATGCAGCCCATTCCGGCTCGGATGCATTGTCTACAATCTTAGTACTTTTAGGGCTCCACGTCTCCCGGCAGCCCCCGGATGAAAAACACCCTTATGGGCACAGCCGGGCTGAAACTGTTGTGGCCAAAGTAATTGCCCTAATCTTGGTGCTCATTGGCATAAATTTTGCTTTTTCCGCCGTCAAAGCAATCCTGGCCCGCGATTTTCACACTCCTAAGATCAGTGCTTTCTGGGTTTCTCTGCTTAGTATCGCCGTAAAAGAAGCAATGTATCAGTACTCCTACCGCATCGGCAGGAAGATAGACAGCCCGGCCTTAATCGCTGATGCCTGGCATCATCGTTCCGATGCCCTTTCTTCCGTCGCGGCCCTGGCGGGGGTTTTTTTAGCCCGCTTAGGCTATCCCGTCTTTGATCCTCTAATGGCCATTGTAGTTGCGATCATCCTAATTAAGGTAGGTTGGGATATGGTTTTCACCGTTATTGATGAACTCATGAACGCCCAAGTAGAACCAGAGATTTTAGATAAAATAAAAGCTATTGTGCTTTCGGTGCCCAAAGTCTCCTCACTGCGAAATCTTAAAGTACACAAATATGGTGCAGAACACCACGTAAACTGCACCATTACCGTCCCCGCTAAAATGAATGTTTCCGCAGGGCACGACCTTTGCCATTTGGTTCGAGAAAAAATCCGCCGGGAATACCCTACTGTAACCCAAGTAGATATCCACTTAGAACCTGATCAAGATCCGAAATTTGAATCTTGACCAAGCCCGAATTTACGGATGTATTTGAAAACGGCTATAATTGTTTTTGCATCGTTAATTTTTCCCGCGTCGATCTTATTCAGCACATCCCGGAGGGAAACCCACCTAACGTTAATATCTTCGCCTTCCCCCAGACGCTGTTCCCCCTTGATTAGATCGCCGGCCAAATAAAGATGAAGGACCTCATTAGTATAACCGGGAGTAGGATACAAATGACCGATATGTTCCCAAGTTTGAGCTGAATAACCTGTTTCCTCCTGCAATTCCCTCTGGGCACATTTCAAAGGCCCCTCGGCATGATCTAC
This sequence comes from Bacillota bacterium, assembly GCA_012518645.1. Taxonomy (GTDB): domain Bacteria; phylum Bacillota; class Limnochordia; order Darwinibacteriales; family Darwinibacteriaceae; genus JAAYRS01. The sequence goes on from JAAYRS010000014.1 coordinate 2,488, forward strand.
TGTCCCTGCCGGCAATTCCAGCATATTTCTGCCCGCGGCGGGACGATACTGCTCTACTAATAAAACCTTTCCGTCCCGGACCACCAATGTTGCGGCCGCGCCCGGATGATCCACCATCTTAAACTGCATAACCCTATTGCCGACCCAGACATCTTTTGTAATAAATTTAAACAATGCCATCACCTCTCGTTGATCCAATTCTAGGGAAAAATAGCGACTCCTCTTGGCTCTCCATTTTTCTTCAACTTTTACCCTGCAGCAACTAAAATATATTTTCGGATATGCTATTAGCAGCAAAAGTTAAGGAGGACGTCTTCTGTTTAACATGCAAATATTACTCTACCCAATTTTGATTTTCGTTTTGGCCCTGTTCTTGTTAATTACCGTCCCCCGAAAAACCCTGCGCATCCTGCTTCCTTACGGCATTGTCCCGGGGGGTTTAGTAGATGTGGCCTTCACCTTCCTTTTCCAGGATTTGTTTAGCTTAGTGGAATATCAAAACCTCTGGATTTTTAACTGCTGCGGGCAAATGTTTTTGGCTTCCTTAAGCTTGGGTGTTAATCGTAGTTTTCTATCTTTATTTCTGGCCCGAAAATGTCTTCTTAAGCTACGCTTATTTGGCTGCCAGGGCCTCTTTGGCCGCTGCCTTTAGCCAAGTTGTAAAAGAAGCGGGGGTTTAGCCATATCCCTTGGTTTTATCCTGTGCCCTTATTCCTAATGTTCCTGGTCCGTTTCGCTTTTACCGCCTGGATTGCCAAACCGGGCTGACTGGTAAACCCTGCGGACATATTCTCTGCCTGAAAGAAGGAACCCTCTTGTCTATTGGAGAAGTTTGCTAATGATAACGAACAAAGGCAAAGAGGTGGTTTATTGTGAATTGCCGGGGTCAAAAGTTTATTTCCTTTTTTTTCACGGTTTTCGTTTTTCTTTTTTTGGCTTTTGGCGCCCAAGGAGCCAAGCTGGAGAACACGGCAGACCTAGAGGCATTTTTTGATGGTATCTTTGCCATTCAGATGGATCAGTACCGGGTTCCCGGGGCCTCTGTTGCTTTGGTGAAACAAGGTGAAATTATTTTCAGCAAAGGCTACGGGTACGCTGATCTGAAAACCAAACAACCTTTTGATCCCGAAACAACTCTGCACCGCCCGGGCTCTAATTCAAAAATATTGGTCTGGACAGCTGTTCTTCAGTTGGAGGAACAGGGCCTGCTAGACCTTTATAGTGACATTAACACCTACTTAGATTTTAATATCCCCGCCAAATTAGCTAACGGGCAGGAAGCCCCGCCGATCACCCTACATCATTTATTGACCCACACCGCCGGGTTGGAAGAAGTGCTAAGCCAAGTCTTTGTAACTGAACCGGAGGAACTCAAACCGCTGGGAGAATACCTTCCCGAAAGCCTACCAAAGAGGGTTTTTCCTCCCGGTACTATTATGGCTTATTCCAATTACGGGGCATCCCTCGCCGCTTATATCGTGGAACTCGTCAGCGGCCAACCCTTTGCCGCTTACGTGAAAGAAAACATTTTTGAACCGCTGCAGATGGTTGACAGCACCTTTAGCCAGCCTCTGCCGACAGAATTAAGTCCCGCCATGAGCAAGGGGTACCTTTTTCAAAACGGCAGATATCAACCGGGCCGGTTCGAGTTAGTTCAGTCTTCCCCTGCCGGTGCCTTAACCAGCTCCACTAGGGATATGGCTCGCCTGATGATCGCCCACCTTCAGCTTGGCGCATTCGGGGAAGAGCGTATTCTCCAAGAAAAAACCGCCAGTCTAATGCAAGAGCAGCATTTCAGCAGCCATCCCCAAATCCCGGGGATGGCTTACGGATTTATAGAAGACGAAGTGAACGGATATCGGATCCTCTCCCACGGCGGAGATACGGGGTTGTTCCATACGGGCTTATATTTGCTCCCCCAACAGCAAGTAGGGTTATATGTTGCTTATAATTCTGCCGGTGCGGCCCCGGCCCGGGGATTTGTCTTTCAACAGTTCATGAACCGCTATTTCCCTCCGGAAGACGAACCGAAACTCGTTCCTAAACCAATCTTACCCGGCAATAAAAAAAATTATTTAGGAACTTTTCAATCCACGCGCAGCAACTACACCAAATGGGAAGCAGTGATCCCGCTGCTGGACAATGTTCAAACGGGAATAGATGAGGACGGTTATTTAACCCTTAGCAAAGGCGGTAATTTGGTACGTTTCGGAGTCATCGGGACAGGGCTTTTCCAAAGCCTCCCCCCTGACGATTGGAAAATAGCGGCCGCCTATGAAAACGGGCGCCTCATGAAAATCCACCTGCCGGGCCCCGTTACTTTAGTGCGAATTCCTTGGTATCGAACGCCGGTTTTTGTCAGCCTAGTTCTTTTTCTTTCTTCTCTTCTCATGCTATTGGCCCTATTAGGCTGGACTCGGCGCTTATTCAAAAAGAAAGGGCAAGGGCGTCCCTTTGCCGTACCTAAAATCTTCGCTTCCCTGTTTATCATCGGCTTTTTTACTATGATTACCCTTTTTCTGCGTTCTGTTTTGGACCTTCATCCCGGCCTAGGGCTTCCCAGGGTCCTGGTAGAACCCCCCTCTACCCTAAATCCCGTCTTCCATTTGGCGAAGGCTTTATTAGGGCTGGCTCTGATCGTGTCTTTAACCGCGGTCTATTCCTGGATAAAAAAGCGGGGCAGCCTTTGGCAGAGGATTTATTATTCTCTCTTGACCCTTTCTATGGGCAGTATCGTTTGGATTCTATGGCAGTTTAATTTTCTTTAAAGGGTTCTAAGGGAAATTCAAAAAGACAGGAGAATTCCATGTCTGTGATCCAAGAGTTCTTAGAAGATTATAAGAGAGATGCGGAGCGTTATGAGAAATTGGCTAAAATCTGTGCCCATCAATGTGAAAGAGGTTTAAAGCGGAGAGGGCTGCGGGCTTTGGTTACCTATCGGGCTAAACGCTTAGACAGCTTAGCCGCCAAAGTGGAAAGCCGTGCCAAAAGAAAAAACTATCAAACGGTCGCGGACATCTATGACGATATTTTAGACTTGGCGGGTGTGCGCATCGCACTTTACTTCCCCAAGGATAAGGAGGAGGTTGACTCCTTCGTCCGGAACACGTTTGAGGTGGAGGCAGTCAAAGATTTTCCCCGGCCTAACAATCGAACACCTTATCCCAAGCGGTTTTCCGGGTATGCTGCCCGCCACTACCGGCTTAAACTAAAAATCGAGGGGCTCTCTTCCGAAGAAGAGCACTTAGCTGACCATGTAATTGAAGTCCAAGTTGGTTCAGTTTTAATGCATGCTTGGGCCGAAGTTGAACACGATTTGGTTTACAAATCAAGGCGGGGCTTACTTTCTCAGGATGAATACGCTATTTTAGACGAGCTAAACGGTCTGATGCATGCAGGGGAAATTGCTTTAGAACGCTTGCAAAGAGCTGTGAAAAGGCGGATTAATACGGAACTTCAGCCTTTTTCCAACCATTACGAACTATCTTCCTTCCTTTACGATTACTCTAAGGCCGCTGCGTCCGGAGAAACTTCGGAGCCCTTTATTGGCAGAACAGATGTTTTATTCCACTTCCTCCGCAAGATTGAGCTTAATTCTATACCGAACTTAAAGCCCATCCTGGAAAAATGCAAGCTCAATTCGAAAAGAGAACCCATAGCCCGGCAGATTATTGATCACATCCTGCAGCAAAACCCGGACAATTACCAAGCCTATAATCAAGCTCGGCTTACCGTAGGACGGGTAGATCCTTTCAGCACCATCCAAGAAACCCTCTCTTATTTTTCCGATGAACAGGGTTTAGATTGGTTTATGCGCCAGTGGATTGCGTTTAAAAAAGAAACAAGAGGCCTTTTAAAAGAGGCCTCGGCATCGGAAAATGATTTCGACCCGGAAACCAGAAACAAACTGGAACAGATCCGCCGCCTGCGCGATAGGGTCCTCCATGGAGATCATTGGCCTGCCCAATCCGAAATGCTGGAGGCGGGAATTTTTTTGCAAGATCTCCGGGAAAAATTACAAGTCAAAAAGAAGGGCGAAGGCCAAAGCGGATTTTCCTTAAACCAGGAATTAAAGCCCCTTCCGAAAAAGAAAACGGACTGAGCCGCCAATATTTTCAAAAATAAGCAGAAACGGAGGTGCTGGCGATAAATATTTACGAAAAATCCTTGCAAAAACATCGTCAGTGGCGGGGCAAAATTACTTTAGCCGCAAAAGCCCCGGTTGAAACAGCGGAAGATCTTAGCATCGCCTACTCACCGGGGGTCGCCGAACCCTGCCGGGCAATAGCCGAAGATCCCGGCTTAGCTTGGGAATATACTTGGAAGAGCAATACAATTGCCATCGTCTCCGATGGTTCCGCAGTTTTAGGTTTAGGAAACATTGGGCCCCAAGCAGCCCTTCCGGTTATGGAAGGGAAAGCGGTTCTTTTTAAGGAGTTTGGCAACGTTGATGCCATCCCGCTTTGTCTAAACACCCAAGATGTTGAAGAGATTGTCCAAATTGTGAAAGCCCTGGAACCTACAATTTCCGGGGTCAATCTGGAAGATATCTCGGCCCCCCGCTGTTTTGAAATTGAAGAACGGCTAAAAAAAGAAACAGACATGTTTGTCTTTCACGATGATCAGCACGGTACCGCCGTAGTGACCTTAGCCGGCTTAATTAACGCCTTAAAACTTGTAAAAAAGGATAAAAGAGCTGTAATAGTCGTCAACGGAATCGGTGCTGCCGGGGTGGCCATAGTTAACTTGCTAAAGAAAGACGGTTACGAAAACATCCTGCCCTGCGGGCGGAAAGGGCTTTTGCTCCCCGGGGATCCCGCCAACAGCGCCCAAAAGGAAAAAATTGCCCGAAGAACAAATCCCGGGGGTAAAAAACTCTCTTTAGCAGAAGCGTTAAGCGGTGCCGATGTATTTATTGGCGTCTCGGCCGCCAATGTGCTGTCCCCGGAGATGATCAAGGGCATGAATGATCAGCCTATTGTGATGGCTTTGGCTAACCCGGAACCGGAGATTAGAGTGGAGTTAGCGAAAGAAGCCGGGGCGGCCATTATAGCCACTGGAAGATCCGATTACCCCAATCAAATTAATAATGTGCTGGGCTTTCCTGGCATTTTCCGCGGAGCCCTTGATGTGCGGGCCGCGGATATCAACGATGAAATGAAAATAGCGGCTGCCAAGGCCATTGCCAATCTAATCGCCGAACCGAGGCCTGACTTGATCATCCCTTCCGCCTTTGAGCCTCAAGTTGCCCGGGCAGTGGCGGCGGCGGTCCGGAAAATGGCCCGAAAAACAGGAGTTAGCAGGGAGGTATAAAATTGTCCTGTCAATTTGATCACTTTATTGATCGCCGCAATACTTGTTCTAAAAAGTGGGACGATGTTTTGGAATTATTCGGTGAAAACAATTTAATCCCCATGTGGATCGCTGATATGGATTTTCGGCCCCCGGAGGAAGTTGTGCAAGCCGTTTCTCGGCG
>JAAYRS010000097.1 GCA_012518645.1 Bacillota bacterium
ATCGCTCCGTAGGAATTTTGATTGCCGAGATAAACCGGTTAACTTCTCTACCGGACGGCGAAGCAAAAGAGAGTGAAACAGCGTAATATTACGTCACTCAAATTCCACGGCATCTAGGACAAGCTCACGAGGGCTTCAGCGGGAGGAAAGAAAAATCATCCTTATTTTATCTGAGACTAAATTAATCGGGTTCTTCCAATACTACACCAATGATAATAGATTTGTAATGGAAGAAATCCAAATCATTTCCCCATGGCAGGGCAAAGGGGTTTTCAGGGCTTTGTACAGTTTTTTGATTTCCACCCTTCCTTCCGGGATCTGCTGGGTGGAGGCCTATGTAAATAAGAATAACATAAAATCTCAGGGGATTTTAAAACACTTAGGTTTAAACTGCGCAGGCGAAATTAAAGAAAAGGACATCTATCATTTTCGGGGGAAATACAGTGACTTACTGGAATGGTATTTCAGGATCGAATAACAACTCGGGGGGGTAAGCGGATGAAAATAGGCCTTGTTTCAGAAGAGTTTATAGATGGAGACATCAAATTTAACTGTCGGCAAATAGAAAAAAGATTAATCGAGTGCAGTCAAAAGGGCTTAGATTTAATCTGTTTTGGGGAATCTTTTTTGCAGGGTTTTCAAGGGTTAACTTGGGATTATGCAGAAGATCTACGGCGGGCCAAATCCCAAGATGATGAGGTTGTCGTTTTTCTGAAAAGATTGGCTAGGCAGCACGAAATCGCCCTTTCCTGCGGATATTTTGAAAAAGAGAGGGAAACCATTTATTGCAGCAACCTCGTTATTTCCCACCAAGGCAGTATTCTAAACAACTATCGCAGATTATCTCCGGGTTGGAAAGAACCTAAAGCGGGCAGCAATTATCGAGAAGGCACTCAGTTTTCCACCTTCACCTACAAGGGCCGGCGCTTTGCCGCAGCTATTTGCGGTGATTTGTGGGCTGAGGCGAACATCAGGGCTGCGGGCCAGTTGGAGATAGACTGTCTGCTGTGGCCAAACTACCTGGACTATTCACTGGAAAAATGGGAAAGCGGGGAAAAAGAAGCATACGCCCGCCAAGTGCAGGGTATATCGGGACCGGTGCTGATGGTTAACAGCTACGTGAAAGAAGATCAGCGGGCCAAGGGCGGATGTTGTGTCTTTCAAAACGGCCTCGTTCTGCAGGAATTACCCTTGGGGAACTTAGGTGTTTTAGTATATGAACTGTAAAGATCGGAAAAGTACTTAGTGGATCCTTAGTCTAAGCGGGATTGTTGGAGAAATTTTATGAAAGTTAGGTTAAAGCATATCTCTGAGGTACTGGCAAATTACAAGGTTCTAGGTTCAGTTAAAAAAGCAGTCTACATAATAGAGTATTATGAAGAAGGCAGTGAACCGCGCGCAAAAGTGATTGTTAGAGCGGAGATGGACAATGAAGAAATTTATATCCTAAAATTTGTCTTGGAAAAAGAACACTCCCAAGCATTAATCGAAGAACAAAGCATCTTTTCCGAGCAAATGAGAAAAAACGGGATAAACACACCTAGGCGCTTGAAGTGCAAACAAAGGCACTGCTCACTTTTTGAAATTGGGAATGCCGTTTACGCGGTTACAGTTGAAGAATATCTGGGAGAAGAGCTGAAATATATTAACTATGATCTTATCGATCAGATTGCCTCTTTAATGGCC
>JAAYRS010000098.1 GCA_012518645.1 Bacillota bacterium
CAAGTTTGGGTTACCAGTCAAGGTGAGCAATACGATTTATAGCAAACACAGTGCAATGTAAGGGGAGGGGGAGGCCCGGGTAAAGCTAGCCATCCCCACCGAAGGTGTGCAGTATAGTGTGTTTTTTGTGTTGAGGGGGTACAAATCGTGAAATATCAAGTAATGCCGCTACTATCTGAAGAGGAGTATCGGGCCTTGAAATCCGACATAGCTGAAAATGGTGTATTGGTGCCAATTGAATACGATGAGGAAGGCAACATTCTTGATGGCTACCATAGGGCCCGGGCTTGCAAGGAATTAGGTATAAAGGATTTTCCATACTTGGTACGCCGGGGAATGACGGAGGGTGAAAAGATTGAACATGCAATCCGGCTAAATTGCAATCGGCGCCACTTAACCCGGGAGCAGAGGCAAGAAAAAGCAAAGGAACTCCGGCAGCGGGGCTGGAGTTACAGAAGAATTGCCGGGGTGTTAGGGGTGGAACACTCGACAATTATTCGTTGGTTGCCGGAAACAGGTGGTGCAAATGCACCACCTAATCAGCCCGTTACAGTTATCGGCATCGACGGTAAAGAGTACCCGGCCAAAAGAGAACGGCCACCGGCCCCCATATTTGGAACCAGTGAAAAACAGAAAGAAACTATTACCCGGATATTGGACACGGCTGAAGAAGGCGACGAAAAGGCAAAAGATTTGGCCGACAGGATAGGGAAGGGGTTTGCCACCATACATTCCGCCTACAAAAGAATGACCCAAAAAGAAGAAATTCCCCCCCCGGAACTGCCCGAGGGACAGTATGAAATTATTTTGGCCGATCCGCCCTGGCGATATGAGTTTTCGGAAACTAGTATGCGGGCCATTGAAAACCAGTATCCCACAATGGACCTGGAGCAGATAAAAACCCTGGATATACCGGTGGCGGACAATGCGGTTCTGTTTCTGTGGTCCACAGCCCCCAAGCTTGAAGAAGCACTGCAGGTTCTTAATGCCTGGGGTTTCACCTACAAAACCTGCGCTATTTGGGACAAGGAGATTATCGGCATGGGCTATTGGTTTAGGGGGCAACATGAATTACTCTTGGTGGGTGTTAAGGGCAAGTTCAAAACCCCAGAGCCAACCAACCGTTTTCCCTCAGTGTTTCGGCAAAAAAGGGGCAAGCATAGCAAGAAGCCGGAAGTGGTGCACAAGATGCTAGAACAAATGTTTCCGGATGCAAAAAAGATAGAATTATTTGCCCGGGAAGCGCGGCCAGGGTGGGGGGCCTGGGGTAATGAGGTGTGATTTTCAGCTAGATCTTGAATATTCACTTAATGAGCGGGAAAATGAAATGTTTGACAGGTTCTACTACAGGGCATTTCCGGGCTTGGCCAGAGTTGAATTCGTGGAAGATATGGAAAGGCAACGAAAAGGTATTGATAAGGTGCTACATTTCAAAAGCGGATACAAAATTTCAATCGATGAAAAGAAGCGGCGCAAAGACTACGGGGATATTTTATTGGAGCTGTGGAGTGTGTGGGAACAAAGGAAGAGGGGTTGGTTGTATACCTGTAAATGTGACTACATTGTGTACGCCGTTATGCCAGCCCGAAAATTGTACCTGCTCCCTACACTATTGTTGAAAAGGGCGTGGATAAAAAATCGAAAATTATGGAGCAAAAGTTATCCCGGGGTTGTTGCCCAAAATAAGGGTTATATAACAAAAAGCATTGCTATACCAACCAGTGTGTTGTTGAGGGGGATATCTGAACAAATGGTCCAAAGCCTAATTGAAAACAAAAAGGAGATGGTACCATGATCCGCCGCAAGTGCCCCAAGTGCGGGTCCGAATGGTATTCGGCTAGAACGGGACCCTGGACCTGCGCGAAATGCGGGGAGCGGCTAAACGACAGCCACAAAAAACCTCTGGAGGTGTAAGGATATGGTTACCAGCGAGCAAAAGGTTAGAAAATGGATAGGGGAGCGGTTTTGCCCTGACTGTCTAGAGATTAAGCCCTTCCCGATACTGCCGGGCGGGACTTTAATCAAGGACAGCAGCGGTGATGATTTATTCGTTTTTTATGACGTTTTAGCCGATAAGGTAGCATTTTTAGAGGGGAGGTATAGAAATGCGGATAGTGGCAAAATTCACCGGGAGAAATCGGGACTTTAAAGCCTGGTTGGCGGCAGGCATGCCAGAGAATGTAACTTTTTTAGCGGAGTATAAAAAAAGCCGCCCACGAGAGGCGGACACAGAAAATATAACCTTGACCCAAGTATAGCATAATTTTGCCAAGGAGGTAGGGAAATTGCGGAAGTTAGAAAAATTGGAAGCGGAAATCAACTGGCTGACCACGGAAATAGCGGAGAAGGAAAGGGAATTTAGGGTGGGGCAGGAGGCGGCG